>JAYOVN010000007.1:0-70858 GCA_038151515.1 Gammaproteobacteria bacterium | reverse complement strand
TCTGCGATGCGCTGACCCATGTGCAAAGCTACAAGCCCAAGGCCATCATCGACGTGGCGACCTTAACCGGTGCCTGCATCATGGCGCTGGGCAGTCACGCAAGCGGTTTATTCGCCAACGACGATGAGCTGGCCGATGCCATCACCCAAGCTGGCGAAGTCAGCGGCGACCGCAGCTGGCGTTTGCCCCTGTGGGATGAATATCAAGCCGGCTTGAACACCAACTTTGCGGACATGGCCAACGTGGGTGGTCGTGGCGCTGGCAGCGTGACCGCGGCCTGCTTCCTGTCCCGCTTTGTCAAAGGCTATAAGTGGGCGCATATGGATATCGCCGGCAGCTCGTTCAATCAAGGTGCGGCCAAGGGTTCCAGCGGCCGGCCTGTGGCTCAGCTGTTTGCCTACCTTGTCGCTGAAAGCGGACTGTAATTTTACTGCGCGCTCCAGCCTATGACCCGCATCGATTTTTATGAGCTGCCAGACAAAGACCTAGACGCCAGTCTGCGCTTTGCCTGCCGCCTGTGCTTAAAAGCACTGGGCAACAACATGGTCGTGCATGTGCGGGTCAACGATGCAGATCAGGCCCAAGCCGTGGATGAGTTGATGTGGGACTACCCGAAACACCGTCTGGTGCCCCACGAGATCATTCAAGAACAGGGCGACAAGGCCATGAGCAGCCCCGTGCATATTGGTTGGCAGGCACCAAAGCACGACACCGGACTGCTGATTAATCTGGGCGACGACATCCCCGACTACTTTGGTCGCTTTGACCGAGTAGCTGAAATCATTGTGGATGCAAGCAAAACCCTGCGCCGGGAACACTATAAGTTTTATCGTCAGCGGGGTTACCCTCTGCATCACCACCCGCTAACCGATTGGGATCAGTGAGCTAGACCAAGTCCGGCTGGCGGCCCTCCCAGCTTCATTACAAAGCACTATTACCAAGCATTATTTGAGTCACTATGGACAACAATTTTAATCCTCAGGCCATTGAACAAAGCCTCTACGAGCACTGGGACAAGGCGGATTTCTTCAAAGCCAGCGGCAACGGTGACGGTTACTGCATCCTCATACCGCCGCCCAATGTCACCGGCACCCTGCACATGGGACATGCCTTTAACCAGACGCTCATGGACACCCTGATCCGCTATCAACGCATGCAGGGCCAAAGTGCTTTGTGGCAAATGGGCACCGATCACGCCGGGATCGCGACGCAAATGCTGGTGGAACGCCAACTGGCGGACGAGAACATGAACCGCCACAGTCTGGGTCGGGACAAGTTCATCGACCGTGTGTGGGCATGGAAAGAAGAATCCGGGGGCACCATTTCCCAGCAAATTCGCCGCATGGGCGCCAGCATCGACTGGTCTCGGGAACGCTTCACCATGGACGACGGCTACGCTGACGCAGTCCAGCAGGTATTTATCCAGTTATTCGATCAAGGCCTGATCTATCGCGGCAAGCGTCTGGTGAACTGGGATCCAACGCTAGGTACCGCTATCTCTGACCTTGAAGTAGAGAACAACGAAGAGCAGGGCCATCTGTGGCACTTTCGCTACCCACTGGCCGACGGCGCCAAAACCTTGGACGGCAAAGACTACCTCGTTGTGGCGACCACCAGACCAGAGACCATGCTGGGCGACACCGCAGTCGCCGTACATCCGGAAGATGAGCGCTACGCCCACTTAGTAGGCCAGAACATTACTCTGCCCTTGGTGGGCCGAACCATTCCCGTTATTGCCGACGACTACGTAGACAGGGAGTTTGGTACCGGCTGCGTCAAAATTACCCCGGCCCACGACTTTAACGACAACGAAATGGGCGCTCGCCACGACCTGCCCTTGATCAACATTTTTACGCCTGAGGCCGCCATCAACAGTGAGGCACCCGAGGCCTATCGGGGCCTTGATCGAGTGGCGGCCCGCAAACAGATCGTTAAGGATCTGGACGCGGCTGGCCTGTTGGAGGAAATCAAAGACCACAAACTCATGGTGCCTCGGGGCGATCGCTCTAACGCGATCATTGAACCTCTGTTAACCGATCAGTGGTTTGTAAAAATCGGCCCCTTGGCGGAACCCGCCATTGCCGCAGTGGAAAACGGCGACATCACCTTCGTGCCCAAACAGTATGAAAACACCTATTTCGCGTGGATGCGGGATCTCAAAGACTGGTGCATCAGTCGCCAGCAATGGTGGGGACACCGTATCCCGGCGTTTTACGACGATGCCGGCAACGTCTACGTAGCCGAAGACGAAGCCACGGCTCGAGCCAAGTATCGCTTGGCCGATGATCTGGCTCTTGCCGCCGACGACGATGTGCTGGAAACATGGTTTTCTTCTGCTTTGTGGCCCTTCGCGACCCTAGGCTGGCCGGAAGAAACCCCGGAACTGGAGCGCTACCTACCCACCAACACGCTGATCACCGGCCACGACATCATTTTCTTTTGGGTGGCCCGAATGATCATGATGACACTGCATTTCACTGGCAAGATACCGTTTCAAACCGTCTACATTCATGGCCTGATCAAGGACGCCGAAGGTCAGAAGATGTCCAAAACCAAGGGCAACGGGTTAGATCCCTTGGACTTCATCGATGGCATCGACTTAGAAGCCTTGGTGGCCAAACGCACCAGCAACCTTACCCAGCCCAAAATGGCTCAGCGCATTGAGAAACAAACCCGCAAGGATTTCCCCGAAGGCATCGCCGCCTACGGCACCGACGCCCTGCGCTTCACCTTCGCGGCCCTGGCGACCACTGGCCGGGATGTGCGTTTTGACACCAACCGCATCGAGGGCTATCGGAATTTCTGTAACAAACTGTGGAACGCCTCCAAATTTGTGCTGATGAACACCGAGGATGTGGACTTGTCCTTGGCCAGCACGCCCAGCGCTGTGGACCAGTGGATTCTCAGTAAGTGCGCTCGCATGATTCACGATGCCCGATTTGCTCTGGACACCTACCGGTTCGACATATACGCCAACACGGTTTACGAATTTGTGTGGCACGAGTACTGCGATTGGTACTTGGAGCTGAGCAAACCCTTGCTGTGGAACAAAGACGCTGACCCCGCCGCTCGCGTGGCCGCCCAGCGCACATTACTGCAAGTGCTGGAAGTTTTGCTGCGCACTGCCCATCCGGTAATGCCCTTCATCACTGAGACCCTGTGGCAACAGGTGGCCGGACGCTTGGGTCTGATCCATGACGGTCAGGATGCCAGCATCATGCTGCAAGCCTTCCCAGAAAGCACCGACATGCCAACAAACGACGCGGCAGAGGCGCAAACCGAATGGCTGAAGGCAGTCATTACCGGCATACGCACCATTCGCGGTGAGGCCAACATTAAGCCCAGCCAAGAAATCCCCTTGCTGCTGCAGGGCGGCGAAGCCAAAGATCGGGACAATGCGACCCAGGCCGAGAACATGCTGGCGCGACTGGCCAATGTAACCTCCATTGAATGGCTCGGCGACGATGCCGAGCCGCCTTTGAATGCCCTAAGCTTGGTTAGCGAACTCAAGGTCATGGTGCCCTTGGCTGGCCTCATCGACCTAGGGGCCGAGCGCGCTCGAATTGGCAAAGAGGTTGGTAAGGCACAACAGGAACTGGAAAAAATCGAGAAAAAACTGGGTAACGAGTCCTTTGTGGCTAAAGCCCCAGAAGCCGTGGTGGCCAAGGAGCGCAATAGAGCCGCAGAACTCAAGGGAACTCTAGAGACCCTTGAAGGCCAACTGCAGGCCCTTGCCAACGCCTAAACGCGCTGGCTGGGGAGCCACCAACAAAAAGACCCGCGGCTGAAGCGCCGTAGATCCGGATCAGCGCTACCCTTCGATCCAGACTGCGGCAACCTTAGTCGGTTCCTCAGCCCGTCGGCGCAACCAGCCGCTAATCCGATCCGGGTCCTCCCTGCCGGTGATGGACGCACCAGCATCTTGAGCACCCGACGGCTCCACAACAAAGTGCCAAGTGTCCCCAGACGAGAGCTCCCCTGAAAAGTAAATGCAGGCATCTGCTAACGCGTCGCAGTCGACGCTGTCGGCGCCGGCCACTAGCAAACTCGGATCCAGTCGGTACAGCTCAACGACCCACTGATGTTGGGTAATTCGATGGCCAGTGGCTTGGATCCAGTGCCGGGAGATTTGGATATTCCAAGACAACTGGGTAGCCGCGTCAGACGCCAACAGGCTCAACAAAAGCAACAAGCCGAGAACACTGAGCAGCACCACCCCACCTTGGGCGGAAGAAGCCACCTTGCCCGTTCTGCCGTTGTTAAGGTCGTGGTTCATCATGGCGGTACTGAGGATCGCGGTACTGAGGCGTTCAAGGGTATGGCGAGTTCCACCCGTCGCCAGCTTACCCCGCCATCCGGTTCTTGTTGCACTGATGACAGAAAAAACCGCAAGGACAACAGCACCACTCGAGCATCCGAAGGCAGTTGGTCGGGATCAAAGTATCCCATGTGCCCGCCGCCACCTTTGCGCCAAGCCCCATAGCGAAACCGCAAACCGTCAATTCCAGTAACCAACTCCAGTGCATTCCCTCGGGCAGGTTTTTGCCAAAGCCCATAGGTTTGGAGCGGGCCGGTGCTCACCCGACTCTCAGCAACGTAAAGCCGCGAACCCGTGCTACCCCAAAGACCGGCATCCGCCGCAAAACCCATACCTATTTGACTCAGACCACCTGGCACCGGCGTGCCATCGAACATTTCACCTACAAGGGTGTTATCCAGATCGCCATCACCTACTGCCCATGAGAAGCGCACCCGTCCTTGGGAGTGCCATGTACCGGTAGCGCTAAAAAGCGCCCCCTGCCGGCAATCACTGATTAGCACCACGTCACCCGAGTCGACCCGTGAGCTGCTGTCGCTTAACCACCCTTCACCGCGCTCTTCACCCAAGGGTTGATTTAATCTGGCCAGCGGACGAGCGTAACCCCTCAGGATGAGGGCCTGAGACCCTTCCGCCAGATTGTCGATGTCTGCAAAATCCGCTGAGCTTTGTGGGTCGGCGACAATTTCCACCGCTGGCACCGGCGCCAGTGCCACTAAATCCGCCCAGTCGGAATTCAGCAGGTTGGTCATGGACTCCTGCTCCGCTAAACAGCCCAAGTGTCCTGCGCCCTTGAGGGCGACACTTAGGATATGAGTGACCAAGCCAATACGTTCCTGCTGGTCGGCGCGTTGCCCTAACTGCCGACTCAACGTTTTTCCCGACACCAGTAAGTGGCCAAGCGCCAGCAACAGCAACAAACCCAGCCCAAGGCAAACAAGTAGCTCCAGCAGGCCGAAACCTGGGGTAACATGCTTAGACCCTGGGCGCTTCACCCTGAGCCCCAGTCTTCAAATTCTTCGTCTTTAAATCCTTTGCCTTTGAACTCTTTGTCACTAAACCCGTAGTTTTTAGTCCCGAGCCTCGAACAGCAGGGTTGATCCCTTGTCCCTGGCTGTTTAATCCCTGAGCAGGTGGTTCTAAGTTCGTCATTGCGCTACACCCAAGGTGATTTGATGCCACCCAGCACTCGGATCTGGCGCTATTCCGGCGGCGCGAGTGAAGGCCGTACTGCGAGGCCAACTCAAAACAAGGCCTAGAGCATCGTCTACGGTCAAGGTCACCTGAAAACCCAGCAATCGAGGCATCCATACAGAGCGGGAAGACCCGCCAAGCGCTGGCGCCCCGAGAGCCCCCTCACCGTCCCCGAGCAGCTCATCGCAGGTTGAGGGTTCAGTTTGGTAATCCAATGCACAAACCAAGGTCGCCTGCTCGTAGGCCACCCACTGATCGACAGAACACCAACGATTTACGCAGTTGGTGGCAGTCGTGACCGTACCCAAGTCGCTAAGCGACACCGCTAAAGACGGTAGCCAATGCCCGGGTATCGTCAGATTGTCGGGCCATAGGCCAAGGGCGTGAAAGGCAAAAATTCGGTTCAGCGCCGTCTCTCCCGCCTGCTGGGCGAGATGCTGCTGTGTCACCCAGCGCCCATGACTGACGGATCGAAGCATCAAGGTTTGCACCGCTACCACCGGCACCGACAGCAACAGGGTGGCCAACAGCACCTCAAGAACCGTGAATCCACGCCAGCCCTCGGCAGACGTCTTAGTAAGGCGGCGTCGAAAAGTCATTGCCCAGACCCTGCCAGCCCGTCCCCATGCCAACTTTGACGGCCGAGGTGATCTACGGCCCAAACCGACCCTGAACCCGCCGCTGAATTCGTCTCCAAATCCGCCGAAAGCCGCCGCGCACGTAGGACAAACCCCATTTCACTGCCCTGTACCTGAACGTTATAGGCCCGCTGTGTACTGGGGCTTAGGGGACATAGGCTGTCGGCTAGGCTGCCGCTGGCTTGATCACCGACGCCGTCCCCGTCCCCATCAGCTAGGGTAAGCCATGGGTTCTCGGCTGACGGACTTGCGGTCAACTCAAAGCCGTGGAGGGTTTGAACACAGGCCAGCAGTTCCAGCTGCATTGCCGTGGTGTAGCCTTGGTCTTGCTGGGCGCTGTATCGAGGTACCGCGAGCCAAATCAGCAGCGACACCAGCGCCAGAACCACGGCGACTTCAATCAGAGAGAATCCGTTTACGGAGCCGTTTACAGCGTCTTTTACAACGCCTTTTACAGCGCCATTTACGTAGCTCTTGCTATGAGTCTTTGTGACGGCCTTCTTCTGCTCTCTTGTGTTCCCACTTTGGGTGCCGCTACTCAAGACGCCCAAGCGTTCATCTACCGGCACAGGCTGATGCACCGCCAGCAAGACGGGGGAATTGGTTTGCCGCTTGAAACGATGCCTGCCCATGACTGAAGCATGGCGCACTGATCACAAAGGCCCAGTCGTGTTAGCGCACGAGCATGTAAGCGAGGACTGGCCGGCCCCTAAGAACCAGCCCCTAAGAACCGGCCTAAGACAGGTTTATAGGGTAAGTAGAATTTTACCCACGGTATCGTTGCCGGCCATCAGAGCATGAGCGTCGGCAGTTTGCTCTATTGGGAACTTCGCTTCGATCACCGGTGTAATGTCACCGGACTCGATCTTTGGCCACACATCCCGCCGCAGACCATCCATGACCAGTGCTTTTTCGCCGATCGGTCGCGCTCGAAGCGTGGAGCCAATCACCCGTGTTCGCTTCATCATCAGCAGACCCAGATTGACCTCGGCTACCGCACCGCTCATCAAACCAATCAGCACTAGGCGTCCGCCCAAACCCAGCGCCGTTAGGTTATCCATAAGGTATTGACCACCTACGGGATCCAAGATCACATCCGCGCCAGCTGCTCCCTCCGCTTCCAGCCACGCTTGCAGTGCGGGCAAAAACGAACCCTCGTGACGAATGGAACCGCCGGCAGCCCCCAGTGCCATACACTGATCGAGCTTGGCTTGGCTGCCTACGGTGACAAAGCTGGGATTACCGCTGTGTTTGAGCATTTGCAGGGCCGCGGTACCCACACCGCTGGCACCGGCGTGAATGACAACCCGTTCTGTCGGGGCTAAGGCCGCTTCCATGTAAAGATTCAAATAAGCCGTGGCAAAGACCTCGGGCAAGGCCGCGGCATCCACACAGGCCACCCCTTTGGGTACCGGCAGTACCTGACCTGCTGGCACTACCACTTCTTCGGCATAGCCACCGCCAGCCAGCAAAGCACAAACCTCGTCGCCCACCGCGTAGCTTGAAACCCCCTCGCCTAGCTCGATGACCATACCCGAACATTCCAAGCCCATGATGGGGCTAGCACCGGGAGGTGGCGGATAACCACCGCCGCGCTGCAATAGATCTGCACGATTAATGGCTGAAGCCGCGACTTGTATGCGCACCTCCCCGGGTCCACATACCGGGCGCTCAAAATCAGCCCAAACAAGTCCGTCACCTTCTACTTGAATTGCTTTCACAACCACCACTCCTTCGCTACTGCCATAAGTTGATTCGCCTACCAAGACATCCGTATTTTCAGACCCTGATCGTGCAGATACTGCTTCAGTCCACTTACCCGGTAGTCGCCGTAGTGCACCATGGAGGCCACCAGTGCGGCATCGGCCTTACCATGGGTTAATACCTCGTGCAGGTGTTCGGGCAAACCCGCCCCACCAGAGGCGATGACCGGAATCCGCACTGCCTCGGCAATCATGGCCGTCAGGGGAATATCGTAACCATCCCGGGTGCCATCGGCATCGATGGAATTCACCACCAGTTCGCCAGCCCCGCGTTTTTCTCCTTCTAAGGCCCAAGCCAAGGCATCTCGACCGGTGGGTTTCCGGCCACCGTTGATGACGATTTCGAAACCACTGGGCTGCTGCGCATTAGCCGCCACTCTGCGCACATCCATGGACAGCACGATGTTTTGATCCCCTACCGCCTCGGAGCATTCGTTAATCAAATCCGGACGCGCTACTGCAGCCGAGTTCACGTTGATTTTTTCTGCACCGGCCAAGCGAAGGTCGGTGGCATCGGCGACGCTGCGAATGCCGCCACCAACGGACAGCGGGATAAACACTTGGCTGGCCACAGATTCCACCACGTCCAACATGATGTTGCGCTTATCGCTGGAGGCGGTGATGTCGTAAAACACCAGCTCGTCTAGGCCATCCAAATAGTATTCCCGGGCCTTTTCAATCGGGTCACCGATATTTTGGGTGTTAACGAACTTGACGCTTTTGGCTAGGTGCCCGTCACGAACGTCCAGACAGGCCACCACACGTTTACTGAGCATGGGCCACTCCCTCTGGCTTCCAGACACCGTCCCACTTTGCAAAGTTCTCGAAAAGCCGCAGGCCCACCCGACCACTCTTCTCCGGGTGAAATTGAGTGCCGACGTAATTGTCCTTGCCCAATGCACAGGCGAAATCCGCTTCATAATCCGTTACTGCCAACACATGTTCTGGCGCTGTGGGCTTCGGGTAATAACCGTGCACAAAATAAAATTCATCCCCGGCTTCGATCCCGGCCAGCACCGGATGGGGCTGTCGCACTCTGACTTCGTTCCAACCCATGTGGGGAATCTTTAGCTCCGGGTGGTTAAGCTGAAAGCGCTGCACCCGGCCGGCGATTAGGCCAAGAGTTTGAGTATCGTTTTCCTCGGAATACTCCAAAGACACCTGCATTCCTAGGCAGATGCCCAGTACCGGCGTGCCATTGGCAATCGCCTGCCTCAACGCCACATCGAGACCTCGCTCAGCCAGGCTGCGCATAGCGCTTCCCGCGGCGCCGACGCCGGGAAAAATGATGCGTTCAGCTTGGGCCACAGCCGCTGGATCAGCGGAAAATTCTGCCTTCAAGCCCACTTCGGTGCAGGCGCGTCTGACGCTACCAAGGTTTCCTGCGTCGTAATCCAGAATCAATGTCACGGTGAATGGGTGTCCTGCTTTGAGGGCGCAAATACTAGCGGAACCGATAAAAATTCACTAGATAAACACGGCTTCACTGGAACCATTACCGGCATCGTTTCCCGAAGATCAAAGGCCCTGCCAGTATGAGCGAGCAACCCAGCAAGATCGGCTATTTGCTGATTAATCTAGGCACACCGGATTCACCCGAGGTCAAAGATGTACGCCGTTACCTAGGCCAATTCTTGATGGATCCCCATGTTCTCGACGTGCCTTGGGCTTTGCGGGCGCTTATCGTCAACGCCTTCATTCTGCCCTTTCGCCCCAAGGACAGCGCCGAGGCCTACAGCAAAATCTGGACACCGAAAGGCTCGCCTTTGCTGGTCAAGAGCCAGGCGTTAGCGGACAAACTGCACCAGCGACTGGAGGCACCGGTTGCCCTGAGCATGCGCTACGGCAAGCCCTCCATCGCCGACGGCCTGCAGACCCTGCACGAGAACGGTGTCACTCAGGTGTGCATTGTTCCCCTCTACCCCCACTACGCGGACTCCACCATCACCACGTCGGTAAATGAAGCCATGGGGCACCTACCCACTGGTATGCAGGGCGACGTCATCACACCCTTTTATCAGGCACCCGAGCATACGAGAGCTTGGGGAGAGAACATTCGCAACCATTTACCTGAGCGCTGGGATCATCTGCTGTTCAGCTATCACGGGCTGCCTGAGCGTCATTTAAGCAAGGCCGACCCAACCAATGAACACTGCCTAAAGCGGGAAAACTGCTGTGAGGTTGAGTCCGTGGCGCACAAGACCTGCTACCGGCACCAAGTGTTCGTCACGTCCAAGGAAGTGGCCGGGTATCTGGATCTTCCCGCCGATCGCTACAGCGTGAGCTTTCAGTCTCGTCTGGGCCGCATTCCATGGCTCACCCCCTACACCGATCAGGTGTTGGAACAGATGCCCAGCCAAGGGATCAAGCATGTGGCAGTGGCCTGTCCAGCCTTCGTCGTGGATAACCTAGAGACCTTGGAAGAAATGGGCATGCAGGGCGAAGAGACCTTCCTTGCTGCCGGCGGAGAGTCCTTTACCCTGATCCCCTGCATTAACGACGACGATCTGTGGGTAGAGGGGCTGGCAGAACTGTGCCTGCAACAGGCCCAGGGGCTCACCGCTGCCTAAGCCCGTCCAGACGGTCTGCCGGCCTCAGTCCGCGATTGACGCCGTTAGCTGGGATACTTCGTTGTAAAAGGTGCGCACAAGGGGCTGGGCGAACATGGACTTACGCGCCACAAATCGTACCGGACGGGCCAGATCCTCTGCCGGCAAACGAATCAGCTTTTTGTCTGCAATACCGAGTGTTTTAGCCACACCAGTAGGCACCAGCCCATGACCGAAATCGGAAAGCGCCATTTGGGCAACGGCAAAAAACGACTCCAACGACGTACTGCGGTTCAGGTTCAAACGCTGCATGTTTTCCTCGATGGATCCCCAGGCACCGGATCGGGACTCGATGGTCATCACATCCAAGGGCGCGCCACTGCGGTATTTGATCTTCTTCAGACCTGAGGGAATGATCACCATGGGTTCTTGGCGTATGACCTCGGAAACCAGATCGGTATCGGCATCTGGGCTGCCGGTACAGATACCTACCATGTATTCACCGGAACGCAGCCGGTCCAGTACCACCGGAGATCGCTGGGCATGAAATTCAAATTCTACCCCGGGCATACAGTCGCGCACTTGGGCAAACAGGGTAGAACCCCAGCTGGCCAGAATAGCTTCCGATACCCCAAGGATAATCTTGCCCTTACGCAGGGCGTTATCCTCCAAAAACACGCTGCGCAACTCCGACAGCAGGGGTGTTACTCGCTCGACCAACCGGGTTCCATGATGGGTTAGCACCACCCGACGGCCGTGGCGCTCGATCAAATCTCGATCGTAGTAGCGCTCAAGAGCCGCAATGCGTTTGGAGACCGCAGACTGAGAGATACGAAGAGCGGTACTGGCCTCCATCATCGTCCCGGCCTTAGACAGCGCTATTAGGGTTTCCAAGTTTTCAATCACAAGAGAACTCTCCGAAGCTAAAAATTCGATCTGGGCGAGCCACTGGCTCCAGTCGACTGGTTTGTTTCGTTTGAAGCATAAATCATATTCTATTCGATCCCTTTATTCATACATCATCTGCACCTAATCTCTCCCAATGATGTCCGCTCCCATACTTTGGGCACTGATCGCCCTTAGCGCCTTCGCCACCAGTGTCTTGTCGGGCATCGTCGGCATGGCTGGTGGCATGGTGTTGCTGATCATTCTCATCACCCTGCTGCCGGTGAGTAGCGCCATGGTGTTGCATGCGGCGACCCAACTGACGGCAAATGGCTCCCGAGCCTTCATGCTGAAAGAGCATATTTTGTGGGGGCTAATGCCCCTCTACTTGCTTGGGTCAGTCGGGGCTATCGGCATCGCCACCTATCTTGTGCTGATACCCGAGCCAGCTTGGGTACTGATTTTGATCGGTGTGTTTGCCTGGGCAGGCCGGTGGAGCCAGAGGCTACAGGGGCTGAACATCACCAAGCCTGTTACGACGGTAATTTGCGGGTTCTTGGTCACCTTCGCCCAGTTGATTGCCGGCGCTGCTGGCCCACTGCTGGATCTGTTCTATCTCAACAGCGGTTTGGGTCGTCAGAGCATCGTAGCGAACAAAGCCCTAACCCAAACTATCGGGCATGGCCTGCGGATCACCTACTACGGCGTGTTGATCAGCGTAGACAGCCAACTGGCCTGGTGGCTTTTTCCCCTGGTGATTTTTGCCGCGGTCTTGGGTACCCGGACCGGCGTTAAAATACTGGCCCGTTGGCACGATGTCGGCTTTCAGCGCATCAGCCAACAAATCATTCTGGTCATTGCCACCCTTTGCATTGTTCGCGGCGTTTATCTGCTGATGCTACCCGGCGCCCTGCTGGACACCTAAACGGACGGGTTAGCCCAATTTCCCCCAACTTCTGCTCCAAAGTGCGATGCGGCGCACAGGCCTGAGATGGCTCCCCATCGTGAAATCTCCCAACATGGCCACACCAGAGAGGCCGTCTTTACAGCGCCGACTTTGCGTGACATTTCATATGGGAGACAGCCATGTCAGACATCAAACCTTCAACAGTACTGGTCGGGGCAGTTGTAGCCCTAATCATCGGCGCTGCCGTTATTGCCCTTGGCCTGATTGTCGTTGATGCGCTGCTGAGCTAAATCTCTGGCGACACAACCGGCAGGCCTTTGGCGCGATTGCCGTCGATAGGCAAGGCTCAAGATGTGCCTTCGGCAGTCAGGCACTTAACCAAAGTCCAAGTATCCCGATCATAAACAGAGGCCGCTATGACCACGCAAAATATTTTGACCGCACTAGAGTCTAATGAAGAGGGTAAACACGTTTGGGAAGTCAGCTCCCGAATAGCCAAGAATCAAGATGCCATAAGTCGGGTAATCAACGTCATAAAACCTGCCGGCAACGCCTATACGGACTTGGACTTCGCGCCCATCGCAGGCTACCTCACGGATTGGCTCAAGCAAGCCGTTCAAGCAAATCACGAGTTTTTAAAAGAAATCACAGGTCTCGACGACAAAGACCTGCTCGTACTAGAGGGAAATCCGGCCACAGAGATTGCTGATGCCGTGAAGCAACTCAAGGCCAGCTTACTGGTCATCGGGGTTCACAATCGCCGCGGTTTTCAGCGGCTCCTCGGCTCCACCACACACGCGGTTTTGAATGCCACCGATTGTGATGTTTTAGCCGTGCACCCTGACAGCGGCAACCAAGCCTACAAGAATGTGCTGATTGCCGTGGAAACTGGCGACCATATGGCAAACGTTTTAGAGCAAGCATCTTTTTTTACAACTGCTGCCAACGTGAAAATCCTTTCGGTGATTCCCCCGTTAACTCGGGCATTCGCAGGCCCGGATGCGGCTGCGGGGCTAAGCTGGTCGTTTGCGGAGCTCACAGAAGAAATCAAACAACAAACACAGGTCAAGGTAGATGCCGCAGCGGAGGCAGCCGGGTTCGGAGCCAACGCTGTGGAACTTCATATGGGAGATCCCAAGACCGAAATCTTGGCGGCAGCCAATGCCTTCAATGCTGACCTGATCGTCATGGGAAGCAACAACCGCAGCGCTATCAATCGCCTGCTGATCGGATCCACCGCTCGTGGTGTGCTAAACCGCACCCCCTGCGATGTGATGATTTGTCGCAGTTAACCGTCAAGCTGAGGCACTCTTCCCCACTTCACCGAACTCACCGTAAAAGGAATCGCGCCAGAACCGGCGCGATTCGAACAACCGAGAACGGCCTGAGGCTAGCAACTAGACAGGCGCGACAACGAAGAGCAGATCCCCTACGTTGACCTGTTGCCCGTTACTCATATTGACCCGCGTCACCCGATAACGACGTGATGGATCGTAAACATCGCCTTCGGCATTGAAGTCGTTTAACGCCAATGGGTTAAAGATCTTCATGGCCTCAAGTTGGCATAAGGTATGGTCGAGGTCGATGACATCGCCAACGCTGACGTACTCCGGCTCCGATGGCGATGGCGTGCTATAAAAGATCGCCGTCGCTGGGGCCAGCACCTTCAGTTCGTCGGTGCCATCAATCTGAATGCTCTCCACATCAATCCCACCACCGGCGCCGCCACTGGCGTTGATTTCACCGATGAGTTTTTCGATATCCGTGCGCTGAAGTAACTGGGGCAGGTAATCGGTATCGTACTCGCCCTTCCGGAACACCTCATCAGCCAACACCAAGCGTAGCAGCGGTATATTTGTGCAGATCCCGGAAATCGTCACCTTGTTGAGGTAAGCGATCAGTTTATCAGCCGCCGCATCCCGGTCTTTGGCGTGCACAATAATCTGGGCCACCATACTGTCGTAATATGGCGAGATGAACTTGCCCGGACCTACCGTGGTAATGATCTCCACACCCTCTTCTTCCGGGAATTCGCATTCCTGAACTTCGCCAGGGTGCGGCCTGAAGACCAAGGAGCCGTCGGCTTGCTGCACGATACGTTCGGCATTTACCCGCGCCTCGATAGAATAACCATCGGACTTCACCTTGAGCTCGGCAATGGACTCGCCGGAGGCGATGCGGAACTGTTCGGCGACGATGTTGACGCCGGACGTCCACTCGGTCACAGGGTGTTCTACCTGCAAGCGGGTGTTCATTTCCATGAAATACACCGCATCCGACTTCAGGTCGTAAATAAACTCCACGGTACCCGCACCGATATAGCCAACCTCGTTGGCAATGTCCGCCGTAGATCGCATTACCGTATCCAGCAACTTTTTGGGCAGCATGGTAGAGCCGGATTCTTCAATGACCTTTTGCTTGTCCCGCTGCACGCTACAATCCCGTATTCCCAAAACGTGGGTGTTGCCATGGGTATCGCGCAGAAGCTGGGCTTCGATATGACGCAAGGAGGTCACGTACTTTTCTAGGTAAACGTCGCCGTTACCGAAAGCGCTTCGCGCCTCCACACCAACCCGATAGAAAAGCTGCTCAAATTCTTCAGGGTCATTCACCAGTTGAATACCCTTACCACCCCCACCGTGCACGGCCTTGATCAATATGGGATAGCCGATTTCCTGGGCGACCACGGCAGCTTTTTCCACATCGGTCATGATGCCGTGACTACCGGGTACCACCGGTACGTTGAGCCGAATAGAGGTGTTAATGGCATTGGACTTGTTGCCCATGGTTTCCATACTTTGCACCGGCGGGCCGATAAAGTTGATGCCGCGATTACGCACCATGTCCGCAAAGTCGGAGTTTTCGGACAAGAAGCCGATGCCCGGATGCAAGCTATCGACGCCGTGCATTTGGGCCACGTTGAGAACACTTTTAGCGTTCAAATAGCTCTCGTCAGGGGTGTTACCACCAATACACACTAGGGTGTCTTGAGGCCGCAGTTGATCCGCCGCCATGGACTCCATGTCCGGATCACTTTGCACTAGCACCACATCCACATCCTG
The DNA here is from genome assembly GCA_038151515.1 of Gammaproteobacteria bacterium. Lineage (GTDB taxonomy): Bacteria > Pseudomonadota > Gammaproteobacteria > Pseudomonadales > Azotimanducaceae > UBA4421. The sequence goes on along the minus strand of JAYOVN010000007.1, from coordinate 55,542 downwards.
CTGCTGGGCGATACGAATCAGCTTGGCCGCAGTACAGCCCCGGGCGTGAATCAGTACTTTTTTCACCGGTTTGATCAGATCTTCCGGCGCAAACACTTCACGCTGGGCTACCACTATCGGTCGCTGCTCGGCCAAACCACCGCTAAGCACTCGTTCCATCACCTCTTCAACACTTTCCTGAGGGGAAGGAATGGCGGGATCAACCCGTCGCAACTGTTCATCAATCTCACTGTAGAACGGATGCTGCACCAATCCCTGCATGGATCCGGGGGTTGCGGACAGATAGTTCGCCAGAATCGACTTTAAAGGGAGGTTCGACGACACCACAATTTGCCCTGCGAAAGGCATGCTGGTACCGGAAAAATAGTAGGTCTGAGCCAGCGGATGGGTCACGAAACTGGCCTGAGCCCCTCCGGTGCAATCACCGAAACCAAAGACGATTACCGGTAAGTCGTGGTCGCGCACAAAGCGGGTGATACGGTCATTGACCGCCGCCATGGAGAACAGCGCTCCAGCGCCCTCCTTGGTTTGCATGCCACCAGAGGAAATAAAACACACCACCGGCAAGCTTTGCTCGGCACATTCAACCAACAGACGAATTACCTTTTCCGCACTCGCCATGTCGAAGGCGCCGGCTTGGAATTGCACGTTGGAAATCACCACGCCCACTCGGGTCTTTGACTCACCCTTGAAGTCGCCGATACCGGTAACCACACCACAGGGCGGTAAGCCTTTGTTCAAGGCGCCTTCAATGGACAGTCGGAAGCCGGGGAAAGAACAAGGGTCAGAGCTGAGCAAGTCATCGTAACGGCTTTCCCAGCCGTCAAAGTATCGGTCAATGATGTCCTGATAAGTAAACGTGGTGCTGGCCTTTACATCCTTCAGCACGCGCTGAATCTGCAAATCGTTATAAGCCATGTCCAAGCGGTTCCAAAAGTCCTTCCGCCGGCCAATGTTGCGCGGTGCGATGCGACCTTGGTAGGTCTTACCGTCACGTTGGGCGCCTTGGTAGCTTTGCAGCAGATTGGTAAACAGGTAGGTCACCACCACGAATAACGCATCGGACAAGTGGGTAAAACTAAGCTTCTTCCACTCTTCCACGGTTTGGAAAAATTCCGCGCTCTTGGGCATCTTGTTGGCGCGTTCGTACCAATCAAAGAATCTCGTTTGGTGCTCGGCCAGACTGTCTTCCGGTGCCGCCGCTGACAGCGCTCCCTGCAAGAACTCTCCCAGAGACTTTTCTGACAGCGACTGTGAACCTTGAGCTTCCTGAGCCACGCTTTCCAATCGCGACAGCGCCTGATCGTAAACCCCGTCGAATAACAGCAGGTTTTCGCACTCGGCGATAAAGTCCTGACGCAGGTCTTCGTGCAGCAATACGTCCAGCACGTTCATATCCGCAATGGCCACAGGAACCGCGCGGTCAACAAGGGCCGGGATAAACTCCGGCAGCGCCGCCGCCAAAAACGCCCGGTTCGCCTGAATATCGCTGGCCCCCTCGGCACCCGCTAAGCGTGGCCCGGTGATTACCATGTTCAGTTCGGCGATAAGTTGTTTCGCCACATAGCTGTCCGAGGCGCTATCTTCGCTCAGCAGCTTACGGCCTTCGTAGGAAAACTGTCCCCGCAGGACGCTTGCCAATTCATCGTTGTTTCGAATGGCCTGCAACAGATCCCGCGGCGCAGCAATGGCATCCACCTGCAGGATCTGGCGCGTGTCCGTGACGCTGTGTAAATAATCTTTCAGCGCGGCCAAGTTGCCTGCGGCTTCTTTTTTCCAGCGGTTGTAGAGAAATGCTCCGAATGAAGCGACAACCGTGTTGCGGGCGTTTTCGTAGTTTTGTTTCGGTTCACCGAAAATCATCTGCGCAATGCGGCCCCGCTCGTCGTTAACCGCTTGGCGTTTATCGAGATAGTTACGCCAAGCCTTGGCCAGACTGTCGTCGTACACCACCTTGTCCGGATCTTGGAGCCAGTACAAAAAGGTCTGCCGTCGCTCCCGGTCTGCACGGATATGCAGTTCCCCAGAGGGTATTTCTTGAGGAGCCAAGCGCCCGTACTGTTGGGTGCTGGTAGCCTTAATGCGCTTGCGTACCCGCAGATAACGCAGATAGCGGTAGGCGATACCAAACACGTTCAAATACTCGGTGGGATTCCGGGTACCACTAAAGCTCATGGGGCTGACCGGCTTGGCCTTGTCGCCTGCTGTGTGGTCTTTCAGATAGCGCAGCAAACTTTGACGGTAATGATCGAGAATGTAGGGATTCTCGGACACGAACTCGGCTGTCTGACTTTCAATGTTGGTCAAACTGCCCACGATGGCCGCCCGCAAATTTTCAATCTTTTCCGGCGAATCTGTGGGGCTGTAATCCACAATGGCGTCAATGTTGCCCTGCTTGTGCAGTTCCGGGGCAGACACGCCCACGTATTTGGCACATTCCTGCCATGAAAGGTTCAAACGTCGCGCGATGCTGGCCAAGCCTGCAGGCTGAATGGTGCTGAACACACCGTCACGCAGAGACAGAATCAGGTTACTGGCCGCCAGTGGAATGGCGCCGCCGGAATAACCCACGCCGAAAATAATGCCCACGTTGGGCACGTGCACGTTGCTCATGGCGGTTATCAGACGAGAAATGCTATGAGCCTGATTGCTGGCATTGGCCTCTTCGCCGGCATCGGCCCCAGGGGTGTCCATGAAGGTGACGATGGGCATCACCCTTGCCGAGCACTGCTCCGCAAATTCCACAGCCATAAGATGGTGTTGCGGCATCCAACTGCCCAGTTCGGTGGAGCGATCTTGGGCGATAAAACCGATCTGCCGGCTTTGGCCGCCACCAAAATCCATCTCTAAAATGGCCTGATAGTAGGGTCCGCTGCTTTTTTCCTCCAGCAGGCGTCCTAGCTGCCGGACAATTTCTGGTGCGGCTTTGCGGCCTTGCGCTTCTGCCGGAGCGATGACCTGCTCTACATAGGCGTCAATATCCAACGATGCGATGTTATCGTTGAGGTGGTTGATTTCGCGCTGTGAGAGCAAACCAGGCGCTGGTTTTTGCTCTAAATCGGTGTCGGGAAACGATGAAAACTCCTGTGCCAAGCTCTCCGCTATGAAGAACAGGCGATCCCCTTCAATTACTTGATTTGCCACGTTTTTGGACTGTCCTGAAAATGCGGGTACTCTAGCCACTCATTAGAAAATGTGCAATTGAGCCTATGCCTAATCTTCGTGTTGCAGTCCTCACTATTTCAGATTCCAGAACCCTTGCCGACGACAAATCCGGCGATCTATTGGCCGCATTCATACAGGCTGATCAGCACAGCCTGGTCGACCGCCAGCTTGTGCCCGACGACGTCTACGCCATGCGCGCATCTGTGTCGGCGTGGATAGCGGACCCCAACGTGCAAGTGGTCATTACCACCGGTGGCACCGGGTTTACCGGCAGAGATAGCACTCCTGAGGCGCTCACACCGTTGTTTGACAAGCACATTGAAGGTTTTGGGGAACTATTTCGGCAGCTCTCTTACGAGGATATTGGTACCTCGACCATTCAATCTCGGGCAGTGGGCGGGATTGCCAACGGCACCCTGATTTTTAGCCTGCCCGGGTCTTCCGGTGCGGTGACTCTTGGCTGGGAGAAGATTTTACATAACCAGCTGGATATCGACTTCCGGCCCTGCAACTTTGCGGAGTTGATCCCCCGATTTCTGGAAAGGTAACGCAGAAAAAAACCGTTTCGCGCGACCAAAATCAACTTACCGCGCTAGCTGCACGGGGCCGACCCCAGTAGACTCTGGATCTAGTTAGAAAATCACCGGGAGAGGAGTACCCATGAGCGAACCCATCTACATTCTTGGCGCAGCGCGCACCCCTATTGGCAGCTTTCAGGGAACCTTGGCAAAGCAGAGTGCTCCAGAACTGGGCGCCCACGCAATTCAGGGTGCCTTGGCCAACGCCGGCGTCCAATGCGACGAGATCAATGAAGTGATCATGGGTAACGTCGTCAGCGCGGGACTCAAACAGGCGCCCGCTCGCCAAGCCATGCGCTTGGCGGAGCTACCCGACGGCGTAGCCGCCACCACACTGAACAAAGTCTGCGGCTCTGGTATGAAAGCCACCATGATGGCCATGGATCTGATCGCAGCCGGCAGCGCCGATACCGTAGTCGCCGGCGGCATGGAAAGCATGAGCAACGCCCCCTACTTGCTGCCCAAGGCCCGGGGCGGCCTGCGCATGGGGCATACCAACATGCAGGATTCGCTGTTCACCGACGGTTTGGAAGATGCCGAAACCGGTGGATCCATGGGTTCCTTTGCCCAGTCCACAGCAGACAGCCATCAGCTTACCCGGGAGGCTATGGACGCCTACGCCATTGAGTCAGTCAATCGGGCGTTAAAAGCCATCGAAGAACAAAGTTTGGCGCCAGAGATCTCGCCCATGGACATTGGCGGCAACAGCGTCACCGATGACGAACAGCCGGGCAAGGCCAAGGTCGATCGAATCTCCACCCTGCGCCCTGCCTTCAAGAGCGATGGCACCATTACCGCGGCCAACGCATCTTCCATCTCTGACGGTGCATCGGCTCTGGTGCTCACCCGTGAAAGTCATCTGAACGGTCGCGACCCGTTGGCGCGTATTGTGGCCCACAGCACCCACTCTATTCATCCCAGCGAATTTACCTTGGCACCCATCGGCGCCATTGAAAAACTGTTAGAAAAAACAGGCTGGTCCGCTGACTCCGTTGATTTGTTCGAAATCAACGAGGCCTTCGCCATGGTTACCATGTTGACCATGAGCGCACTCAACCTGCCACACGACAAAGTGAACATTTACGGCGGCGCCTGCGCACAAGGCCACCCCATCGGCTCAACCGGCAGCCGCCTAATCGTCACGCTGGCCCACGCCATGGCCCAGCAGGACAAAAAGCGCGGCATTGCCGCCCTGTGCATTGGCGGCGGTGAAGCTACCGCCGTGGCCTTAGAGCGCAGCTAGCGCTCTGGCCTCGGCCAGAACCGGAATTAACGACAAGATTACTGACAGGAAGAATTTGTGAGTCAACAGCGCACCCCATTACCCATCATCGTTGGCAGCGGCGGCGTTAGCTCCGCAGGACGGGTGTCTTTTAACCACGCTTACCGGCGGATGGTGCTGGATGCGTTGCCGGCAGCCAAACGCACATCCACGCTGACCAGCCTCGGGCGTCTGATGGGACTGGGTGACAACGTTGCCGACGACAGCGTTGAGCAAGCCATTCGAAACGGCACCTTGGTGCGAAAAATCGAGCACTTCGACGTCGAGCGCATCCAATGGAACAATGCCATGACTCTGGGGGCAACCCACGACGAAGGCTATACCTTTAAAGTTGCCAAGCGCCAAATGCCTCACCACATCCCTCCCAATTGGACGGTGTCAGATCTGGACGACAAACAGGTGTTAGTGCACTGCCAAGGAGACTTAGCGGTGCTCACCCAAGACCTGCGTCCCAGCCGAGTTACCAGCGCGGGCCAGTTGCCTACAGGCTTTGATCCAGCCGCCCTGTACGCGAGCCGCAGCCACCCTCGCGGCCTGCAAATGACGGTCTACGGCGCCTCAGACGCCCTACGCTCAACCGGCTTTTCTATCGACGAACTGAAAAACATGGTGCGGCCGGATCAGCTTGCCGTGTATTCCGGTTCCGCCATGGGGCAACTCGACCAAGACGGCTACGGCGGCCTGATGCAGAACGCCTTTACCGGCAAACGACCCACATCCAAAAATCTGGCCCTGGGTTTGCCGGAAATGCCCGGCGACTTTGTGAATGCCTACGTATTGGGCTCTGTCGGCGAAACCGCCGGCATCATCGGTGCCTGCGCCACGTTCTTATACAGCGTCAAACGAGGCATGGACGAGATCCGCAGCGGCAGCAAACGCATTGTCATTGTTGGCAACGCCGAAGCACCCATTACCCCGGCAGCCATTGAGGGCTACCGCACCATGGGCGCCCTAACCGAAGACGAAGCACTGATGGCACTGGACAATAGCGACGCTCCGGACAACCGCAGGGCTTGCCGTCCTTTCTCCAGCAACGCCGGCTTCACCTTGGCGGAGTCTTCCGTCTGGATCGTACTGATGGACGATGCTTTGGCCTTGGAGAGCGGCGCCCGCATTTTGGGTTCTGTTGGCGATGTCTTTGTAAACGCCGACGGTTACAAGAAGTCTATTCCCGGACCGGGTATCGGTAACTACGTCACAGTGGCCAAGGCCATGGCATCCGCCCGCAACATGTTGGGTGAAGACGGATTGCGCACCAGTACCTACATGCACGCCCACGGGACCGGTACGCCGCAGAATCGGGTCACCGAGTCAGCAATCATGAGCGCGGTAGCCAAGGCCTTTGACATTCCACGCCTTACCATTGCCGCCATCAAGTCCTACGTTGGCCACTCACTGGCACCCGCTGGCGGCGACCAGCTGTCGGCTATCTTGGGTGCTTGGCAAGACGGCATTGTCCCGGGCATTAAGACCATCGATCACATCGCCGACGACGTGGCTCGGGACCGGCTGCATTTTCCCTTGCAGGATGAAGAGCGAGACATCGACACCATGCGCGGTGCCTTCGTTAACTCCAAAGGCTTTGGGGGCAACAACGCTACTGGTTTCTTTATGTCGCCCAAGCAGACCGAACACATGTTGGCACGCCGCTGGGGTTCCAGCGCTTTGGCCCGGGCCCTTGGGCGCCAAGAAAAGACACAGCAAACCGCCGATGCCTACGATCAGGCAGCCGACAGCGGAGAGATCGCGCCCATATACCGATTCGGTGAGGGGGTTTTGGACGGTGACGATCTGGACCTAACGGACAGCGCCATTAAAGTACCCGGCTTCGCTCACAGCATCGACCTGAAGCTGGACAACCCCTTTGAGGACATGAGCTGACCCCAAGCTTCGCCGTCGTTTTTGCCGCAGCTTAACTGCGGCGGCGACAACTAATGCAGAGGCCGATCATCCTCGGCCATCAGCCCATCCACTCGTTCTTGGGCCTTGTCGACTAAGGCCTGATCGTCACCCAACTCAAGGCATAACAAATAACTAGCCAGCGCCGCTTCGGCTGCGCCCATGCGCTGCTGGTACTCTCCCCGTTCGAAGTGCAGCAAACCCTTCAACCCATTGTCGTTATGAACAATGGCCAGCTGATAATCCGTGGCTGCCAAGGTCGCCTGCCAGTTACCTAGGTGAAGATAGTAGGCTTTTAGGTTGTTTAGCATACGAAAACCCAGCGTGGCAGGCCTAGCCTTAACCGACAATTCGCCTAAGTCGTAGCCCGAGGGCACTTGGAGGCTACTGGGTTCCACCACCGCCAAGGACAGCGGATCAACCAAGTCCCCTTGGGCACGCAACAGAAAATGTCCGGGGTAATTCACACCGTAGGCTTCCAACCCAAGGCCGTGAGCCAGCGTAATAATGAGCACGGCGACCACTATGGGCAGACCCTGATGTTGCTGTAACAGCCAGTCGATGCTGCTGTGAGTCAGGTCCACCCCGTCCAAGGAGGATTGAGCAAAGCCCTGCCCGCGCAGAAATGCCAGCAGCCCTTCAACATCCGCAACGCCTTGGGATTTGGCCTGATCCAACAGACTTTGAACCCCGTCCCGAGCCTTGCCCGCATCCAAGTTTTCGTCGATCACATTAGCCACCAGCAAGGCCATGTCCAGCTCGGTAACAGAGCCCTCTGACGACTGCCTGAATTCCTCCAGCAGAGCCAGACGGCCGGATAAGGGCTCCTTGGTTTCGCTCATCGTGTGCTCCTAAAGCCCATGCAGCCGCTAGTGCTCTCGGGTCTTGCTGAAAACCACATCCGGCCAGCGATCTTGAATAACCTGAAGATTGACGCGACTGGTGGCGAGATAGGTGAGATAGCCGCCGCCGTCGATGGCTAGATTTTCTTCGTTTTTCTTACGAAATTCCGCCAGCATTTTTTCGTCCTCGCAGCGAATCCAGCGAGCCGTAAAGGTGTTGGTATTCTCCCAAATACACTCGGCCCGGTACTCGTCCCGCAGACGAAAAGCCACCACATCGAACTGCAGCACACCTACCGCGCCCACGATGAGTTCGTTTTTTACCAAGGGCTTAAACATTTGCGTCGCACCCTCTTCCGCCAGCTGCTGCACCCCTTTTTCCAGCTGCTTACTGCGCAGAGGGTCTTTGACACGCACCCGACGAAAAAGCTCCGGGGCAAAGTTTGGAATGCCGATGAATTCATGATTTTCGCCTTCGGAAAAGGCATCGCCGATTTGAATGGTGCCGTGGTTGTGCAGGCCAATAATATCGCCGGCAAAGGCCTCTTCGGTTTGAACCCGATCACCAGCCATAAAGGTCACCGCGTCGGCAATGCGCACATCCTTGCCGAGCCGCTGATGCCGCACCTTCATGCCTTGGCGATAGGTGCCAGAGCAGACCCGAAGGAAAGCGATGCGGTCACGGTGCTTGGGATCCATATTTGCCTGAATCTTAAATACAAAGCCGCTGAAGGCTTTTTCCTCAGGCTCAATCACCCGCTGTTGGGTTGCCCTGGGCTGAGGCTTAGGGGCCTGCTCCACAAAGCCATCGAGCATTTGCTGCACGCCAAAGTTGCCAAGGGCCGTACCGAAATAGACCGGGCTGACGGTACCGTTTTCAAAATCTTCTTGGTGGTACTCATGGCAGGCGCCTCGCACCAACTCGATCTCGTCCACGAAATTACCGTAGTCCGCACCCAGCAATTCACGGGCCGCATCAGAGTCCAGGCCGTCAATCACACGGTAGTTGTGAATGTGGTGCCCCTGACTCTTTTCGAAGCACACGATACGATCCGTTGCCAGCTCATACACCCCCTTAAACTGCTGACCCATGCCAATGGGCCAGTTCATAGGCGCACACTGAATCTGCAAAATATCCTCAATTTCGTCCAGCACCTCGATGGGATCGCGAATCTCCCGGTCGAGCTTGTTGATGAAGGTAATGATAGGCGTGTCCCGCAGGCGACAGACCTCCATGAGCTTGATGGTGCGTGGCTCGACACCCTTGGCACCATCGATAACCATCAACGCCGAGTCCACCGCCGTTAGCGTGCGGTAGGTATCTTCCGAGAAGTCCTCGTGGCCAGGGGTGTCCAGCAGATTCACCACACGATCTGCGTAAGGAAACTGCATCACCGACGTGGTCACCGAGATACCCCGCTCCTGCTCCATGGTCATCCAGTCCGAGGTGGCATGACGGTCAGATTTTCGGGATTTCACGGTACCGGCCAGCTGGATGGCGTTACCAAACAGCAGCAGTTTTTCCGTCATCGTGGTCTTACCCGCATCCGGGTGAGAGATGATGGCAAAGGTTCGACGTTGCTGAATTTGCTGAAGAAATTCGGAACTCATAAAGCTTAGGTCCTAAAGTAAAGATTGAGCGGCCGTCTCAGAAAAGGCCACGCACACCACACTGTGAAGGCAATAAAGCCGCGCATGTTACCAAGTCGTCGCTGAAAGCGCTCAATAAAGGAATGCATTGCTCCGCCAACTTTCAGGCGAATAACACCGCTGATATAGATAAAACTACCGTTGATCACATTGGGCTAGGTCGAGAATCGCCGTTCAAGTACTGCTGGCTGTACCCAAGCGAGCCAAGTAGCTATCTAGGTATTTTGTGCAGCGCGTACTCTATGGCTATGAGGCTCCACATGAGGAGGACATAACTATGGCGAGTATGTTACTGAAACAAAATCTGATCAGCGCCGATTGGTTCTTGATTAGCGATAAATTCAACGATTCCAAGATACGCTATTGCTGGGCTCTACTGTCCGGCTTCCTAATTACCGCAGGCTTATTCGTGCTCATGCACCATCTCATCACCGGGTCGGAGGCCGAAATCGCCCCGGCCGCAAAAGGAGGGGTACTAATCATCGCTCCGATCATAGAGGATCAAGAACCGATAACAGAAGACCCTCGACCAAAGCCACCGCCACCTGTCACACCTGAACCGACAACAAAAATAGATTTCATTGCGCCAGAGGGTATTTTTGGTACCGATCCGGTTATAGAGTTCGCGCCACCAAAGGGTGGGCACAAAGCGCAAGTAGGCATCGCCGATGGTGGGCTACTACCCATCGTCGCGGTCACGCCAACCTATCCCCGCAGGATGGCAGCCCGGGGCATCGAGGGCTGGGTGCTGCTGGAGTTTTCTGTGGATCCCGTTGGTGGGGTGCGAAATGCTTCGGTGATCGAAGCCTTACCAACAGCTGGCTTCAACAAATCAGCTCTGGCAGCAGTCTCTCGTTACAAGTACAAACCCAAAGTAGTGAATGGGAAAGCAATTTGGGTGCACGGCGTGCAAACTCGAATTACGTTTAATCTGGATAGCCAATAGACTTGGCCGTGGGTGCTCGATGCAAAGAGATCCCAGCACCCACCCCACTCCCTCACGGAGCTGGTGTTAGCAACTCCTTTGAGACGCCCGTTTATCGCCAGAGGAAATGGGGTGGCAGCAACCTTACATTTCACCCCAAAACTCTAGACCCATCAGCACCGCGTCTTCACGCCCCTCTTTAGACGGGTAATAGCCTTTGCGCACGCCTACCTCGCGCATTCCGGCGCCGGCATACAAGCGCCGGGCGGGGGTATTGCTCTGGCGAACCTCCAAGAAAAGCCTTTTAGCGCCCTGCTCCTGTAACACAGCCAACAATCGATCAAAGTAAACGACAGCTCTACCCTGATCGCGGTGTTCTGGTGCAAGACAAAAGTTCAGCAGCTCGGCTTCGTCCGCCACACTCGTTAGCACCGCGTGTCCTACCACCGACTCTTCCGCAAGCAGCACGTAGCAGCGGTAACCCTTGGCTTCGGCTGCCAAGCACTCTTCAAATGTTTTTCGGCTCCACGGATCTGGGTAACTGGCGGCTTCGATGGAGAGGACCCGGGGCAGATCCGAGGACGTCATTGGGCGCAGCTGCATTTGCGGGTTCATCTCGATCACCTAGAGCGAACCATTACTTAGCGGCCAGCACGTGCTCTGACAGTTGCTTCCAAAGTGCCTGTTTGGATTCGCCTCGTGCGGCGATCTGGGCAAGAGCGTCTACCGTTAGCCAATGACTGGTGTTGTCGCCCAGCCATCTCTTTAGGGTATCTAATGCCCCAGTGCACCCAATAACTGCCGTATTCGGCGTTAGCATTCGATGCTTTTCGCAGAACACCGTTACCGCACGCTCGGGCGTGCCTGACACTTCGACGATAGGCCAGCGAAAGTCGCTGTTGCGCACCCGATCCTTCCATGGCCCGCCTGTAGCGGCTTGATGCAGCGCACTGGCGAGATCCTGGAGGAATCGTAGTTCCAGCTCTGACAGCGGCCCTTCGCCAACCCATACCAATGAAGGAGTCGCTACGAAGCTCAGTTCAATGGTTAAACCGGCTTCTGTCTGATCTGCTTTTGCAGGAATCTCGGTATCCGTTGGGTTTGGATCCGGCGCGGCTCCGCGAATTGCTGCAGCTCGCTGTTCCGGTGCTGGTGGCTTTGACTGTGCCAATGCCGCTCTGGCCGCCGACGCCGGGGATGGTTGTTGTGCGCCAGCGTCAGCAGGAGCCTCTAGTCTTGTTTGAGCTTGCCCCATTTGCTGGCCCTGCTCTGAGGGCTGGCCCTCAGAGTAGGGCCGGACGGCTGACTCAATTTGGGAATCACTCACCGCCTGCCGAGAGAAAAACACATCGATACCCATGTCCTGCAACATGCGATGCTGGCGTTTACTGAGCAGTGGGCCTTTGGGATTCGTGGGTGGCATTACCTGACAGGGTCGATTAATGGCATGCCACTATGCTATCTCATGTGTGTGCCTAGATGGGTGTTTTTCGTTGCCGGCTGCGCCATGCGTAGACGCGTTCACCCGCCATTAGCCCGGCCCAAAGCGTGTACAGGGCTACGTCCGCGTAGCCGTCCTTACGCAGCCACAGCAAGTGGGCTAAGGCTAGGGGCACGGCCAGATAAACCCATTTGTGTAGAGACTTCCAGTTGCGGCCTAAGCGTCGCTGCCAACCTCGGGTGGAGGTAATCGCCAACAAGGTCAACACCAGCAAACTGCCCATGCCAAGCGTGATGTAGGGCCGTTCAGCGACTTCTTGCAGCAGCAAGCGGCCATCCAGCTCTACATAGAACACCGCGTAAACGATGGCGTGAAAAAACACGAAGGCGAAGGCAAAGAGTCCGACCATGCGGCGGCTGCGAATCAGTATGGCCCAGCCCAGCTGGCGCTGAAGCGGGGTTACAGAAAATGCGCAGAGCAGCACGATCAGGGACCACTCACCTAGATAATGCAGCAACCCCTCCACAGGATCCCCGCCCAGACCGGCACCGCTTTGCACCGTTTCCAGAAAAATCAGGTAACCCAGCCACAGCCATGGCCCGAGCATGGCCGTCGCAACAGCGGGTTTCACCAAGCGTTGCGGCGTTGTTAACGCCATCAGTAGTACTTACGCAGATCCATTCCGGCGTATAGGTGCCCTACTTCTTCCTCATAGCCGTTGAACATCAGCGTGGGTATGCGATTGCTGCTGAACAGAGAACTGGGCAAACGACGCTCTGAGGCCTGACTCCAGCGCGGATGCGACACGGTTGGATTCACGTTGGCGTAAAATCCGTATTCGCTGGCCTGCAACTGCTTCCATGTGTTCACGGGTTCACGCTCGGTAAAGCGGATGCTGACAATGGACTTAATGCTTTTGAAGCCGTACTTCCAAGGCACCATTAAGCGCCAAGGTGCGCCGTTCTGGTTGGGCAGCTCCTTGCCATACAGGCCCGTGACCATCAGTGTCAGGGGATGATAGGCCTCATCCAGACGCAGACCCTCCACATAGGGCCAGTCGATGCTGGAGAAAAAGCCCCGCTGACCGCGCATCTCGTCGGGCCGGTACAAGGTTTCAAATTCTACAAACTTGGCGTTACCGGTTGGTTCAAACTGGGCCAGTACATCCTTTAGAGGTATGCCCATCCAAGGCACCACCATGGACCAGGCCTCGACGCACCGGAAGCGATAGATGCGTTCTTCCACATCCAGTCCCTTGATGATGTCTTCAAAGGCAAATTCACCGGCCTTGTTGGCCTCCCCGGACACCGTAACGGTCCAGGGGTCTGTGGTCATTTCGTGGGCGTAGGCGGCGGGATCGCTTTTGTCCGTCCCGAATTCGTAAAAATTGTTGTACTGGGTAACGATGGATTCCGGCGTGACCGTATCGTCAGGTTGCAGACCCGCCTGCAATACAGGCGACAGGGCGGCCGTTGCCAAGCCCGCGGCTCCGGCAGTCATAAACCGGCGGCGATCACGGTAAATCTGTTCTGGGGTAATTTCCGAGCTGGGAATAGCTGGCGGTTTACGAATCAACATCTTGGGGCTTCCCTGCCGATTTGGCAGTTTTCAGCCTTGCCCAAACATCCTCCAATGGGCCAGAGGCGGCATAAACGAGAGCCATTCCAAACATCACCATGGGTGGATCGACCATGGCTACGGCAAAGCCCATGGCAATCAGCACCAAGGTAACGAAGGGAATGCGCTCGCGCAGGTTTATCTTCTTCGGCGAAAAATAGGTGTAGTTGCTGACCATTAGCAACGCTGCAGACACCGTGAGCGCTGCGAACAACAGGGCCATCAGCAGCGGTGGCTCACTCATACCCTGCTCCAGGGCGACCCAGATGCCAAAGACGATGAGCCCTGCCGCAGCAGGACTGGCCAGCCCAGTAAAGGACCCTTCGTCGCTTTCTACGTTGAATCGAGCCAACCGCAAAGCGGCGCAGGCCATATAGGCGAAGGCAGCCACCCAGCCGATTTGACCTAGAGCAGAAAGCCCCCAAGAAAAGGCCACCAGCGCCGGTGCAACCCCGAAGGCTACAAGGTCAGAAAGGCTATCGTATTGGGCGCCAAAGGCGCTTTGGGTGCCGGTCATGCGGGCAATACGACCGTCAGCCCCGTCTAGCATCATGGCAATAAATATGGCGATGCAGGCGGTCAAAGGTTGGCCACTCATAGCGGTAACGATGGCGTAGAAACCGGCAAACAAGGAACCCGTGGTAATCAGATTGGGCAGCAGATAAACACCACGACGCCCCAAAACCGCCTGACCACGAGACGCGGCCTTAGATTGACCAAGAGCATCCGCTTGCGCATCAGCGGTCTCGGCTTGGGAATCGGCTTGAGTCGCTTCGTCGCCCACAACTTGCAGAGCGGGTTTGTCATCGTTATTCATGAACTGCACCGTATAACACGTCTAGCGCCTCATACTCTGGCAGCAAGCGCACAGGAAACAAGTGATTTTTCCGTCGTGTCCAAGCCAGTGACCCAAAGGGAGCACTGGCTCTCACATCGCGAAAGTCGTTGGTCGCTTAGTTGATTTCTTTGTTGACTAGGCGGTTGGCCTGAATCCAAGGCATCATGCCGCGCAAACGCTCGCCCACTTCTTCAATGGGATGCTCGCTGGTGATGCGACGCATGGCCTTGATGCTTGGCGCGCCAGACTTGTCTTCCAGCACGAACTCTTTGGCGAAGTTACCGGTTTGGATCTCGGTCAGAATGCGCTTCATCTCAGCCTTGGTTTCTTCGGTCACAACTCGCGAACCGCGGGTTAGGCCGCCGTACTCCGCCGTGTTGGAAACCGAATACCACATGTTCGCGATACCACCTTCGTATAGCAGATCGACAATGAGTTTCAGCTCGTGCAAGCACTCGAAGTAAGCCATCTCTGGGGCGTAGCCGGCTTCTACCAGCGTTTCGAAGCCAGCTTGAACCAGTGCGGTTGCGCCGCCACACAAAACCGCTTGCTCGCCGAACAGGTCGGTCTCGGTTTCTTCTCGGAAGGTTGTCTCGATGACCCCGGCGCGGCCACCACCGTTAGCAGAGGCATAGGACAGTGCAATGTTCTTCGCTTGTCCTGTGGCATCTTGCGCAATAGCGATCAAGCTAGGCACACCGCCACCTGCGACATAGGTAGAGCGAACTGTGTGACCCGGACCCTTGGGGGCAATCATAATCACGTCTACGTCCTGACGCGCCTGGATCAGCTCGAAGTGCACATTAAAGCCGTGGGCAAAAGCGATAGCCGCATTTTCTTTCAGATTGGGCTCGATTTCTTCAGCATAAAGAGCCGCCTGCAGTTCGTCAGGTACCAGCACCATCACCAGATCGGCACCTTGTACCGCCTCGGCAACTTCTGCTACCGCGAAGCCGGCGTTTTCCGCCTTGGCCCAAGAACCCGAGGCCTTGCTGCGCAGGCCTACGACAACATTCTCCACACCGGAGTCTCGTAGGTTGTTGGCGTGGGCGTGGCCCTGTGAGCCGTATCCTACAATCACCACCTTCATTTTTTGAATGATGGATAGATCAGCGTCTTTGTCGTAATACACCTGCATGGTTTTTTCCCGTCAGTTGGTTTGAGTAAATAAGTTGTTTTGCCGCCGGCCTAGACCGACAGCACGTAATCGCCGCGCCCGACCCCGGAAACTCCAGAGCGCACGACTTCCAAAATTGTGGCGTTGACGCCGCTGTCATCGATGGCGCGAATGAATGCGTCAAGTTTACCGCTGGGGCCAACCAGCTGAATAGTGTAAGTCTGTGCGGTGACATCGACGATTTGCCCGCGAAAGACATCTGCCGAGCGCTTTATTTCCGCCCGGGACTGGCCTTCGGCACGAACCTTGATCAACAGCAGTTCCCGCTCCACGTGTTCGCCTTCGCACAGATCCACAACCTTGACCACTTCCACCAACTTATCCAGCTGCTTCATGATCTGGTTGATTTTTTCCTGGTCGCCACTGGTGGTCAGCGTCAGCCGGGACAATGTTGGATCCTCGGTGGGAGCCACGGTGAGAGACTCAATGTTGTAATTACGCTGAGCAAACAGCCCGACGACCCGGGACAATGAACCCGCTTCGTTTTCCAACAGTACCGCTAAAATTCTTCTCATGGCTTGGCATCCGGTGATTTGCTCAGGATCATGTCGTTCATGGCCCCGCCCTTGATGGCCATGGGATAAACGTGCTCATGGGGGTCTACCCACACATCAACAAACACCAGTCGGTTTTTGTTGGCCTCGGAAAAAGCTTCTTCCATGGCCGCGTCCAGTTGGGTGGCATCGCTGACCTTGATACCCACATGACCAAAGGCCTCCACCAAGGTCTTAAAGTCCGGCAGTGAATCGCTGTAGGTGCTTTGGGAGTGGCGTCCGCCGTACTGCATGTCCTGCCACTGCTTCACCATGCCCAACGCTTGGTTGTTCAGGTTGATGATCTTGATCGGCAGACCGTATTGCAGACAGGTGGAAAGCTCCTGCATGTTCATCATGAACGAACCTTCGCCGGTGACACAGGCCACAACAGACTCCGGATTACCCATTTGTACACCCATGGCCGACGGTAGACCGAAGCCCATGGTGCCAAGGCCGCCGGAGTTGATCCAACGCCGTGGCTCGTCAAAGTGGTAATACTGGGCCGCGAACATTTGGTGCTGGCCCACATCCGAGGTCACAAAGGCGTCACCCTTGGTTGTTCGATAAAGGGACTGAATCGCCAGCTGGGGCAAAATATTCTGACCTTCTTGGGCCTGCAGGTTGTGATTGAGCCCGTGGGCACTGCGCCACTCGTCAATTTGCTGCCACCACTGTTCGAGGTCTTGCTGTTGTTTTTGCCGTGCCTCATCCCCACGTTCTGCATCCCGGGCCTGATAGGCTTCCCACAATGCATTGAGCACCCACCCGGCGTCGCCGATGAGCGTAATATCCGAGTGGATGATCTTGTCCACGGAAGCCGGGTCCACATCCAGATGCACGATGGTCGCCTTGGGCGAGAACTTGTCCGGATTGTTGGTGACTCGATCATCGAACCGTGCCCCAAGGGCAAAGATCAAGTCCGCGTCGTGCATGGCCATGTTGGCCTCGTAGGTTCCGTGCATGCCCAGCATGCCCAGGCTTTGTTCGTCACTGCCGGGATAGGCGCCCAAACCCATCAAGGTAGAGGCCACGGGTACCTTGGCTGCTTTGACCAGCTCCCGAAGCACACCTTCCGCGTCTGCTTGAACCACACCCCCGCCCACGTAAAACACCGGCCGCTTGGCTGCCAACAAGGCCTGAATCGCTTGATTCACCGAGTTGCTGTCACCTTCGAAAGCCGGCTTATAAGAGCGCAAGCTAACGCTCTGGGGATACTCGTAGGCATAGGTCGCGCTTGGGTCGGTGGTGTCCTTGGGCACATCGATCACCACCGGACCGGGTCGACCGGTGGTGGCAATGTGAAATGCTTTTTTCACGACACTGGGTATTTCTGATGCGTCGCGCACCATGAAGCTGTGCTTTACCACGGGGCGTGAGATTCCCACCATATCCGTTTCCTGAAAGGCATCGGTACCGATCAGGTCGCTGGGCACCTGACCGGAAATGACGATCATGGGAATGCTGTCCATATACGCCGTCGCAATACCGGTGATGGCATTGGTGGCACCGGGACCCGAGGTCACTAGCACGACGCCGGGATCGCCGGTTGAACGAGCGTAACCGTCAGCCATATGGGTGGCGGCCTGTTCGTGGCGCACCAGAATATGCTCAATCTTTTGCTGACGAAAAATCGCATCGTATATATGCAGGGCAGAACCGCCGGGATAACCGAATATGTATTCGACGCCCTCGTCCTGTAGTGCACGGATCAGCATATCGCCGCCGGACAGCATTTCCGTCATGTGTCGTCCTCTTTCATTACCTGTGTATCGGTCGGTTGCAGCATGAGTTCCTCTTGGTCCATCGTCATCCAGAGCCGCCTAATTCAGCTGGGCGTTTGATCACCGGCCATTGGCTACTTTCTGCTACCGACGCTTGGGCCGCTGGCATCTAATAATGCGAGGGCGAAAGTTCTCGTAAGCTATTGATTTTGATGTGGACTCAATGGGTTTCCCTTTGTTTTTTCAGGCCCCATTTCGCGCAAGCGCGCTATTCTTGTGATTCAGCGCCAACATGTCAATGAACTTGCTACTTTGCTGGCTCACCTGTCATGCACACAACCGAGGCCATCCGGCCGATTTGCGCCCCGGAACCTTGCTGATGAGTGGCCTGTCGGTAGGAATAAAAGTCGGGACTTGCATAGCTGCACAAGCCACTTTGGGCAACTGACACCACACCACAGGATCGAAGCTGATGCTGGGCCAGTTGGGGCAGATCGACCAACCGCTTAGACGACTGCGTTGGGTGCTCGGCGATCACCGATGGGCTAACTTGGGCTACTGGGTGCCAAACATCCTCGCCCACCTCAAAATGCGTTTGGCTGATGCAGGGGCCGATCCATGCACACAACTGGGACGGAGCCGCCGGCATAGCATCCACCAACTGCTCAATCACGCCGGCCAGCAACCCCCGCCAACCGCCGTGAGCCGCGCCGATACACGGCCTGGCGGGATCCCTTGAGGCCAGCAAAATCGGCACACAGTCGGCGCTTTGAATGACGAGGCCTGTGCAGGGTTGATCGGTCCATAACGCGTCCGCTTGGGGTTCATCAGACCACTGTCCATCGGCATAAACCCAGCGACTGCCGTGCACTTGATCCAACCAATGCAGATGGGGTGGACGCTCCAGCGCTGGCGTAACTTCTTGCGTCAGAATCTGACCCAGCCGTAGCCGAGCGCTCTCGACCCGATAGGGCATATCCCCGCTCTTGCGCCCCAAATTAAATCCCAAGTTTGAGGCCCCGTCCGCCACCGTCAGCGCACCGTCGTCGTGTCGGGTAGTGGTACCTGCAATCACCGTAGCGGGTGCTGCCCACTGGGCACGACACCAAGACTGACTAGTGTGCATCGTCGGCAAGGGTTTGCATCAGCGACCCAAGATCCTCGGGAACCGGCGCGGCAAAGTGCAGGGCTTGTTCCGACATTGGGTGGGCGAAGTCTAGCTTGATGGCGTGCAAGGCTTGGCGGGGAAACTGTTGCAGGGTGGTTACTGTGTCTGGCGAGGCCCCGCGAGGCAGGATGCGACGACACCCGTACTTAGTGTCGCCGACCAAGGGATGCCCAATGCTCTGCATATGGACTCGAATCTGGTGGGTACGCCCGCTGCCCAAGGTCACATCCACGGCGCTGTGAGCGCGATAGCGCGCCCGCACCCGCACCAAACTCTGAGCACTCTTACCATCTTCGCGGATCACTTGTCTGGTGCGCTGTTTCGGGTCTCTGCCAATGGGCCGATCAATGTCCTGACCGGAGACCATGACCCCTTCGCACACCGCCACGTAACGACGCCGTACCTCACGCGCACTGATTGCCTCTACCAGACGCCGATAGGCGCTGGGGCTGCCAGCCACGACCATAATGCCACTGGTTTCTTTATCGAGCCGGTGCACGACCCCAGCCCGTGGCAACTCTTGGAGTTGAGGCCGGTGGTGCAGCAGCCCGTTAACGAGGGTACCGTCTGAATTCCCCGCACCGGGATGCACCACTAGGCCAGCAGGCTTGTTGATCACCAGCAGATCCTCGTCCTCAAAAAGGATGTCGAGATTCATGGCTTCGGCGCTTTGCCAATCTTCCCGAGCCTGACGCTGGCCTTTTAGTTCCAGCAGTTCGCCACCGAATACTTTGTACTTGGGTTTGACCACGCCGCCGTCTAAGGTCAGTGCGCCCTCGCCAATCCATCGTGTCAGCTCAGCCCGAGAAAACTCCGGCAGCAGCAGGGCCGCTGCTTTGTCCACGCGCTCACCGCCCAACTCCGGTGGGATTTGGGCCTGACAATCTAATTTCTGAGGTGTTTGATCAGTCATAACGGTTGCAACCCTACCGAATTTGGTAAGAATAGCGACTGCTGCCCGATGGCTTTATGAGTTTGGGCAAGCAGTCCACGTTCAACATCGGCAATTGTCGTCACAGACCGCAGAAAAAGAGGCCTCACCTTGCTCCAACTCACTACGCCTTTATGGCTCCCTCGCCGTCTGGGCCTTGCTGCCGTTGTCCTGTTTGCACTGTTGCTCAGCGGGTGCAGCAGTATTCCGTTTTTCGGCAAGGACAAAGAGCAGACAGATGAAGAAGTGGAAGAAATTGATACCACCGAGGCCCGTGTCTATCGCACGGCCCAACGGGCCCTTCGCAGCTCCAACTACGCCGTCGCTATTGAACAACTGGAGTTGTTAGAGGCTCGGTTTCCCTTCGGGCGATTCGCCGAACAAGCCCAACTGGAATTGATTTATGCCAATTACCAAACCCAAGACATGGAAAGCGCACGAGCCGGCGCCGACCGATTTATTCGCCTACACCCCACGCACCCAAGCGTCGACTATGCCTACTATCTGAAAGCCTTGGCCGCCTATCGCTACCGAGAGGGTTTCCTCGATCGTATTTTTTCGGCGGATCCTGCCAGTCGAGACATGGCACCGGTTCGGGAGTCCTACTCGGAGCTAGCCCTACTGCTGCGTGAATTCCCCAACAGCCAGTACGCGGCAGATGCTCGACAGCGCATGCTGCTGTTGCGAGACCTGTTGGCCAAGTCTGAAATTTTTGCAGCAGAGCATTATCTGCGCCGTGGCGCCTTAGTCGCCGCAGCAAACCGGGGTGCCTATGTGATTGAGAACTACCCAGATACCGCAGCCCGAGCTGACGCCTTAGCGGTGATGGTCGAGGCTTACTACAAGCTTGGCCGCTATGATGAGGCCAACCGCGCCTTGCGAGTGCTGGCGCTAAACCACCCGGAATTCCCCGAGTTTAATTCCGCCGGCGATTTGGTACTGGAAGAGCGAATTCGCAACCGCGATCGCTCCTGGACCAACATCATGACCTTGGGGCTACTGGATCGACCGGATACGCCGCCACCCATCACCATCAACTACCCGGACGGAACCGATGACGATCGGCAAAAACCATCCGAGGCAGGTGAGGCTCAAGAGGAAGTCGAGGAAGCCCCTGAGAAAAAGGGCAGCATTTTCGGCTTTTTGCCCTTCATCGACTGATACTTGGCGAGCACTCTAGGAGTCGTCGGGCAACATAGAACGGTGTCGGCTCACTGCCCGACACGCCAGAGCCTACAGGCCAGAGCACACCGCGGCGCATACACTGGCTTTCTCCATCCTTCTGAACGCTGCTATGGCCACGACACAGCACCGATGTCGCTACCAAGACTCCCGCCACGAACTGTGGCACCAACAAAGCCCAACGAGGCAGAATCGAAAAAAGCAAAATCAACAGAAGCAAGATCAACAGAAGCAAGTTCAAAAGAGGCGACATCAGAAGACGCGAAGTCTAAGGCAGTCCAGCGTTAACTCGTCGGGTTTCACCTTAATCGAACTGATGATCTGCCTCAGCCTGATTGCCACGTTGAGCGCACTGCTGGCACCCCGCTTGCTGCAGACCATGCCCGCATTGGTTCTCGAACGACAAACCCAACAGCTTCAGTCCTTGCTTTCAAACGCCCGGACCCTAGCCATGGTTCATGACAGCAGCACGATTGTCTGCCCAGCCAGCACTGCCTCACTCAGGCCCCTGAATGCCGAGAACCCCTTAGCCGGTGGTTGGTGCGACCCACACGGTGATTGGCAAGCCGGTGTAAACGTCGTTCTGGATCGAGATCAAAACCGCAGTATCGATGCGGCAGATGCCTTGGTGTTTCACTTGGCTTGGTACACCAGCCAAGGCTTGCCTCCACGGATCCAATGGCGGGGTTTCCGAGACGACGATCAAATTGAATTTCTTGCCAGCGGCATGACCAATTGGCAAAACGGCCGCTTCATATTCTGCAGCCCGACCCACCAGATTCCTGCCAAGCACTTAGTCATCAACGCCGCTGGGCGATCCTATGTTCAGGAAGTGTTCACACAGGACTGTGGCTGAGATGGTGGTATTCGGATCGTGGCAGGCCCTGCTGTTTGTTCAGTTGGCGGGCCCTCGAGACGCAGGGAAACGGAGAGCCAGATGAACTAATCCGCTTCTTCGGCTAGGGGTTCCTCTACAGAGAGGATGGACACATCGAAGGTGATGTCTGAGCCGCTTAGAGGGTGATTGAAATCCACCTGCACAGTATCCTCAAAAACCGCTTTTACCACCCCGGGCAACTCGCCATCCGGCGCTTGAAAGGACACCACCAACCCCGGCTCTAGCGGCTCTTCACTGGTTAGGTCGTTAAACATGCTTCGGGCCAAGAGTCGCACGTTGGCTTCCACCCGCTCACCGAAGGCCTGATCTGCGGGGATTACTAACTGGGCGTCATCACCGGCGGCCAAGCCAATCAGGGCCTCCTCGAACCCGGGCAGCAAGTTCCCGTCTCCCAGGGTTAGCGCCGCCGGCTGTCCCCGCCGAGTGGTGTCAATTTCCTCACCGCTGGGCATTAGCAGGGCGAAATGCAGGCTAATGCGCGACCCCATGCGGATTTTTTCCGTGGCGCCTTGAGAAGCGATGATGTCTGCCATGATCTGGACCCTTTTTGTGCCGGTTGATTGGGGAAACTGTTCGCCCAAGTGCCAAAGATACGAAGTGACACTGGGCGCGTTGATAGGATCGCAAGTTTGCGTTGCGCACCCGTGAATGCAAGAACGCCTTTGAACCCAAACTTGACCAAGTAAAACTAGGAATGCTCGCTAATGCCGCCCCGACGACTTTCCTGAATCATCAGGTAAAGCCACAAAACCACGCCACAAAATAACGCCGAATCCGCCACGTTAAAGGCTGGGAATATATGGCGTTCGTAGTGCACCAATATAAAGTCCACCACATAGCCGTTGACCAGGCGCCCATACAGATTGCCTAGGGCGCCACCCAAGATCAGGCCATATACCAAACCCATCCAGCGCTCTTGTAGGGTCAGACGAGATAGCTCGCGCAGGATATAGGCCGAGAATCCCAAACCAATGGCCACAAAGAACCAACGCTGCCAGCCACCGGCGTCGGCTAAAAAAGAAAAGGCCGCACCTGCGTTATGCCAGCGCACCCAAGCAAAAAACGACAGCACCTGAACACGCTCGCCATAAACCATCTCGGTGACGACAATCCATTTCGTGCCTTGATCAAGGACAAAGACACCGGCCACTAACAAGAGCCAGCGCCAGCGCCAGGGGTCTAGGGGTTGTAAGATAGCGTCATCGCCGGTGGAGGTACTCATCTTAATGGTCTGCAAACCACTGGCGGGCCTGCTGAAGATCCGCACCAATCTGTGTTTTTAAGGCGTCAATGGACTCGAAAGTCTGTTCGTCCCGCAGCTTTTGTTTGAAGGTGACCTTGATAAGGTCGCCGTAAAGATCGCCGGCGTAGTCAAATACATGTACCTCGAGCAGTGGCTCTTTACCGTCTACCGTTGGTCGCACGCCAATGTTGGCAATACCGTCACGGGGTTGGCCACCAATGCCGTCCACGGTGACGCAATAAACCCCCTCTAGGGCCGCCCGGTATCGCTGCAGCCGGATATTCGCCGTTGGCACATCTAACTGTCGCCCGAGTTGCCGGCCATAGACGACTCGCCCCATGATGAAGTACTGGTGTCCCAGCATTTGCGCTGCGGCAGGAAAATCCCCTGCCGCCAATGTTTGGCGTATAAGGGTACTGCTGATGCGCTGCTGTCCTTCCAGCAAGGTCGACATGGCGCTGACCTTATAGCCAAATTTGTCGCCATACTTTTGAAATAGAGCGAAGTCTCCTTCGCGGCCGCGTCCAAAGCGAAAGTCATCGCCAATGACCACATGCTTGGCACCAACTTTATCCACGGTGAACTCACCAGCAAACCAGTCTGCCTCGATGTTGGCCGTGCGCTCGTTGAAAGGCAGGCATAACAGGCGATCCAATCCCGTTTGCTTCAGCAAATGAACTTTTTCCCTGAAACGGGTAAGACGCGCCGGCAGCTTCTCGCCGGCAAAAAACTCTCGGGGTTGAGGCTCGAAGGTCATCAGCATGCTAGGCACGCCAAGGGCCTGCGCCTCCTCACATAGGGCATCAATGAGCGCCCGATGACCACGGTGCACGCCGTCGAAATTGCCCACAGTCAGAACGCAGCCGCGGTGGCGTGGTCGAAGGTTATGAAGTCCGTTGATGATTTCCATAGCCGATTATAGGCCCATGGGGGGCTGTTAGTCAGTGGCTTGAAGCAGATGATGCCTGCGTACGCCCAAGAGTAGGAGCGCTAAGCAATAGGCCACAAAGCCGGCAGCACAGGTTAGCAGCACCTTAACTGCCCGTTCCGGGCCAGCCATTGCCAACCATTGTTCCGAAGACAGGCCCGCATACCCGAGCACTAACGCCAGACACCCGCAGGCTGCTGCGGTGCGCAGCAACACAAAGAGCACCTTGGCATCGGCCCGAATCCAGCCCCGACGATGCAAACCGATGTACAACAAAGCCGCGTGGGTCCAAGCAGACAGAGCCGTCGCCAGAGCCAGCCCCACATGCCCGAGCCACTGGAACGTCGACAGACTGCCGACCAGATTCACTGCCACGGCGATGGCTGCAAAACGAAATGGGGTGTGAGTGTCTTGATGGGCAAAAAAGGCCGGCGCCAGCACTTTCACCAGCACAAAACCGGGCAAGGCAATGGCGAACATCTCAAGGGCGAGGGCTGCCATTGTGATGTCCCGGTCCGTCATGGCGCTACCCGCAAAAGTCATATACAGAAAGGCCAGCAAAGGCTCGGCCATCAGGTACAAAGCGATGGCGGCGGGCAGGCCTAACATCAGACCAAGACCGAGTCCCCAGTTCATGGTGCTCAAAAAACCCTGCTCGTCGCTGGCAGTCACCAAACGCGACAGATGGGGCAACATCACGGTACCCAGTGCAACTGCGATCAAACCCACGGGCAGTTCCAGCAAGCGATCCGCGTAGTAGAGCCAAGCAATACTGCCTGTGGCTAGGGTCGATGCGATCATGGTGTTGACGAGGGCATTGATTTGACCCACTGAGGCAGAAAATATCGCAGGTACCAGCAAGCGCCCCACCTGCAGCACCCCAGGGTGCTCTTTGGCAACTCGTGGCTGGGGCAGCAACCTCATGCGCCACAGCGTGGGCAACTGCATAAACCACTGCACCAATCCGGCGGCAAGCACACCCCAGGCCAAGATGACGATGGGCTGAGCATCCAATAGGTCGTTTAAGGCAACAAGGGCGGCTAGGGTCAAACAAAGGTTGAGCATCACTGGTGTGAAGGCTGGCAGGGCAAACTGACCGTGAGCGTTCATGATGGCCCCGGCGTAGGCAGTGAGAGAAATCAGACCCAGATATGGAAAGGTAATTCGTACCAGCTGCGTTAACTGCTCAAACCGCTCGGGTTGATCCAAGTACCCTGGCGCAAACAGGGCTGCCAAGGGACCGGCTAGAGCAATACCCGCAATGGTTACCGCGACCAAGGCTAAGGCGAATACCCCGGACAGATCCGCCAAAAACAGCCTCAGTGCTGCATGCCCTTTCGCTTTATATTCCACCAGCACCGGTACAAAGGCCTGATTGAATGCGCCTTCAGCAAAGAGGCGCCGAAAAAAGTTTGGAATGCGAAAGGCGACAAAGAAGAGGTCTGCCGCCGCCGAGGCGCCAAACAGATAGGCCAGCACCACGTCGCGCACAAGACCACTGATGCGCGACAGTAAGGTCATACCCGCAACGGTACCGGCGCGCCGATTCAAGGGTGCAGGACCTTGATCCCGCTCTGCGTTCGGCCCTTGATTACTCACTTGATCTTGATTGATCCCTTGCTCCCCAGATTACGCGGTTGACATCTCATCGACACAGCGGCATATTCCCGCCTCATTTTTTCGGTCCCCACTAGGAGCTACCTTGGCTAACAGTCCACAAGCACGCAAGCGCGCTAAGCAGTCAGAAAAACGCCGAGCACAAAACGCCAGTCAACGTTCAATGGTGCGTACGTACATCAAACGTGTCCATGGCGCTGTCGAAACTAACGACGCGGAAGCCGCAGGCGCTGCCTTGGCTCAGGCCGTGCCGATCATAGACAAAATGGTTTCTAAGGGCATCATGCACAAAAACCAAGCGGCACGTCAGAAGTCACGCCTGAACAAGCGGGTCAAAGCCCTCTCTGCCACAGGCTAGCGTTCCCTGCCTACCGCTGAACGTTGGGGCTGGGTCATCGGCGCAGTTCCATCGCTTCTCTCTAAATGAGCACCAGATTGTCTCGGTGCACGACCTCCGCCTCTGCAGCGTAACCGATAGCCTCGGCGTACCGGTCGCTTGTCAGGCCCTTTATGGCGTCCACTTCCTCACTAGCATAGTTGCTCAACCCTTGGGCGATGACTCTGCCCGTCTGATCCAGACAACGCACCACGTCGCCACGGCTGAACTCACCCTGAGACCCAACAATACCGGCGGCCAGCAAGCTCACACCGCGCTGCTCGATGGCTCGAACGGCCCCTTGGTCGATGATAATGTCTCCCTTGGCACGGAGGTGACCGGCGATCCAACGCTTGCGGGCAGCCATTGGCGTCATCTCTGCCCACAGCAGCGTGCCCACATCTTCCGCCCGAATAACTCGATGTAAAATTCCAGCCTCTTGCCCAGGGGCGATCACCGTGTGGGCACCGGATCGGGCCGCCAATCGAGCAGCGCGTATTTTGGTCACCATCCCGCCGCGACCCAGGGCCCCGGCCCCCTCGCCTGCCAAGGCGGCCAACGAGGGGTCTGTGGCTGCCGCTATGGCAATACGCTTGGCGTTACTGTCCACCCGTGGATCGGCGCTGAGAAGGCCATTCACATCCGTCAGAATCACCAGTAGGTCGGCTTCCACTAAGTTCGCTACTAGGGCAGCCAAGGTGTCGTTATCGCCAAAGCGGATCTCGTCGGTGGCCACGGTGTCGTTTTCATTGATGATGGGCACCACGGACATATCGGCCAAGGTTTTCAACGTCGCACGCGCGTTCAAATAGCGCTGACGGTCAGCTAAGTCTTCGTGGGTCAGCATGATCATGGCAGACCCGCAGTCCAAGGTTTGTAGCGCCTGCTCGTAGGCCTGCATGAGACCGATCTGGCCGACCGCTGCCGCCGCCTGCAGCCGATGAACCTCTTGGGGCCGACGTGTCCACCCCAGCCGCATGCAGCCTTCCGCAATGGAGCCTGAGGACACCAAGATCACTTCCTTGCCCGCCTTGGTCAACTCGGCAATATCCGCGCAATAGCCTCGGATTTTTTCTCGCTCCAAACCGGTTTCAAGACTGGTCAGCAGCGAACTGCCTACTTTGACGACAATGCGTTTCGCTTGGATCAGAGCTTGGCGAGTGACTGGATTTTGCATCAGTTGGCCATGGTTAATCTCTGACATAAATCACCTCTGTTTCCGGGCCATCTAGCGTGTCGTCAAAGTCATCGTCCATCTCGTCTTGGGCGTCAGCGGCATCACCTTGCCGACGCTGTCGCATACGCTCGGAATGGGCAAACACATCGTCGCTGATACGTTTTTCTAAGCTCTCCAAATGTTCGGCAAAGTCCGGGGCCTCGGCGGCCTGCAATCGCTCTTCGGTTAGATACTGCATCAAGTCGTTCTTCAGTTCGTCCAGACCGATATCGCCGAGCGCGGAAATCCCGTACACCGGGCGGTCGGGGAAGGTTTCCGCCATTTCTTCCATCAAGGCGTCCAGATCGTCGTCATCGAGCTGATCAACCTTCGACAAGGCCAGCCATATAGGCCGCTGGATCAGTGCTTCGGAGTACTCTGCCAGCTCTTGCTCTATGGCCAGGGCATTTTCAATGGGATCGCTCTGATCCTCTGGCTGCACATCCACCAGATGCAGCAGCACCTTTGTTCGGGACAAATGACGCAGAAATTGGGCACCAAGGCCGGCGCCTTGAGCGGCACCCACAATCAATCCTGGAATGTCTGCCATCACAAAGCTGGCGTCTGCTGCGATGCGCACCACCCCCAAACTGGGGGCCAGCGTGGTAAAGGGGTAGTCTGCTACCTTGGGATTGGCCGCCGATACCTGACCAATCAGGGTGGACTTGCCCGCATTGGGCAAACCCAAAAGCCCGACATCCGCCAGAAGTTTAAGCTGCAAACGCAGACGACGGATGTCGCCTATGTGACCCGGTGTCGTCTTTCGGGGCGCGCGGTTGGTACTGGACTTAAATGTGGCATTACCCAGTCCTCGGGCACCGCCCTCTGCCACCAGCAGCGTCTGCTCAGCGGTACTGAGGTCGCCAAGCACTTCTTGGGTTTCTTCGTCCACTACCGTAGTGCCCATGGGCACTTTCACATAAATGTCCTCACCGCGGGCTCCGGTTTTGTTGCGGCTACCGCCGCCCTGACCATTGCGTGCCTGATACGCAGGCTGGTAACGAAAGTCGATGAGGGTGTTCAGGGCTTCATCAGCGATTAGGTAAACCGAGCCGCCGTCGCCGCCATTGCCGCCGTCTGGGCCGCCCCGTTCCACATATTTTTCCCGGCGAAAACTCAGACAGCCGTTACCGCCCTTGCCGGCTTGCACTCGAATGCTCGCTTCATCGATAAACTGCATGTTTCACCTTGGCCTGTGGTTTTAATCGACACTACAAGATTTGCCAGCGCATACAAAAAACCCCGCATTAGCGGGGTTCGATCTTTCCAACTGTTGCCGCTGATCCGCTGGACCCGCCGATCGGTGTCAGCGGGCGCTTTCGTCTCTTAGGCAACCGGTACGATGTTGACAGTCTTGCGGCGCAGGTGACCTTTCACCGTGAACTGAACTTCACCATCAGCTTTCGCGAATAACGTGTGATCGCGGCCACAGCCAACGTTTTCACCGGGGTGGAACTTGGTGCCACGCTGTCGAACGATGATGTTGCCCGCCAGTACCTTTTGTCCGCCAAATTTCTTCACGCCAAGTCGTTTCGACTCGGAATCGCGTCCGTTGCGGGTGCTACCGCCTGCTTTCTTATGTGCCATGAGTCTGTCTACTTATCTCTGTGTAACTTAGTTAGGTATTTTTGTTAGGTACTTTGGTAAGTACTTTTGTTAGGTACTCTGTTTACGTATTTATTCTGTGCTTTTCTCGTAGGTCTGCCGCGATGGCGTCGTACTATCTACACAGTTGTCCGCCCAAGGTTATCCGGCCTTTAACGCTACGCGGAAATTCCGGTGATCTTCACTTCGGTAAACCATTGGCGATGCCCTTGACGGCGCAAGAAATCTTTACGTCGCTTAAACTTGATGATGCGAACCTTCTTGGCTCGATCAGTACGGACGACTTCTGCGGTTACCTTGCCCGACTCGACGTAGGGCGCGCCAACATTCACGTCATCGCCGTCAGCAACCAATAGTACCTTGTCGAATACGACCTCTTCACCCGCTTCCGCCGTTAGCAATTCCAGCTTGACGACGTCGCCTTCACTAACGCGGTGCTGTTTTCCGCCGCTTTGAAACACTGCAAACATATCGTTCTCCGAGCTGCGCCAGTGAAGCGCCACCAATAAATCTTTTCCGTGCGAACCACTTTCATCCGCACACCCTTTTCAGGAAGGCGCGAATTCTACGGGTATCATCGTTTGAATACAACGAGTTGTGGCTGTGATCTGGGTAACTTTAGTGACCTTGTTCACTCTCCCCCAAACCAGCGAAAACCGATTACTTAAAAACGAATCCCTCAAAGCCCTGCTCAGCCACCTCAGTGAGTTGATCAAAGTACTGAGATCCTCGTAAATGCCCCAAAAACTGCCGTGGTTTACCCGGAATGTTGGCTCCGAGGTACCAGGAGTTTGTTTTGGGGTACAGGGTGCCGTTTGCGATTTGCTGAATTTCTTCATCCCAAGCCGTTTCTGCTTCTGGCGTGGTTTCCATGGTGGCATAACCCTGTTCTTGCAAATGACGAATGCTGTCGCCAATCCACTTCACCTGCAGCTCTGCCCCAAGGGGCATAGAGAAAAAGACACCGGGGGAACCCGGGCCATGAATCATAAAGAGATTTGGAAACCCGGCGACCTTGATCCCAAAATTGGTGGTAAAGCGATCCTCCCATTTTTGCTCCAGCGAAACGCCATTGCGCCCCCGCGGGTTCAAATTGAGCATGGAGCCGCTCACGGCGTCGTAGCCGGTGGCAAGGACCAACATGTCCAAGGGGTATTCCCCGGCCGAGGTTTCGGCGCCGGTCTCTGTGAATGCAAGAATCGGCTCTTGGCGCAAATCCACCAAGGTGACGTTGTCCCGGTTGTAGGTTTCAAAATAACCGTTATCTAAAATCATGCGTTTGGTACCGATGTGGTAATCCGGCATCAGCTTTTGAGCCACTTCGGGGTCAGCCACGATGCCTCGTATCTTGCCTCGAACGAATTCCGAGATCTCTTCGTTGAGTTCCGGATCCACAACTGCCCCTGAGAAGCTGTTGATCAACAGGTTGATCCCGCCTAGGTCCCACATTTCCTCAAATCGTACCCGCCGCTCTTCCGCGGTTGCCTCGGACGCCCGCAGTTTTGTGGTTGCAAAAGGCCAGCCGCCGCGTCTGCGCATGGACTGCCGATGATCCTCCCAATGTTCTTGGTACTGGGTGGTCTCGCCTTGAACCAGAGTGCGATTCCGGGCCGGCAGTGCGAACTGGGGGGTGCGCTGGAACACTGTGACATGGGCCGCTCCTTTGGCAATTTCAGGAATGGCTTGAATCCCTGAAGAACCGGTGCCAATGACCCCAACCCGCTTGCCCGCAAAGGATACAGGCTCATGGGGCCAGCGGCCGGTGTGGTGACATGGTCCTGCAAAGTCATCGATACCCGTATAGTCAGGCTTATGAGCTACAAAGAGTGCGCCGACAGCACAAATCAAGAATCGAGCGGTAAACTCGCTGCCAGTGTGCGTTTGTATCACCCAGCGCTGGGTGTCCTCGTTAAATTCGGCGTCTTCGACCCATGTGTCAAATTGGATGCTACGCCTCAAATCGAATCGCTCGGCAACATGCTCCAAGTAAGCGCGAACCTGATCGCTGGAACTTTGGGTTTCAGACCAGTCCCATTCGTCTACCAGCTCTTGGGAAAATGTGTAGGCGTAAAACGGTGTGCTAGGCGCATCCACTCGGGCACCCGGGTAGCGGTTGTACCACCACGTACCACCCACATCACCGGCCCCGTCAAACCCTTTCACGTTCAGGTTCATTTGGTCGCGTAGATAATGAAGCGCGTAAAGGCCGCCAAAACCGGCACCAATCACGATGGCATCCAACTCTTGAGAAGTCTCGTCCGGTTTTACCATGATCCCTGTTCCCTATCGTTATTTCAGCAGGGCCACCTTACTTGGGGCCACAACGCCAAGGCAGCGCTGATTTGAGTCATGAGAACCTGCAACTACTGCCTGTTGCTGCTCTACACCCGCCCTGCTGCCCTACTCTCCGCAAATCAATAACAAGCAACCTTCCCCCGAATCAGATGACAGGTCAAATGGGCTTCAGAGGTTCTATCTGCGCAAAGGATGACCCAATCGCTGTCTAGCTTTTGCAGAGATCTGATGCTGTAAATTTGGCGGGGACGTTGATGAACGATCTGGTTATACTGCGCTTCCCCGAGCCGGGCCTTAGCAGGTCACGGGCAAACACGTTAGAACACAGTCGGTAAAATCCATGCAGCTTCACGCCCTTGCTACCAGATCCTCGCATGCCCGACTTTTCCGATAGATCGAGCTTGGATGTTATGACAGCGAATATTCGCAGCACTGCTGTTTCTCAAGCCGACACGTCTGCAGACAACCCGCTGGCTGACATTTACCGACTGGTCGCCAGTGACTTTCAGCTGGTAAACGAGCTAATTCCCCGCCGCCTGACTTCGGATGTGGCGATGGTGGAGGAGATTGGACGCTACATTGTCGAAAGTGGCGGCAAACGACTTCGCCCGATGTTGGTTCTGCTGAGCGCCCAAGCGCTGGGCTACAAGGGCAGTGGCCATATCAACTTGGCTGCAATCATCGAATTTCTGCACACCGCTACTTTGTTGCATGACGACGTCGTCGACAGCTCTGCTCTACGTCGTGGTCGAGCCACGGTCAATGATCGCTGGGGCAACGCGCCCAGCGTTCTTGTCGGGGACTTTTTGTACTCCCGGGCCTTCCAACTGATGGTGGAACTGGCGAGCTTGGACGTCATGGCCGTGTTGGCGCGTGCGACCAACACCATCGCCGAAGGCGAGGTCATGCAACTGGCGAACATTGGCAACTGCGCCATGACCGAGTCCGACTATCGGGAGGTCATTCGCTGTAAGACTGCGCTGTTATTCGAAGCCGCATCTCATACCGGGGCCTTGTTAGCTGCAGAGTACACCTCCAAGGCGGATGCAAGCAGCCTCGCTGACAACGGCTCCAGCCCAGAACAGGTCATCGCTCTGGAACGGTACGGCCTGCACTTTGGTATGGCCTACCAGCTCATTGATGACTGGTTGGATTACGCTGGCAGCACCGAGCTGATGGGCAAAAATGTCGGCGACGACTTGGCCGAAGGCAAGTTGACCCTGCCACTGATCCAAGCCTTGAAAACAGGCAGCCTAGAGGACCAGAAGACTATCCGTGCGGCCATTGATGCGCGTTCTTGCGACAACATCGAGAGTATTCGGCGTATTGTTCATGACAGCGGCTCTTTGGAGTACACGCGTCTGGCAGCGGTTATTGAGGTTGAAAAAGCGTTAGCCCAACTCCAGAACCTGCCGGCCAGCCCGTACCGCGACGCCCTTCGCTCGTTAGCCGAGTATTCTCTGGCACGTCTTGCCTAGGCTCGGCAGGCAGATCGCTCAATCAGCCCTAGAATAAAATTCATCAATAGCCGGCAACCTAGCTCCTTAATGGCCGGCAACCTAGCACCTTCACCCACCGTAGCAACAACATGACTCCAACAGCTGAAGATCTTTGGTTTG
The DNA here is from genome assembly GCA_038151515.1 of Gammaproteobacteria bacterium. Classification (GTDB taxonomy): domain Bacteria; phylum Pseudomonadota; class Gammaproteobacteria; order Pseudomonadales; family Azotimanducaceae; genus UBA4421. Next base: position 22,793 of record JAYOVN010000007.1, on the reverse strand, counting down.
TCCCCCTAGGGGGCAGCGGCGAGATTGGTATGAACCTAAACTTATTCGGCCACGACGGCCGCTGGCTGATGGTGGACTGCGGTGTCACCTTCGAAGAAACGCTGGATGGCAACGAAGTTCAGATGGCAGACCCTCAGTTCATTCTAGACCGAGTTGAGTCGCTGGTAGGGATTGTGGCCACCCATGCCCACATGGACCACATCGGCGCCCTGCCGTACCTAGCAGACCAGTTTCAGTGCCCCATCTACACCACGCCTTTCACCGCCCAAGTGCTCAAACCAAAACTGCGGGAGGCCGGGTCTTCGGCCACGATTCGAATTGTCCAGCCCAGAGGAAATCTGGCCCTGGGGCCGTTCAATTTGCGATGGCTGCCGATTACTCATTCCACTCCGGAAACCAATGGCCTGCTCATCGAAACTGCCGCAGGCACCGTCGTCCATACGGCGGACTGGAAAATCGACTCCGGGCCCGTGGTGGGTGAAGCCTTCGACCAGTCACTTTGGCAAGGACTCGGCCAACAGGCCCCAGATGCGGTAATTTGCGATTCCACCAACGCGCAAAATGTCGGGCATTCAATTTCTGAGGCGGATCTTTACGACGGTTTGCTCGAACTGGTGAACGGCACCGCCGGACGTGTTGCCATCGGCTGCTTCGCCAGTAACATCGCCAGACTTCAAACCCTAGGCCATGTGGCGGCGGCCAGCGGGCGTTACCTGTGCCTGCTGGGGCGATCACTGATTTCCATGACCGCGGCGGCCAAGGCCTGCGGCTACCTCGAAGAGGACTTTGATCCCATTCCACCCAACGACCTAGGCTATTTGCCCCCCGATGAAGTGCTGATCTTAGCCACAGGGAGCCAAGGCGAACCCGGCGCCGCATTGACACGACTGGCCGCGAATCGGCACCCAACCTTGGAACTGACCACAGGTGATCGCGTCATCTACAGCGCCAAGGCCATCCCCGGTAACGAGCCTAAAATCGCTGCCATGGGTGAGCGCTTCAGCGCTGCCGGTGTGGAGGTCATACACGCCGACCAGAGCAATCTGCCCTTGCATGCCTCGGGACACCCAAACGCAGAGGAGTTGTCACACATGTACCGGTGGTTGGCCCCAAAAATTGCCATTCCTGTCCACGGCGAGGCGGCTCATATGCAGGCAAATGCGGCGCTGGCAAAACAGTCCGGGGTGCCTCAGCAGCTTGTTGGGGCAAATGGCGATTTGTTCCGCATAGCGCCAGTTCCCAGCCTAATGCGGAGCGCCGTAGAAACAGGACGGCTATACGTGGATCGGGGTCAGCTTAAACGGGTGTAGGGGCCGGGCCGGCTATTGGGCTTTTTGGCCTTGGTTCGAACCTTCTTCTGGGCAGGCAAAAATGGCTCGATCATTCTCACCAACGTCTTGGCCTTCGCTCTTCATAAAACAGCTATAAACCGACAGTACCGGTATCATGGCGAAGGCCGAAATCAACATGCCTACGGCCTCTAGCATCATGCCACTGCGATACCACTGATCGTGAAAGTGATCGACGATGCGAAAGAAGGCTGCGAAGTAAAAAAACATGGCGATCACGGTGGCTACGGCGAGGACTCTAGCCCAAGCAAAGCCGATGTTCATACGAAGACTGGACAGCGCTAACAGGGCGCCACCCAAGTAGATCAAGGTGAGAATCGGCGTCTTCGGAATGAAGACATGCAAGACTGCCAGTGCTAGCAGCGCGAACCCTGTGATGGCATTAATGACTCTCACCGTGACTCCATTTCTCCCGCGTTAAGGACGCTGGCCCACGTCAGGACGTGACGTGGCCGGTGAGAGAAAATGAAACACGGGGCCTTAGGTGTCAATAGCTTTGTTACAAAAAGTGACGATGTGTTACCGAGACACTGTTAACAACAGTATCACGAACGGCGAATAACCCACTAGTTTTGTTGAGTTTTTACTTCGATATAGCTTTATCTAAGTCTTTTGCAAATCCCAATCCGGCACCCCTTTATCCAGCTGTACACCGAAGCTGTTCAGGGCCATGGATACCAAATTGTATTGCCCAACGGTAAAAACCAGATCCATCATCTGATGCTGGTTTAATTGCTCGGTCAGCCCCTGCCAGGTTGCATCGGAGATGTGCGCATCAGCGTGTAACTCATCCGTAGCCAGCAGCAACAATCGATACAAGGGCGACAATCCGGGGGTTTCGGGACCGCTCTTACTGGCGAGAATTTCGTCATCCGTCATGCCTGCATTTCGGGCTATGACCACATGCTGCCCCCATTCGTAGCCGGACTGACACAAATAACCAATGCGCAAAATAACCAGTTCCCGTTCTTTTACCGGCAGCGTGGACTTACCCAAGATATGGTTGGCAAACACCATCCAGCGACGAGCCAGAGCGGAATGATTGGCCAGGGTGCGGAATATATTCAGCACGCGTCCGCCCTTGGCGATAGGCTCGAGTAGTGCTTTGGCGTCCGCATCCATTTGTTCGTCGCTCAAAGGTTGAATCCTAGGGGTTGTCATACGCATGATAGGCCTCCTTAAAACCCTCACTATAGCCCAAGTTGCCGTGGCTCACGCGCCAACCGCGTTTGCAGGCGCAGTGACGCATCGCGCAAGGAGAACGGGTCGTTGAAACATTTGCTGATTGTTTTTCATTCTAAAACCGGCAATACCCACCAATTGGCAGAGGCCGTTATCGCCGGAGCCACCTGTGACGACGTCAGAGATGTTGAGGTACGGGTACTGCGGGCACCGGATGCCGGCCCGGAGGATTTGTTATGGGCAGATGCCCTGTTGCTGGGTACTCCGGAAAACTTCGGCTATCTGTCCGGCGCCCTAAAAGATTTTCTCGATCGAACCTTTTACGAAGTCGAAGGCAAACTCACGCCCCTGCCCTACGCCATGTTTGTTAGCGCTGGTAATGATGGCACTGGCGCGGTTAGGGCGATGGAGCGCATTGCCAACGGCTATCCCTTCGTGGCAGTGCAAGCCCCCTTGATTGTTCGGGGCGTACCGACGCCGGAAGATTTGGTTACTTGCCAAGAGTTGGGGCAGGCCATGGCCTTGGGTGTGGAAATGGGTATCTTTTAAACACAGACCTTCAGAGATTCCTTCAGAGCCAACTGGATTCCAACTTTTTTCACCCTTTCTTGCTACCGAACCGCGTATTCTGTCCCCCTATCTACCGCTTGAGACGCTGAGTGCCCACACCGACAGCAAGAATCTGCCACAGCATTACGGAAATCGATCCTGAACAATGGGATCGGTGCGCGGCAGGCGCCGGTGCTTACAACCCTTTTACCAGCCATGCTTTCTTGTTGGCGCTTGAGGAAAGCGGCAGTGTGGGGCGGGAGGCCGGTTGGCAACCCTTTCATGTGGCTGTGGAGAATGGCGACGCGTTGATCGGGGTCGTACCTCTGTATCTTAAAAACCACAGTCAGGGCGAATATGTCTTTGACTACGCTTGGGCCGACGCCTGGCATCGTGCCGGCCACAACTATTACCCCAAACTGCAAAGCAGCATCCCCTTTACACCCGCCACTAGCCCCAAGCTTCTGTGCGCAGAAAATACCGAGGAAAATCAACGGCTTCTTCTAGATGCCTGCCTGCAGGTCGCGGAACAAGCCAAGGTCAGTTCCCTGCACATGACGTTCCTGCCGGAAGACCAGTGGCAACATGCGGCGGACGCGGGGCTGCTGCAGCGCATGGATCAACAATTTCATTGGCACAATGCGGGCTACCAAAATTTCGACGAGTTCTTGGCCCAGCTTGCGTCGAAAAAACGCAAAAACTTGAAACGCGAACGTCGAACGGCAATAGAAAACGACATCACCATCCACTGGCTCAGCGGTGACGACTTAGACGAAGCCCACTGGGATGCCTTCTATCAGTTCTATGTGGATACCGGATCGCGCAAGTGGGGCACCCCCTATCTGACCCGAGATTTTTTCAGCCGGGTAAGCGCCGCCATGGCCGATGACATATTGCTCATTATGGCCCAGCGCGACGGTCGCTATATCGCCGGGGCATTGAATTTTATTGGTGGCGATACGCTATTTGGCCGCAACTGGGGCTGTATCGAAGACCACCGTTTTTTGCACTTTGAAGTGTGTTACTACCAAGCCATTGATTTCGCCATCGCCCGGGGTTTGAAACGGGTGGAAGCCGGCGCTCAGGGAGGGCACAAAGTGGTGCGCGGGTATTTACCCCAGGCCACCTACAGCGCTCACTGGATAGCAGACCCCGGCTTTCGTGACGCAGTGGCGCGGTTTTTGGAAGAAGAGCGCCGCTATGTTGCCGAAGATATTGAGCATGTGGAACAGCGCAGCCCGTTCAATGCCAAAGTCGACCTTGCCAACATTCGCGGCGCGTGAAAAAGCCAAATCCTCAACAGAAAAAACACAGCCACTGTTTTATCATAGCCGCTGCTTTTTCGATCCTTAGGATGCGTCCAGAACACCATGATTGTTGCGATTAAATCTATCCTCCAGCATGAAATCCCCCTCGACAGCCACGTTACCGTCCAAGGCTGGCTGCGCTCGCGCAGGTCTTCCAAGGGAGGATTCTCCTTTCTGCACATTCACGACGGCTCCTGCTTTGGCACGATTCAGGCCATCGCCGATCAAGCCTTGTCTAATTACGGTGCCATCGTCGACAGCGGTACCGGCTGCTCGGTCACGGTCACCGGCAAGTTGGTCGCCTCTCAAGGCAAGGGTCAAGATCGCGAGATACAGGCCGATGAGGTGATCGTCCACGGCTTGGTAGACGATCCTGAGTCCTATCCCATTAGCAAAAAACAGCATTCGTTCGAATACCTGCGTGGGGTTGCCCACCTCCGACCTCGCACGAACACGTTCGGGGCCATGACCCGAGTCCGTCACGCCCTTAGTGCCCAAGTACATGAATTCTTTGACCGTAATGGCTTTTTTTGGGTAAACACGCCGATCATCACCGCCAGCGACTGCGAGGGGGCCGGCGACATGTTCCGCGTGTCGACCTTGGACATGATTCATCGAGACCAAGACAGCGGACCGAACCAAGCCGACCCCTTCAAACAGGATTTTTTCGGTAGTGAGGCCTTTCTTACCGTCAGCGGCCAACTGAATCTGGAGAGTTTTGCCTGCTCCATGGGCAAGGTCTATACCTTTGGGCCAACCTTTCGAGCCGAGAACTCCAATACCAGCAGGCACCTGGCGGAATTTTGGATGATCGAACCAGAGGTCGCCTTCGCAGATTTGGCCGCCAACGCGGCATTGGCCGAGCGTTTTCTATCCGAAGTCATTGAAGGCGTCTTGGAGCGCTGTCCGGATGATATGGCGTTCTTTGAAGAACGGGGGGACGGCGGCCTGATTGAGCGCCTGACAAAGGTCTGCCAACAGACCTTTACGCGCATGACCTACAGCGAAGCGGTAGACCTGTTGCTGGAGGCTAAGCAAGACTTCGAGTTCCCGGTTACTTGGGGTGCGGACCTACAGTCCGAACACGAGCGCTTTATCACCGAGCAGATCATCAAGGCGCCGGTAGTGGTCACCGATTACCCTAAGGACATCAAGGCGTTTTATATGCGCCTGAATGACGACGAAAAGACGGTAGCAGCGATGGATGTTTTGGTACCCGGTGTCGGTGAGATCATCGGCGGCAGCCAGCGTGAGGAACGCCTGAGCGTGCTGGATGCGCGTATGGACCCACGCCTGGCAGACGAACTGTGGTGGTACAGAGATCTGCGGCGCTACGGCTCCGTGCCTCATGCTGGCTTTGGCCTCGGCCTTGAACGACTGCTGCTCTACATCACCGGCATGGACAACATTCGTGACGCCATACCTTTCCCCCGGGTTCCCGGTAACGCCAGCTTTTAGTCTGTGAAGCCAACCACCGACGAACCCACCCTGCCCCCCACCGCTCTATTAACGGCGCTGTGGCAGTTGCGGCGTTTTATTGGCCCCCATCGCCGGGGCCTGTACATCGGCATCACCGCCTTTGGTGTCGCCCGTATTTTCGAGGCCATGGTGCCAGTGTTAACCGCAGTTTCCATCAACCGCATGGTGGAAGGCGATTTTGATGTGACCTATCCGGTGCTAGGCATCATCGGCGCCGTGCTCATTCGTTACTGTGTGGTCAGTTTCGCCCGCTTCAGCGTTCGCCGGGTTGCGTTGAAAGTCTCCTATGACTTGCGCCAAGCGTTTTTTAACAAACTCCAACAGCAAGGTGCGGAGTTTTTCTCCGAATTCAGTATTGGCGACATGATGACCCGGGCAGTAGCGGACATATCGCTGATCCAACGGCTGATATCCATGGGCACCATTTTGCTGATCATCATGGTCTATGCCACCGTGGTCGGCTTTGGTTTCATGCTGTATTACTCGCCTTGGCTGACCTTGCTGCTACTGCCGCCAATGCCGCTGGTATTTTTCTACGCTCAGTACTCGGCCAAGGCCATGGGTGAGGCGTCGGCCCAAGTACAGGATCGGTTATCAGACCTAGGCACCCACACCCAAGAAAATCTGTCAGGCATCCGCACGATTCAGGCCATGGTGCAGGAAGAAAACGAAATAGCGCGCTTCGCGTCCACCAACCAAGCCTATGCCGATGTTTTCTACGAGCAAGGGCGCATCAATTCCGCCATGAGTTCTTGGATGCCCAGTTTGGCGGCGATTTGTTCCCTGACCATTTTGGGCTACGGCGGCAGCCAAGTGCTCGACGGCACTTTAGCCGTGGGCGACTTCGTCGCTTTCTTCATGTTTGTGAACATGGTAGTGCAGCCTTTCAGGGTGGCGGGCTTTATCGTCAATCTATTCCAGCGGGCTGGGGTCGCCAGTCGCCGTCTGTTTGAAGTCTTCGACCGGCCGGCCGAAATTGCCGACGAACCTGCGGCGGAAGCGCCGGTGGAACTTGCCGGCAGTATCGACATCCGAGCGTTAAGCTACCGTTACCCTGGCGCCACGACTAAGGCCATCGACGACCTGTCGTTGAGCGTGGCACCCGGCGAAACCATCGCCATCATGGGACGGGTAGGCAGTGGCAAGACTACGTTGCTGAAACAAATGGTCAGGCTCATAGACCCGCCTACGGACAGTGTGTTCATCGACGGGCATCCGGTGGCCGACTATCCACTGACCCAACTACGCACTCAGGTTGCCTTGGTACCACAAGACCCGTTTTTGTTCGCTGAACCCCTAAAAAGCAACATCACGTACGACGATCCGGCGCGATCTTTGGAAAAAATCTGGGAAGCCGCCACCTCTGCGGATCTAAAAGACACTATTAGCGATTTTCCTGACCAGTTGGACACCTTGATCGGCGAGCGCGGGGTCACCCTGTCCGGCGGGCAAAAGCAGCGGGCAACTCTGGCCCGTGGCCTGATTCGTCACGCGCCGATTTTAATCTTGGACGACTGTTTTTCCGCCGTGGACACCGAAACCGAAGAGCATATTCTCGGCGAGCTGAAACGCCTGCGGCAGCAGCAGACCACTGTTCTTGTGTCCCATCGAGTAAGCACCGCCCGCCACGCTGATCGCATCTACGTCATGGACGCCGGTCGCATTATCGAAAGCGGTCGCCATGAAGACTTGCTGGCCAATCAAGGTTATTACGCCGAGCTGGAGCGAGTTCAACGTGAAGGCGGCGAAGAAGACGATTTGGAAAGGCTCAGGGTGAACTCATGAACACCGCCCAGAAGAAGCACCCCAGAGACTACGCCATGTTCGACGCCGACATCAGCGGCGCAGTATTGAACCTGAAGTTGCTGCGGCGTCTGTTGAAATGGCTCGCGCCTTACAAGGCATCCTTGGCATTGAGCACGGTTCTCGTCCTCACCGCATCGACCCTTCAGGTCATGCTGCCGATCATTATTTCCCTAGTGGCCATCGACCACATCATTCGGGGTGAGAGCAGCAGTGACAGCCCAGATTTTGGCCTCATCGACTTCAATACCAATCTCGCGGGCACGCTAGGCGTACCAGAGCTTGTGGCTGCGTGTTTACTCTATGGCGCCATTCAGCTGGCATGGGCCTTTTGCGGACATGCCCACCGCATGACGCTGATTGGCCCGGTAATTAATGGCCTTCGAGATCTACGTTTGGATCTGTTTCGACATTTGGAAACTAGGCCATCATCGTTTTACGACCGGGTGGCTGTGGGACGGATCATGACCCGGGTCACAAATGATGTTGAAGCCCTATACGAACTGCTTCGAGGACTCGGTACCCTGGTTGGCGAGTTCGTGCCGTTCTTTGTTGCCTTGGCCGTCATGTTAGCCATCGATGTGCAGTTGACCCTGACGCTGCTGCTGGCGCTGCCGGTGCTAGCCATGGTCACCTACTTCTTTCGCCGCAAAACACGCTTCCTGTTTCGGCAGACCCGCCAAACCTTATCCAACCTGAATCAGAATTTGCAGGAAAACCTCGCCGGGTTGCAGGTAGTGCAGCTGTCGGATCGCCAGCAACACAACTTAGACCGCTACACAGAAATCAACGAAAAGAACCGTCTGTTTGAGCACCGGCTGGCTCGCGTGGAAACGTTGTACGGTGCCTTCAACGAAAGCCTCGCCCAGATCGCTATCGGCCTGATTTTGTATTATGGCGCCAGCCAGCTTATGGCGGTGACCATGACCGTGGGTGAGGTGGTTCTCTTCACGCAATTTGTCACGATGTTGTTCCACCCCATCGTGGTTCTTGGGGAACAAACCAACATTTTGTTTCGAGCCATGGCCAGCGGTGAGCGTATTTTTCAGGCCTTGGATTGGGACGAAATTATTCATGAGCCAAGCCAGCCGGTAGCGCTGCCATCACGGCTAAAGGGAGAGGTGGAGTTTCGCAACGTGAGCTTTGCCTACGACACCAGCATGCCCGTCCTCGACGACGTATCCTTTACCATCGCACCGGGTGAAAAGCTGGCCATCGTAGGCCCGACGGGGTCCGGTAAAAGCACCTTGATCCGCCTGCTTGGCCGCTTCTACGACTTTGACGATGAACAGATTTTCTTGGACGGCATAGATCTCAATCGCATCCACTCGGCAGACTTGCGTCGACGAGTCGGCGTGGTACTACAGGACTTCCATATCTTCTCAGGCAGCATTTACGACAACATTGCGCTGGGCAATCCCAAGGTTACCTTGGAACGGGCTATGGAAGCGGCGACCATCGTTAACGCCCACGACTTCATCAGCCAGCTACCCGAGGGTTACCAAACACCCCTCACGGAACGGGGTCAAAACCTATCCCAAGGTCAGCGTCAGCTACTGGCCTTTGCCCGTGTGCTTGCCGCAGACCCTGAAATCTTGGTGCTGGATGAGGCCACGGCCAACATTGACACCGAAACCGAACTGTTGATCCAAGAGGCCGTTGAGCGGCTGACAAAGGGGCGCACCTCCATCATCATTGCGCACCGATTACAGACTATTCAGGAAGCTGACCGGGTGCTCGTGCTGGAGCAAGGCCGGGTTGCAGAAATCGGCAGTCATGAGCAACTGCTGGCAGCAAACGGGTTGTACGCTACGTTGCACAGTTTACAGTTTCAAAGCGATGCAGATTCGCACCCTGAGACCTCATCGGCCTCATAATAACTTTCATCGGCAATACGGATAACGCGTGTCGGACAAAAACCAGATCAAAAGCGGCGAAAAGTACGAAACGCCCCAAGGGTTCAAAGCCATCAAGAACGGCATCAAACCCGGAGCCAACGCGCGTGCCGAGGTTCAACGCAAACCGCCCTGGCTCAGAGTGTCCGTCGGCGGCGGTGAGCGCTATCGAGCCGTCAAAGACACGGTTAACAAACACCGCTTAGCCACGGTGTGTGAGGAATCTCACTGCCCAAACATAGGCGAGTGTTGGAACCATGGCACAGCAACCATCATGTTAATGGGCGCAACCTGCACCCGAGCCTGCCGCTTCTGCGCGGTGGATACCGGCAACCCCAAGGGTTGGCTGGATTCTCAGGAGCCTGAGAACGCTGCCCAGTCAGTAAAACTCATGGGACTGACCTACGTGGTCCTGACCTCTGTGGATCGGGATGACTTGGACGATGGCGGTGCAGGCCACTATGCAGCCTGTGTTAGCGCCATCCGGGCACTGAATCCTACCACCGCAGTAGAAGCGCTCACGCCGGATTTTAATGGCGATGAGGCAGCAGTGGCCCGGGTGGTCAATTCCGGCTTACAGGTTTTTGCCCAAAATGTGGAGACCGTGCGGCGCTTAACTCACGTGGTGCGGGATCCTCGGGCAGGCTATCAACAAACCTTGGATGTCCTAGCCTATGCCAAGTCTGTGCGGTCAGACGTGTTAACTAAGTCCAGCCTGATGCTGGGCATTGGCGAGACCGACGACGAGGTCCGCGAAACCATGCAGGACCTCAAGTCTCATAACGTAGATATCGTGACCTTGGGGCAGTACATGCGCCCCACCAAGAACCATCTACCCGTAGACCGGTGGGTTACCCCGGAAGCTTTCGAGGCCCTGCGTGAATTCGGCCTGAGTCTCGGTTTCACCGAAGTGGCCTCGGGACCACTGGTGCGATCAAGCTATCGGGCTGATCGGGTACTGGAAGGCAATAATCTCGGGATTCACCTAACCACCGAGGCCAGCGATACTGGGCACATTCCGGTTAAACAGCTGTAGCTGCCTATCAGCAGCACATCCGGTCGTTCATCAGCAAGACAACAATCACCGATCACTAAGACAACTATCACCAGACCAAGCGAGCAACATGCAAGACCTAAGCCCTGAAGACTTTACCGGCACCGGTTTCCTTCCCGCGGATTCCGACATTGTCGCCGCCACCCTACATCTCACCACCAAGGCGACCTTGGCCCAACGACTCGACGCCCTAAGTGCGACAGACCAGCAGTGGGCCAATCGTCAGTCTTTTACCGGCGAAACCGGTCAAGTGGCTTGGTTAGAAAACGGCGACGCCTTAGTCGGGTGCAACGACAAATGGGACTTGAGTACCTTGGGTGCTTTACCCTTTAGCCTCCCCGAAGGTGTCTATCGATTGGCAGAAGATGCTCCGCAGTTGGCCCTACTCGGCTGGGGCTTGGGCAGCTATCAGTTCTGCCGCTACAAGGCCAGTGACCGAGACCCTGCTAAATTGGTGCTGCCTACTTCCACCAATGCCCATGAGTTGCTCCACACGGTCATAGCCACCAACCTGACCCGTGACCTAATCAATACCCCGGCCCAAGACATGGCGCCATCTCACTTGCAGGCCGAGGTGGAAGGATTAGCCGAAACCTTTGCAGCCCAGATGACCACCACCGTTGGTGATGCGCTGCTGGACATGGAATGCGGAGCCATTCACGCCGTTGGCCGGGCTGCGGATGATCCACCGCGTCTGATGGATTTGACCTGGGGCAATCCCGAACACCCAAAGATCACCATTGTCGGCAAAGGTGTGACCTTCGATAGCGGCGGTCTCAACATGAAGCCCTCTGGCGGCATGCGCTGGATGAAGAAAGACATGGGCGGTGCCGCCATTGCCCTAGGACTTGCTTACTTGGTTATGTCCCAAGCCCTTCCGGTCAGGCTTCGGGTGCTGATCCCTGCCGCAGAAAACGCGGTGTCCGGCAACGCGTTCCGGCCCGGGGACATTTTGAATACCCACAAAGGCCTCACCGTTGAAATTGATAACACCGATGCGGAAGGCCGGCTGTTGCTGTGTGACGCACTGTCCATGGCCAGCAGCGAAAAACCTGAATTGATCGTGGATTACGCCACCCTAACCGGCGCGGCCCGAGGCGCCGTGGGTGCCGAGATTGCTGCCATGTTCTGCACCGACGATGATCTGGCGTCGGAACTGACTCAGCTTGGCAAGAACGAAGACGACTCGGTTTGGCCCATGCCCCTGCACTCGGGCTACGACTACATGCTAAAGAGCAATGTGGCAGATTTGGTGAACTCTGCGGCCTCACCCTACGCTGGCGCCGTAACCGCTGCGCTATTTCTTAAACGATTCGTAGAGGACGTGCCCTGGGTACACTTTGACGTGATGGCCTTCAACATTCGTAAGCGGCCTGCTCGCCCAGAAGGCGGAGAAGCCATGGCTTTACGCAGTGTTTATCGGCACCTCAGCGAACGCTTTGGAGGCAACAGTGAGTGATATCAAGGCGCTAGAAACTGCCAAGGTAGGCACGGCCATGGCCCTTGAACAATTTCTGGATCAAGTGAAGTTTAACGAACAAGGGTTGGTGCCAGCTGTTGCCCAAGACAGGACCAGTGGTGCGGTGCTGATGCTGGCGTGGATGAACCGAGAATCCATTGAACAGACGTTAGCCACAGGACAAGTGGTCTACTTTTCCCGCAGTCGCCAGTCCCTGTGGCGTAAGGGCGAAACCTCAGGCAACACCCAAGCCCTAGAGTCCATGCGCTTTGATTGCGATGCCGACGCCATTCTAGTCTCCGTCGACCAAATCGGTCCGGCCTGCCATACCGAACGCACCCACTGTTTTTACCTTCAGGTTCAGGGAGATCAGGTGATCGTTGAAAGCGAGCCTGATACCTCCGACTCATAGGCAGAAAAGCCATTCTGAAAGGAGTAGACTGCCCGCCGTTTCGGGACACACCGGTGCCCTGCTATCGCTTTCTATCATTGGGATTCTGACAACGCCATGAGCCACGCCGACATTGTCTTTCACAACACGCTGAGCGGAACCAAGCAAGCCTTCGTTCCCAACGATCCTGAACATGTGACGATCTACGTGTGCGGCCCCACGGTTTATAACTTGATCCATATCGGTAACGCTCGGCCCGCCGTGGTCTTTGACGTGCTCACCCGGCTGCTGCGTCTGCGGTATCCCCGGGTCAGCTATGTCAGCAACATCACCGACATCGACGACAAAATTAACGCTGCCGCGGCGGAAAACGGTGAGGACATCACCACCCTAGCTGAGCGATTCACCACCGCCTATCAGGAAGACGTTGCCGCCCTAGGTGTGCTGCCACCGGATGTGATGCCCAAGGCCACCCACCACATCAGTGAGATCATCGCCATGATCGAGACCCTGATCGAGCAAGGCCATGCCTATGCCAGCGCCGGCCATGCGCTGTTCCATGTGCCCTCGGATCCAGAGTACGGCTCCTTAGCCAAGCGCTCACTAGAAGACATGATCGATGGTGCTCGAGTGGAAGTCGCCGACTACAAAAAGGACCCCAAGGACTTCGTACTTTGGAAGCCATCCAGCGACGATCAACCCGGTTGGGACAGCCCCTGGGGACGCGGCCGACCCGGCTGGCATATCGAATGCTCTGCCATGGTAAAAAAACATCTGGGCGACACCATCGATATTCACGGTGGCGGCTCAGACTTGACCTTTCCCCATCACGAGAACGAAGCGGCTCAGAGCCGGTGTGCTAATCATGGTAAGGGTTACGTGAAGTACTGGTTGCACAATGGCATGTTAAATCTGGGAACCGAGAAAATGTCCAAGTCGCTGGGCAATGTGCTAACCATTCGTAAGCTGTTGGAAACCCACAGCAGCGAGGTGCTGCGTTACGCCCTGCTGTCGGGACAATATCGCTCGTCCCTGACCTGGTCTGACGACCTGCTGGCTCAGGCCCGTGCCAGCTTAGACAGCCTCTACCAAAGCCTGCGAGATACGGCTGCGAATTCACCGCTGACCAGCACCGACATGCAAAAACTGGCCTTGGAAGAGTACCCTGCCGACGTGGTCGCAGCCCTGAGCGATGATCTGAATACGCCGAAGGCGCTGGCTGCTATGCATGATCTGGCAGCCCAGTTGCGTCGCGCCGAAAGCGACACCACACGAGACGACGCCGCCCGCCGCCTGTTGGCCGGAGGCTGGCTACTGGGTTTGCTGTATCAGCGCGCCGAGGATTACTTCACCCAAGGCCAACCCGGCGACGATGCGTCGCTGACTGCCGCCGACATAGAAACCATGATTGAGCAGCGTAAGGCCGCCAGAGCCAGCGGCGATTACGCCGGCGCTGACCGCATCCGGGATAAACTGCTAAAGGCGGGCATCGAACTGGAAGACTCTCGGGAAGGCACCCGCTGGCGCAAGATTTAGTCGTAGCACTGAGGACGTGTACCCCGTTGCCATCATTGGAGATACCCTAGCCGCCCGACTTGCAGCATTCGCCTGTCGTGCCAGCGGTTTCGATGATGTAACGCGCTATGAGGATGAGGCCGACCCGATCCAACCACCCGAAGTCTACAGCCTCGGCGCCAACGCCAGTCGCCTGCTGAAAGCCCTTGGGCCCCAGACGATTGAGAACATCGCCTTTTACCCAGACCGATTTCAAGTCCGATTCGCCAAAAGCGCCTATCTGCTAGCGGAGTTACCTCTGGGAGATTTTTATCATCAGCGCTACGGCGGCCCAATGATGAACATTGCCGGACCCGCTCTACGCCAGTGTCTGGACGCCGGCCTCAGCAATCCACTGTTGGCACCCATGGCGCTGGCTGAGGCGGAGCGCAACCATGCTCTGACTATTGTGAGTTCTCGAACACCCCTCAGCCAAACAGGCGACGGCGATTTCAACGTATTTCACGCAAGCCTAACCGACCACCCGCTACGCCGTGCCAATGTACTGTGGCGGGGCAAAGGGCAGTACATAGAACAAGTAGCGGACACTGACAGGGTCCACTTCCGGTTCGTGACTCGACGCGGTACCGACTTTGCCCCTGCCCATTGGCATGAAAGCTTGCACCCTGCCCTTGAGGCAAAAACTCAGTCACGAGACATCTTTGTCAGTGAGCTTACCCACAGCGAGACTCTGTTTGGCGGTTCCGTCGCCTTCCTCAGCGACGCGGTTGCGCCACCAATCTCCTGCAAGATCGATGGCGCAAATACGGCGCTAGAAGATGCATGGGTGCTGTCGCGGATGATGGAAAACTACGAAGAGGATATTGCCGACGGTCTAGCCGCCTACGAGCGGTTTCGCCGACCTCGACACCGTAACGTCATGGCGGGCCTGCGCAGCCACCTAGCCGCACTGACCCAGCCCTCTGCGGTGAAAAGGTTTGGTCAACACGTGGGCACCGCGCTCCAAAATCGGCTGCTGCCCGAAATAGCCCTGCAACAGCAGGACTGGTTGTATCAGCACGATGTGATCAAAGGGTTTCGCTAACCAGCAGCACAATAGCGTGCCCCATTTTGGAACAAGGGCCAGCAGCGGACGTGTACAGAACGCCCATTCGTGGCCATCCCGCTTCCGTCAATGAGAAGACAGGCGACTGTTGGAACCAAAACTTTTGCTGAGAAAGGCCATCTGATCACCGAGTATCCGGCCAGAATTAATAAGCGCCAAATACTCGGAATAGTTAGGTACGTAAGGCAAGGCCAGCAGTTCTAGACTGGTGTCTTCCAGCAGGCGACTGCCTTTAAAATGATTGCAGCGTCGACAGCTGGCGACGACGTTATCCCACTGATTGCCGCCACCTCGAGAGACCGGTACCACATGATCCCGAGTCAAATCCGAGTCCGCCAACTGCTTACCGCAGTACAAACACATATTGCCGTCGCGCTTAAATAACGCAAGATTGGTCAGGGGCGGGGTTTGGGATGGACGTGCTACCACTCGCCCATCACAGGCGATGATGCTGTGGATGTCTTGACTGCTGGGCTGTCCGGTGTGTTTGGAGCGACCTCCCCGAATGGTGACCAAGGGATCTCCTACGGTCCAAACCACCAAGTCTCGTGCGTAGAGACAGACCGCGTCTTGCCATGCCACCCATTCCACTGGCTGACCTGCAATATTCAATCGTAAAATGCGAGGCACGCGTTCAAAATCTGACAGCGTTGATAGCATGACGGCTTCCTTGTAGCGACGTGTACGTATCGATTGCTCGACACCTAGGTTGTCGTATCCGGCAAACCACTGCGGGTTTACTGGCCACTCGGCACTAAAAACTAGGGGAAAAACCGGGCAGTCGCAAGCCAAAGTCTTAACCAAAACGAAGAATGCGACCTAGCCTGCGCCTTGCGACGACACTCCGGCAAAATCTCATCAAACAACCTTTCCAAAGCCATCACCTTGTGTATCAGCCAGCAAAAAAGGCCTTTGAAAATCGATGGCCTAGGTTAGTCTAGTGTCAGCAGGCTATCGCTCATACAAAACAAGCAAGTGTGGATCTCAATGTGAATTGCCGATTTTTTCTAGGGGCCTTGGCGCTGACGGCAAGTTGCTCTAGCAACGCCCCCTCACCTACCGCCGACCTGGGTGAAAAAGCGCAGGAGGAAACCAGCTGGCACTGTGAGGAACGGGCCGGTACATGGTCCTGCGCACGACGAACCATCGGTGAAATTCAACAGCGTCAGGCAGCCACCGACGCTCGAAAGTTCGATTGGTCACAGGCTGAGTCCCCGAAGGAAGAACCCTCCGGGCGGAGCGAAAGCTCAGAAGCTCAGCCCGCGATAGCTCCAGACGCTTTCGCAGAAACACGCCCAAAAGACCAAGCAGAGACGGAACCGCGAACAGAACCGCAAGCGGAAGCGAGCCCTGTCACACCCTCCGGCTCAAATCGCCAGGCAAAACCAACCGCTCCCCAAGCTTTGGCCGAACAGGAGGCCGCCCCATACCAGCAACTCATGTACCGGCCTGATGCACCCATGTCACTGAAGGAGCTACCGAGCAGCTATTGGACCGTACAGCTCATCGCCCTGAGCAGCGCGCGGGAGCTGCAGGGTTTTATCACAACCCTGCAGTTGGATGGCCTCATCGGTGCAATGATCAAAACCAACGACAGAACTTATTATGTCGCCCTGCTCGGCGTTTATGAAACCCGGGCAGCCGCCCAGTTGGCCGCCGACGAGCGGCCTGAGTCCCTATCTCGATATCAGCCCTATATCCGCAGCCTTGGTTCTCTGCAGGCTGCCATGGCCCGAGCCGACCAGTTGCCGCGCTAAACGTGAGTCAGCCTCAAACTGGAGAGACGGTAAGACCGGGCTGAATGGAGTGAGCCTTCTTAATTAGATCCAGCCGTCTCTGCCATGCTCCTTTGGGGTGAAATGGCCCGATAAGAGTCTCGCTGACGCAGGCGCTGGAGATAGTCGCCGACCTCGGGAGCTGACGAGGTGTCCATACCATCGACTTCTAGCACCATGGCCACAGTCATCATCGGTACATCGGCCAAAGAAAAATCGCCACACAAGTAGTCCTGACCTCCCAGGGTTTGCTGCAGAAATGGAAAAACCTCGGCCCTCAGGCCTTGCCGTCCACGCTCCATGGTCTGGGCATCTCGCTGATCCTCTGGCGACCACCACGGCATCCAGATCATGGGCAAGAACTTGCTGAGTACGCCCTCATCGCCGTAATTCTCGAGGGCACGAGCAAGGGCCCGTTGATCCGGTGTTGCCGGCAACAGCGGATCAATTGCCCGCTTCTCATTCAAGTACTCGTTAATCACGGTGGAGTCGTAGAGTATTAATCCGTCATCGTCGATCCAAGGCACCTTGCCCAGCGGATGATTGGCCAAAATCTCAGGCTGTTTTTTCCATACCGCCCCGGGGCTGACGGTTTCTACTTGATAGGGCAACCCTTTTTCCTCGAGTACCACCTTTACCTTGCTGCCGTTAGTGGATCGCAGGGTACCGTAGGGATACTCCCGCTCCATGGTGAACACCGTAATCATGCTATCCCTCCTCCAATGCTTTGCGCCTTTGGCGCATGTTAAACAGGTTTTCAACGCTAAAAATAATCAGCCCAAGCCAGATAAAACTGAATGTGAGCCAACGTATATCTGCCACGGGCTCGTGGTACAAAAACACCGCAAGCATCAGCGTGCAGCTGGGGGCCAGATACTGCACAAAGCCCAAAGCGGTGAGCGACAAGCGCAAGGCTGCTGCGGCAAACAACACAAGGGGTACAACGCTGATAACCCCACCTAGAGCCAGTTGGGCAATCTCGATGCTGGGGCGCAGGCCTTCGCTGCTCGCCAGCCAAACAAAAAACAGAAGGGCAATGGGCAGCATCAGCATGGTCTCTACCCAAAGACCAATGGCTGATGGCACGCTGACCTGTTTGCGCAGCAGCCCATAAAAACCAAAACTAAAGGCAAGGGTCAATCCCAGCCAAGGCATGCGGCCCAGAGTCCACAGCTCTATATTCACACCCAAAAAAGCCACGCCGATGGCCAGCCATTGGAGCGGTCTCATACGCTCCCCTAAAAACAGCCGGCCAAGCATGACGTTGATCAAAGGATTGATGAAATAACCAAGGCTCGCATCAGCCATGCGCTGGGCCTGAATGGCCCAGATAAATGTCCCCCAGTTAACGCTGAGACACAGAGCGGTGACCAGCAAAAAGGCCACCTCTCGGCGTCCTAATCCCCGGACATCTGCCCACTGCTTGGTTATCGTGATCAGCAGCGTCAACAACGGCACCGACCACAGGACTCGGTGCATCAGCACTTCCAACGGGGGTACGTAATTCACCCACACGAAGTATATGGGTGCCAAACCCCAAAACCCGTAGGCGGCGACCGCGTATATAAGTCCCTGTCGCTCCGTCGCCAGCGCGGTAGCCGAGCCGGCCATTGCGCTAGCGCTGGGGCCAATCAAAAGTGGTCTTTGCGCTTACGTGTCTCGGCAAAGATGGCGACAGGATTGGCTCCCACCAAATCAATGGTCTGCTGCAAGTTAGCGCTATCCGGTCGAACAAAGGGGTTGGTCTGACGCTCTAAGCCGATGCTGGTCGGAACCGTCGGAATGCCTTGAGCACGAAGGTTCGCAATCTCTTCAACTCGAGCCTGAAGGGCTTGGTTATCCGGCTCCACAGTAATGGCAAAAGCAGCGTTGGCTTGGGTGTATTCATGGGCGCAGTACACCAACGTTTCGTCAGGCAGGGCCATTAACTTCTCGAGACTGTCCCACATTTGCTCCGCCGTGCCCTCGAACATGCGGCCACAGCCCAGAGCAAACAACGTGTCTCCGACAAAGGCCACTTTGTCATCAGCAAAGTGATAGGCGATGTGACCGCTGGTATGCCCAGGAACCTCTAGCACATGCACCGATGCACTGCCCAGTTCAAACACTTCCCCATCCACCACCTGTCGATCAATGCCGGGAATGCGTTCGGCGTCGTTGGCGGCACCGATTACCTGACAGCCCCACTGAGCCTTCAGGGCTTCATTGCCGCCCGCATGGTCAAAATGATGATGGGTATTGAGAATATGGGTCAACGTCCAGCCCTCGTCGGCCAACGCCTTGTTAATCGGCTCCACCTCAGGCGTATCAATACTGGCTGTGGCGCCGGTTGCTGTATCGTGGACTAGGAAACCGTAGTTGTCGTCCAAACAAGGGATCTGCTTCACTTGAATGCTCATGATGTCTCCTCAGGCGTAAAGTCGGCATTCAGTATCGCAGATTGCCCCGCAACCCAACAGAAAAAGTCCTTCTCTCGGTTTCAAGCGCCCATGATCTCGGCGAATGGTTTATGCTGGCGTCCAATGACGTAATCGGAAGCCGGCGCGGTTTTATGAACAAGATCCTGCAAGAAATCATCGATCTTTTGGATGTGGAGCCCATCGAGGAAAACCTCTTTCGCGGCCAGAACCACAATACAGAGCATGTCTTCGGCGGTCAGGTATTGGCCCAAGCCTTGGCATCGGCTTTTCGCACCGTGGATGGCGACCAAAGCCTGCACTCTCTGCACAGTTATTTCTTGCGCGCTGGTGATTGGACCCGCCCCATTCTTTATGAGGTGGACCGAATTCGCGACGGCCGCAGTTTTAGCACTCGTCGGGTCGCGGCGATTCAAAATGGGCGGACCATTTTCACTCTGGCATGTTCATGGCAAAAATCCGAACCGGGTCTGGATCACTCGCTGCCCATGCCCGATGTTCCCCCGCCTGAGTCTTTACGGGGAGATCTGGAAACCTACACGGCCTTAGCAAAATCCAACCCGGATATGGCCCGCTTTACCTTTCGCTTCGAAGCCATCGATTCTCGCGCTGTTGAACGCATCACCATGATGAATCGCGGGGAACACCCGCCCTATAAGCACACGTGGTTGAAGAGTCGGGACCCGCTGCCGGATAACCCTGAAGTCCATCTTGCTCTGCTGGCCTATATGTCCGACCTGGACTTCATGTCTACGTCTATGTTGCCCCACGGGCCGTTAACCGTAGACGACAAAGGCCAACGAGCCGTAAGAGGGGCTAGTCTGGACCATGCCATTTGGTTTCACCGGCCATTTCGCGCAGATGAGTGGCTGTTGTTTGCTAAAGAGTCCCCCAACGCCGGTGGCGCTCGAGGCTTCGTGCGCGGCCACTTTTTTAATCGCGCCGGTGAAATGGTGGCCACTGCGGCTCAGGAATGTTTGATTCGGCCACTGGGTGAAAGTCGAAACGCCATCGGAGCGGACCAGCCAAAAACAACGGTCTCCTAGCTCATTTCAAGTCCGCTTGCTCAGGTGCGATAAAAAACAAGCTTTCGCTGACACAAAAAAGGCCCCGCAGGGCCTTTGTCCATATCATGGGGTGGCGATCAAAGCGCCTCGAGAATAGCCTCCGCCGCACTGACTTCCAGCTTACCCGGAGCTTCAACTGCCAAATGGGTGACGGTACCGTCCTCAACGATCATGGCATAGCGCTGAGAGCGCTTACCCAAACCAAATCCAGAGCCATCCATTTCTAAGCCCAAGGCCGCAGTGAAATCACCGTTGCCATCACCAACCATGACCAGTTCTTCGGCGTTAGAGCTTTTGCCCCACGCATCCATAACGAAGGCATCGTTTACGGACAAACAGACGATGCTATCCACGCCCTTGGCCTTAATGGCATCCGCCTGAACCACATAACCCGGCAGGTGCGCCATGGAACACGTGGGTGTGAAAGCGCCTGGAACGGCAAACATGGCTACTTTTTTACCCGCGAACAACTCGTCGGTGGTAACCGGTGTCGGTTTACCGTCCTTCATTGTGTGCAGGGTTGCTTCGGGAAGTCTGGAGCCTGTATCTATCGCCATGGTGTTTTTCCTGTAGTACAAAAGTTGTCAGAAGTCCGGGGAAAAGCCACGCGTATTCGCCTTGGCCTACCCATAGACAGCTCAGAATTGTGAGCGGTCACTGGCGGTGGGTCAACTCAGCGCCACGCAAATTCGGGCTGTTCAAAATGCGCCACCCGAGTTTCACGGTTCAACAGGCAGACTTCCCGAAACTGATACAAAATCGCTGCAGTTGGCGCGGCTATGTGGTCGCTTCCCACCGGCATACGCAGCACTGGCGCCTCGCTGGTGCTGGCCGGCGTCAGCTGCGGTGCATCGCTGCGGGTGAATTCACGAATCGGGATACGGTGAACACTGGCAACCTCGTCTGGATTGGGCTGGGTCAGCAAATCTGGACCACCCCAAATGACCACTGGGGTCATCACGTAGCCTGATCGAGTCACAAAATCATCCAGAGTGCCAAGCACCCGATCTTCGGTAAGTCCGATGCCCACTTCTTCGCTCATCTCCCGCAGGGCCGCTGCAACCGGCGTTTCACCGGGATCGATACGCCCACCGGGTAGGGCCCATTGGCCCGGGTGACTGCGTAGCTTTTGGGACCTGCGGGTCAAAATCAACGCCGGTTCCGGCGACCAAGAGTCGGGATTCACGAGGCCAGGAAGGTCTGGACCCGGGCCCACATCGGTAATGGTCAGTGCTACCGCCGCATGACGTAGTGGTTCATCTGAGCAGCCGGCGTCCGCTTGAATCACGGCAAAGGCGGATAAATTCTGGGTCACAAAATCGCGCAACACCCCGTCGCAACGATGGAAATTAAATTGATTCACAAAGCAGACTTATTTAGCGGCCAGTGAACTGGGGTTTACGTTTTTCTAAAAAGGCGTGCAAACCTTCCTGACCATCCGATGTCGTGACCAAGCCTGCGATGGCTCTAGCCTCTAGCTCCATTTGGGATTCCAGGCCTTGGTCGAAACTGCCGTCCAGTAGTGCTTTCACCTGCCCGTAGGCTTGGGTTGGCCCACTCGCGAGCTTGGCAGCCAGTTTCTGTGCTGAGGACAAAACCGCGTCATCAGCCACCACCTGATTTACCACACCCCAGTCCAGCGCCTCGGCGGCGTTCAGCACCCGATTGGTCAACATCAGTTCTCGTGTCCGCCGATCGCCGATTTTGCGCGGCATGTAATAGGTCGAACTGCCATCTGGTGAAAGACCTGCGTTAGTGTAAGCCATGGTCATCACCGCCGATTCGGCGGCGATGGCTAGATCTGCCGCCATCAGCAGCGAAAATCCAGCGCCTGCCGCGGTGCCGTTAACAGCAGCTATTACCGGCGCTGAGTTGCGGGCTAGTCGGGATAAGGCCAAGTGCAGGTCCCCGGTCATCTTCATGATTAAGGTTCGAGCACCCTCGCCTGCCGCGGCAAAGGCCCCAAGATCACCACCAGCGCAAAAAACCTTACCCGCGCCGGTCAAGATTACCGCGCGAACATCGGCGTTGGCATCAACGGCCAGCGCCGCGTCGTGAAGCTCTTTCGCCATCTCCGGCGACATGGCATTCATGTTCTCTGGGCGATTTAGCGCAATAGTGGCAACGCCGTCGACCACATCAAAATTCAGTGTTTCGTAACTCACCCTTGTCCTCCAACGCTGCTATTACTCGGCTGCCTGAACTTAACGTAGCCAACTTCCGAAATTCCTTGTTGCCAGCATCCTACTGCTTAACTTGAATTGTCGAAACTATTACCATCGTCGGCTGTCATCAGACTCAGGAGTTACCATGGACGTCGACTTAAGTGCCCAAGACTTGGAATTTCAGCAGGAAGTAAGAGAATTTCTGGCATCGAACGCCCACGACCCCAAAACCGATTACGCCCAATGGCGTCTCAATTGGTTTGACCTAGCCAAGAAAAAGG
>JAYOVN010000006.1:0-74273 GCA_038151515.1 Gammaproteobacteria bacterium | reverse complement strand
ACATCACCGGACACCAAATTGCACTCACCGACGCCCTACAACAGCGCGTGCGAGATAAAATGCAAAAGCTTGAGCGGCACAGCGATGAAATAACCCACATGCACGTCGTTCTGAACATTGAAAAACACAATCATCAAGCAGAGGCTACGGCGCACATTCCCGGAGCTGAGCTTTTTGCGTTAGCGGAAGCTGACGATATGTATGCGGCGATCGATTTATTGTCTGATAAACTCGACCGCCAGCTTCTCAAACACAAAGAGAAAAACGTTGCGCGACACAATGGCAGCCATAGCCGTTCGGCCCGACACAACATATGATGCCGGTGCGGCACGGCTGGAAAGCGAGCCCACAGTGCCAATATCGGGTTCTACGCGAAGTGCCCGGAGTTAAACTAAACTTGAAAGGTACGAGTACCTAACCTAATGACCGACGAACTCAAAGTTAGCCAACTGGTAAATCTTAGCCAGATGCACACTAGTGTGCAGGTTCCGAGCCGTAAGCGCTTATTCCAAACCATCGCAGAGGATCTTGTCAGCCCTTCCCGGGACGACCGCGAAGAGGCCATTGACGAGATCTACGATGCCTTAGTAGAGCGAGAGCGCCTTGGTTGTACAGCTCTAGGAGATGGCGTCGCGATTCCCCACTGTCGAACAGACTGCGAAGCCATTTCCGGCGCCTTTTATACCTTGGCATCGGGCATCGACTATGAGGCCCCGGACGAACGTCCTGTTGACCTAGTCTTTGTTCTAATGGTGCCCATGCAGGAGCAAACGGCACATATAGCGGCATTACAGCGACTCGCGCGAATCTTCTCCCAACCGATGCATTTGAGCCGGCTGAGGGCGGCTCTATCCAACGAAGCATTGTGGCAAGAATTGTTGAGCATCGATGAAGATCTTGAGCAACTCGAACCTGACCGCAAGCTCGCATGAAGCTCGTCATTGTCAGCGGGCGCTCCGGCTCAGGTAAGTCCACGGCTCTGCGTACACTGGAAGATGCCGGATATCACTGCGTAGACAATTTGCCCGTAGACTTGCTCGGCGGCTTAATAGAGCGCTACACCAATGTCCAAGAAGAGCTGTCCAAAGTCGCCGTTTGCATCGACGCCCGTAGCGACGGGCTGGAAAAATTCCCGGAATTACTGCTGCAATTACGCCAGCAGGGTATCGATACCCAAGTACTTTATCTCGACGCCTTGAGCCCCACCTTGGTAAAGCGTTTCAGTGAGACACGTCGCAGGCACCCCTTGACCGGCGCGTCAGTAGATTTGCGCGAAGCCATCGATGCGGAAGCAAAGATCCTCGCCAGTGTTGCAGACCTCGCCAGCCTGACCATCGATACGACCAGAATTTCCAGCAAAAGCCTCAGCGAACAAATCGTAAACCGCATGTTGGAGAGCGATGGAGCATCCATCAATTTGCTGTTTCGGTCTTTTGGTTTCAAACACGGCATACCGGTTGATACCGACTTCGTCTTTGATTTGCGCTGCTTGCCTAACCCCCATTGGCAACCGGGGCTGCGACCGCTCAGTGGCTTGCACCAGGAGGTAATCGGTTACCTAGAAGCCCAGCCCTTGGTCAACGAAATGTTCACCGACATCTCTAGTCTCATGGAGCGATGGATTCCGCGTTTTGCTGACAACGATCGCGTCTATCTTACTGTTGGGATCGGCTGCACTGGTGGCCAACATCGCAGCGTCTACATGGCCCAGCGGTTGAGACAGCACTTTGCCTCAGAGTTCGAGCACGTTCTAGTACGGCACCGGGAACTTAAGGAAACGGCGCCTATCTGACATCTGGTCAAGCTTACACGCGCACATTGCACAAATTGTTCTGAACACTTGGGTGCTTAAGCTACTATGCCTCTTCGACTGAGGATCGAAGTACTATGCAAACTACCAAGTTGACGATAATTAACCCACTGGGACTGCATGCTAGAGCGGCATCTAAACTGGTAAGCACAGCGACTAATTTCGCTTCCGACATTCGAATTAAAAACGACCAAGGTGTTGAAGCTGACGGCAAACGCATTATGAGCTTGCTGCTGCTGGGCGCCGCTGTCGGAACCACCATTGATCTTTACGTCGAAGGCGAGGATGAGATACCAGCAATGGCTGAGCTAACTAAACTTATCCAAGCTGGGTTTGACGAAATGGATGACGCATGACGCCAGACCAAGCGCATTTCGAGGAAGTCCTCGAGGGCATTAGCCGCGGGAGCACCAGCGAGATCAAGGTGCTCATGGCATCCCTTCGCCCCAGTGAAGTCGCCAGCGTTATTGAAGCAAACACACCTGATACTCGCCGCATTATCTGGGGCTTGATTGACGACGAAGTCAAAAACCAAAGCCTGCAGCACCTACAAGACGATGTCCGCGCAGAATTCTTGGAGGCCATGAACACAGCCCAGTTGGTGGCAGTGGCAGGAAATCTGGACACCGACGACTTCGCTGACATTTTGCAGCAGCTGCCAGACACCATTACCAACCAGGTATTGGAGAGCTTGGACAGCCGCGACCGAGCCAGAGTGGAGTCCGTGCTTTCCTATCCCGAGGACAGCGCTGGCGGATTGATGAATACCGACACCATCACCGTTCGACCCCGTCACGCAGCCGAATTAGTTCTGCGCTATCTCCGCCTACGCAGAGATCTGCCGGCAACCACGGACTCTTTGATCGTCGTGAACAGCAGAGACGAGTACTTGGGCAGCCTGCCCCTGACAAAGTTGCTCACCGCCGACGCTACGGTAACCGTCCGCGAGATCATGAATACAGAAATACCGGCCATTCACGTGGGCGACGCTGATACAGAGGTGGCACGCTTATTCTCCGAACGGGATCTTATTTCAGCGCCCGTTGTCGATGACAACGGATGCCTTGTGGGCAGAATTACCATTGACGACGTTGTTGACGTCATCATCGAGGACGCGGAAGAGGCGCTTCTCGCGCCGGCGGGTTTGGTTGTCGACGAGGACACGTTTGCCCCGGTGCGCCGCGCTGTACGCCGTCGCGCAGTCTGGCTGGGTATCAACCTTGTGACCGCACTGATGGCGGCAGCAGTGATCAGCTTGTTTGAAGAGACCATCATTCAAGTCGTTGCGTTAGCAGTGCTTATGCCCATCGTGGCCAGCATGGGCGGCATTGCGGGCACGCAGACTCTAACGCTAGTAATTCGTGGACAAGCCACTGGCCAGTTAGGCCGGGGCAATTTGCTGTGGATGCTAAATCGAGAGTTCGTCATCGCCGCCCTGAATGGTCTGCTGTGGGCAACATTGGTCGCTTGCGGCGCATCCTATGTCTTTGACGACACCAAGTTGGGGATGATTATCGCAGTAGCAATGGTCGCGACTATCTTGATCGCTGCAGTGGCCGGCAGTTTGCTGCCAAGCCTTCTACGTCGCTTGGACATAGACCCCGCCATCGCCGGTGGCGTAGTCCTGACGACCATTACCGACGTGGCAGGCTTTTTTATCTTTCTGGGCTTAGCCAGTTGGGTTTATCTGTAGCTCGGTCTCTAAATCAAAGGCTGCACCGCGCTCAGACCCTTGGCGATAACCCTCCGCGAATAAAAAAAGCGGTTACACCAAAGCCTTAGATCGCCGTAGCCTTGGATCACCATAACCTCCGCTTCGCTCCGGTCTACTGCCCCGCTACCGTCATGGCGTCCAGCAACAGGCTAGGAGCGCGAATGCTGCTGCGCTCATCTATGTCGTCGCCCAAAGCGACAATGTTGAGCAGCATGTCTTTCAAATTACCCGCCAAGGTAAATTCAGCCACCGGGTAGGCAATTTCACCGTTCTCAATCCAAAAGCCCGATGCGCCTCGGGAATAGTCACCGGTAACGCCGTTCACCCCCTGCCCCATCAGTTCGGTAATCAATAACCCCTGATCGATGCCCGCCATCAGTTCCTCTTTGGGTTTCATTGGCCCATCCAGATGTAAGTTGTGCACGCCGCCAGCGTTCCCTGTCGTGTCGAGACCAAGCTTTCGAGCAGAATAGGAAGAGAGGATGTAGCTGCTCAAATAACCGTTGTCCACGAACACGTTGTTCCGAGTAGCCACACCGTCGCCGTCGAAGTAAGCGCTTGCCAACCCGCCGGGCTTGAGGGGCTCTTCTCGAATGCTCAACCACTCCGGCAGCACGCGTTGCCCGATAGCGTTTAGCAAGAACGAGGCTTGTCGGTATTGGGCCCCGCCACTAATCGCGCCATTCAAGTGTCCGATTAAACCCGCCGCTAAATTTGGTGCCAAAATTACCGGGTATTTGCCCGTTGGCGCCTTACGCGGTGACAGCCTCGCTAGGGTTCGCTTGGCAGCCTCAACACCGACCTCAGCAGGATCCTGTAGCGCCTGCCACTGACGGGACAGGGTGTACCAGTAGTCTCGCTGCATGCCGTTGTTGTCCTCGCCTATGAGCACACAACTTAGACTATGCCGGGTACTGGGATAGGCACCCAAAAAACCATGGCTGTTGCCGTACACCCGCAACGCTTGCTGGGTGCTTACTTGGGCTCCATCTGAATTCGTCAGCTTGCTATCAAGAGCGAGCCCAGCCTCCTCACTGGCCACAGCCATGGCTGTGGCCTGCTCTGGCTCGATAGACCACGGGTCGTACAAACCAAGATCCACAGCCTCACTTGCCATCAATCGGGGATCCGCCAAACCACTGTGGGGGTCCTCTTGAGTATGTCGAGCAATGCCTTTTGCTGCCATGACGGTTTCACGTATGGCCGCTTCGCTACTGTCCGTCGTGCTGGCAGAGCCTTTGCGTTTGCCAAAGTACAGGGTGATACCAAATCCACGATCTTGATTGAACTCCAGATTCTCTAGCTCACCTTTGCGTACGCTAACCCCCAAGCCTTGCTCCATGCTGACGGATACCTCAGCCTCATCGGCACCTTGGCTTTTTGCTTCACCTAGAATATTTTCAACCAAGGCGGTCAATTCTTGCTGATGGTCTATAAACTCCAATACCTTGCTTCCTTTAAGTTTTCAAAATGCCAGAAGAACTCTCTAAATCGGCGCTCAAGCGAGAAGCCCAGCGCCTACAAAAACTGGGGCTACGACTAACCCAGTTAAAACCCGACGTTCGGGCTCGCATCGAGATGCCGGAGCCGCTCAGACAAGCTCTTACTGCCCATGCATCCATCAACAGCCGTGAAGGCGGCCGTAGGCAAATGCAGTTTATTGGCAAGCTCATGCGCAAAGTAGACGCTGCAGCAATCGAAGCGCAACTTGCTGACCTAGACGGCCAATCCGCAGCAGCTCGGCACTTCTTCCACGCTCTAGAGCAATGGAGGGACAAGCTGATCGCCGAGCCGCACACGTTAACTGATTTCATTTCCCAACACCCCAGCGTCGAGAGACAAGTTCTACGACAGCTGGTTTCCGCCGCTGCCAACTCGAAACCCTCACCCCATGAAGAGCCCAGCGATACACATAAGCGAGCCCAAAGAGCTTTGTTCAAATTTATTCGCAGCACCCTGACAGAAGATTCCGAGCAGTCCAGTTCTCACCAGCCAAGCAACGGTTGAACCTTCTTATCAGCCAAAATACGAGCGATCAGGTAGCCGTTCCACCAACCACGATCTCATCCACCTTCAGGGTCGGTTGACCAACGCCTACGGGTACCGACTGGCCGTCTTTGCCGCAGACGCCGACACCTCCATCTAAATCTAGGTCGTTACCCACCATGGAGATACGATTCATAACTTCCGGCCCACTGCCAACCAACGTCGCACCGCGAATAGGTGCTGTCACCTTACCGTTTTCAATTAAATAGGCCTCAGTGGCCGAAAAGACGAAGCGGCCAGATGTGATGTCCACAGAGCCGCCGCCAAAGTTAACCGCGTAAATGCCGTTGGCGACTGAGCGAATGATATCTTCGGGCAAATCCTTACCCGGAAGCATATAAGTGTTGGTCATTCGCGGCATAGGAACGTGGGCATAGGATTGACGGCGCCCGTTCCCGGTCGCAGCGACGTTCATCAGGCGTGCGTTGAGCTTATCTTGCATGTAGCCCTTCAACACACCGTTTTCTATCAGCACCGTGTTTTGAGTTTGTGTACCTTCGTCGTCAACGCTCAGCGAGCCGCGCCGAGCTGCCATGGTGCCGTCGTCCACCACGGTGCAAAGCTCTGAAGCCACCTGCTCACCGACTCGACCGGAAAAAGCGGAACTTCCCTTGCGGTTGAAATCACCCTCTAGACCGTGACCTACCGCCTCGTGGAGCAACACCCCAGGCCAACCCGGCCCAAGAACCACCGGCATAGGCCCTGCGGGGGCATCGACAGCTTCTAAATTCACTAGAGCCATACGCACTGCTTCTCGGGCTAGGTCCTCGGCCCACGAGCCTGCGGTAAGCGATTCCAAGCTTCGACGGCCGCCACCACCGGCATTGCCACGCTCTCGGCGGCCTTGGTGCTCGACAATGACCGAGACATCGAAACGCACCAGTGGCCGGATATCCGCAGCTAGGGTGCCATCGCTGGCCATCACCAGCATGGTTTCATGATTAGCTGAAATCCGAACATTGACCTCTTTCACTTTCGGATCCGCCGCCCGAGCAACTTGGTCGATTCGTTGCAGCAGTTGAACTTTATCCGCATCGCTCAAACTGCTGATGGGATCGTCTGTGGGGTAAAGGGCTGGATAGTCGTTGGCGCGAAAACCCTGTAGCCGTCGGGGCCCGCCGATGCTGGCAATGGATTGGGCTGCTTGGGCGGCCTCTTGCAACCCCTCTAGGCGAATGTCTTCACAGTAGGCAAAGCCCGTTTTTTCCCCAGCGAGGGCGCGCACTCCGATACCAGCTTCTACGCCGAAAGAGCCATCTTTAACAATGCCGTCTTCGAGAGCGAATGACTCTCCCCGGGTACTCTGTACAAAGACCTCACCGTAGTCGATATCGCGATTCAACAGGCCACCGACACTGCGCTCAATTACCGCAAGGT
This sequence comes from Gammaproteobacteria bacterium, assembly GCA_038151515.1. Classification (GTDB taxonomy): domain Bacteria; phylum Pseudomonadota; class Gammaproteobacteria; order Pseudomonadales; family Azotimanducaceae; genus UBA4421. The sequence goes on along the minus strand of JAYOVN010000006.1, from coordinate 67,326 downwards.
CTATGCCCTTGGCCTGCAAAAGTTTCGCTTCTACCGCTGCAACTACATCGTTCATATATGGATCCGTTCCAATCTACTTTTTTGCCACAAATCACCCCGCGACCCCTTGCCGGATCTTAAGATTGATCGTCCCTTTTTCCCTAATCAAGGCAAGCGGGAGTCGCGGTCCCGTCAGTCCGTCTGATCTCCATCCCCTTCAGTTTCTGCGCTTTGCTCTTTAAGCAAATTCGGCGAGAGACGTTCACCCCCTGCATCTGCGACGGCGATGTCTTGGTTGAACAGATCGGTGAACACTACATTTGGGTCGTTAAGCTCGCCAGACACCGCAAATCTGGCGGAACTCATGCGTTCAATCGGCTTACGAAAAACTCGCTCGCCAACGGCAAGACTAATTCCGGCCACTGGATTCACAAAGGCCAAGTATGCAGCGTACCAAGGCAGGCTGTCACTCACAGGCAGAGTGACGATCATTTGCGCATCCAATTGATCATTGCTCAGATCAACCTTCCCGCCCAGCTCATAGCGCGAAGACGTACTTTCGATCACAAGGTTTTCTGTAAAGGTAAGCTCCCGATCCTCCAGCTGAACAACACCAGACGCTTTTTCAAAGCTGATGCCCTCTCCGACCACATCGGAGAAATCCAGACTGACACGTTTGGTTAGGGCTGTGATGTTCAGCAAACTGACGGCCCTCAGGCCTGCGCCTGGGGTCTCGATATCCAAAAACCGACCGTCGGTGGCTGCAAGTGAAAGACTGCCCTCGCTGGCAGCGATATCAATATTGGCCGGCGAGCCAACCCAAGAAAGATCGCCACTCACAGACGCTGTTGTGGTTGTTGCTACCGGCGCATAACCCCAAAGAGGCAGAGTTTTAGCCAAATCATCAACGTCAACAGATCCCGAGAAAGCACTGACATTTTTCAGCAGATCCCAGCGCAGGATGCTGTCGGTGATTCGAACACCGTTGACTGAAACATCGTCGATATCGAATCGCACCGCGTCTTGCTCGGGAATAATATCGAACTTCCACCGACCAAATGCCTCTTCATCCAAGAACAGGCGATCAACGAAAACCGTAGCGCGAGGCAAGGCGTAACCGGTACTGAGATCAACAGGATCTATATTCCCGGAAAAATTCTCACCGTAACTGGGCAGCGCAGGCAGTCGCAGCTTGAGCAAATCAATCTGGGGTATGGCTGGGTCTGAAAGATCGACGCTACCGGCAATATCCTGACCCTGTAGCTGAAACACCAATAAGTCTGGAGCACTTTCGGCATTCAGAAACACGTCTGTGAAGGTCAATTCGTCAATTACAAGTTCTCCGACGTCCAACTCTCGGATCTGCCAGTCAAAAGGCGTCTTAACCGCCGGCGCCCCGTCCACCGCTACCCAATCCGCCAGGTCAGCGCGGTGTATCTCGCCAGTCACTACGAAGCCTTCATAGTCATCTGCAACCTCTAGCGGTGTTGCGCTAAGACCCACAGAACCCCGAACGACACCCTCACCGGGCACTACGAGCCAACCTTGTGTCGACCCGTAACGCCAATCAAGCTTTTGGTAGTCCGAACCGAAAGTCAGTACAAATTCGCTGGGTTCTAACACGCCAAAGGATTTTCCAAACTGAGCCGGCAGATCAACGGCAAAACCCCTCAGATTAGTGTTCACTCGCAACTGTGGTTCGCTCATGCCATCCATTGCTAGCGCGAGTTCCCCGTCTAAATAATCACCGCCGGATATGATCGAGTTCGACGGAATGTCCGCAAGGTACAGAATGTCCTCCGCAGCAAACTGGCCTTTGAAGCCAAACCTCAGATGCTTCGGGTCATGGGCAACATCCACACGCACAGGATTACCGAATAGGTCACCATTCATCTTGCCTTGCAAGTTGTGTGGCAATGAAAACGTCTGTTGGCCAGATAAGTTGCGCCAGTTCAGTCGATATTCGGGCAGGTTTAGGTCCAGACCCTCAAAGCCAAAGCTCAAATCCACCGCTAAACCGGGTGCTCTCTCCGACAGCGCGCCTAAGGGCACGGCTATTGCAGCGGTATAGTCGATCTCGCCCGCAGCGGTCCACTGAGGCGAAACAAAACTCAAGGACTGCTGCAAAGGCGTTACCCTAATCAAATTCAGGACTTCGCTACCCGTAGCCTTACTCGCTAAATCTAAGAAAACCTTGGCTTGACTGGATTCGACTCTCACGTTCGCGCCGGCTAGGTCGAAACCGCCAACCGTGCCTCGATCAATTTGGCCAAAGGTCGTCGGACCAGCCACGTAAACCGTGCCAGCGCCATCAACTAGTGCGGGCCAGTCTTGGGCAAATTTCACCGAAGCATGCTGGAAAGTCGTGGTCATTTCGAAACGGCGGCGACTGCGGTTTCCCGGCAACAGATGAATCTGACCATGATGGGCTACAGCGGCATCCATAAGCTCCCCAGTCTGCGGTGCTTGCTGCAACCACCGGCGCAGTCCGTCGCTGAGCTTGCTTGGGATATAAGATCCAGTGTTCTCGGTTAGGATCCGATCAATACCTAAACCAAGTGAAAGGCGCTGCTCCTCGCGTATACCTGGCCGCGACGTTGCGAACCCACCTTTAATGCGACTGATACCCGAGTACGCCTCAATATTATGACCACGAACCGATGCGTAACCCGGCCGAAAAAGCAGCATCAGTTCACCCCGCACTTGCTCAAAAAACCAAGGCCCGTCAAACACTGTGGGGAATTCCATGGTGACGTTTTGACCGGATACGCGCATGCCAATATGCTGGAGATCACCAAATATATCCGCATCGGTATTGCTGAAGCTTGGGGATCCTCGATAAGCGGATAATTTCAGCTCTTTAGCCTGAGCCGAGAATCCAAATTCCAATAGTTCATCGTAGTAGGCAACCAGCGTTTTCACGTGTCCGCGCACATTTAGGCCAGCAAACCACTCGCCTAGAATCGTCTCTGGAATCAATACATCGGTGCCAAATTTCGTTATCGGCTCCAGCGCGATGTTTTCGACTACACCCATTGCGAGCAATTCGTCAGCTGCGAACAAATCGCTTATCGTTTCCGTGCTACCCAAAGCCGACGCCACTGCATCAGCATTCACCAGAAAACTCATTTGCGGCAACGACAGCGATTTCAGATCGCCAGCTGTCAAGGTGCTGTGCAACTGGCCGAAAAACCTCTGATCCAAACGCTGAACATCAACGGATGTGGTGAACTTTGGCGTCGTGCCAGCGTTCACCAGCGGGGACTCTAAAACGCTAATCTCGGCTGACAGCCGTCCTGTACCTAAGACCTGCGCATCACCACTTTCGCGCTCAAACCAAGAACCTTCTGACACAGAGAGAGCCAATCCGGCGGAACCGAGCAGCCCGGGTTCAATCAGCAAGTCTCCTTGAGCATTAAGCCGGGTATACGGCTCGCGCTGGGCATCACCGGTAGATTCAGCAGCCAGATGCCTAGACACGGAAAGCGACAATTCTCGCGGCTGGGGCGCCGTGTTTGGACTAGCAATAGAGGCCACTACCCGCGCATTTTGATTGTCGTTGTCGAATTTTAAAACGACGTCATAACCCGTTGCGACGAGCCCACGCTCAAAGGTCACCTGAATCTGGGCGTCTGCAGCGCGAGTGTTTTGAGCCAGCCCAGCAAAATCAATATTTATCGGCTGGCCCAGCGTTTCTTTTAGCTCCCAACCCTCAGGCGTATGAACCAGCCCAATCTGGCCTCCTGCTACATAGGCATATGCAAAAACAAGATCGTCACTTACCAAGCTTCGAAAAAAGTCGAGCTCCAGCTCGACGTCACGCATTTCGCCTGCAGCAAAACGCACATAGCCCGCTCGCACCACGGGATTGAAACCACGCCAGGCACCACTCAATTTCACCAGTTCTACCCGATAGGGCACCAGAAGCGCATTTATGCGCGGCATCAGCACCTCAGAAAAACTGAGCAGCATGCGGCCAGAAAGCTGCAACCCGGCAATTACGCAGCTAGTAAGAGCAGCTGCAACCAGGGCCGTTCTGAACGCTATGATCCATGGCGACTGCGTTTTGGCATTGCTTTCTTTGTGTGCAGAAGAAGACAAAGTGCGACTAACGATGATTCTTGGCGACAAAGAACAAATCAAATCGACCCGGTGGAAACTCTGGATCAACTTGCAATCGCAGTTCGTGGCCTAGCTTCCCTGAAAGGGCACGATAGATATTGGCCTCTTCCTCCAGCAACCGATCGGCCACCGCCGCTGTGGTCACCAGGCTGTAGGTACCTTTTCGATTATCAAGCTTATCTGGCAACACGGAAGCCTCGGCCGTTAAGGCGCGAAATACGTCCATACACGTAGATTCTGGCGTTTTGGTTGATCCCGAGCCGTGGCAATGTGGGCATTCCCCACACATTTGCTGAACCAAGCTCTCACGTGAGCGTTTGCGACTCACTTGGACTAACCCTAAATCAGAAAACCCAAGAACTCTCGTTTTCGCAGGATCACCAGCGAAGTTTTGCTGCAGTTTTGCCAACACACTCTCTCGGTGGTTCGGATCCGTCATATCGATAAAATCGATCACCACAATTCCACCGAGATTACGTAGCCGCAACTGACGCGGAATCGCCGCTGCAGCCTCCATATTTGTCTGGAAGGCGGTTTCCTCAAGATTTTTGCTGCCTAAAAAACTGGCGGTATTAACATCGATACTGACCAATGCTTCCGTCTGTTCAATCACTAGGGTGCCGCCGCTACGCAAACGCACTCGCGGCTGCAAGGCCGCAGCGATCTCATCTTCTATGTTGTGTCGCTCGAACATGGGCCGCCGATCCTGATAGAGGCGGAGCGTGTCTTTGTAATCTGGCGCGTATTTGTCCAAATATTCTTGCAGACGTTGAAAAATTTCCGGGTCATTGACGTCAATCGTTGTGGTTTCGGGACCGACAAGATCTCTTACCAACCGGGTTTGTATTGGAAGCTCGCTATACACTAAGCGGCCAGAGGGAGCGCACTTACGCTGCTCCTCTATCGCCTGCCACTGCTGAACCAAACGATGGTAGTCCTCCTGTAGCGCTGAGGCTTGCGCGTTCTCACCTTGGGTACGCGCTATGACGCCATGCCCACCACTCTCAACCAAGGGGCGCAACAGTGCGAATAATCGTTGACGTTCTTCGTCGTCTTTAATGCGCTGCGACAACGCCACTTGATCACTAGTGGGAGTCAGCACCAGATACTTCGAGGCCAGAGCTAGCCGGGTAGAAAGGCGAGCGCCCTTAGTGCCGATTGGGTCTCGGTCCACTTGTACCAACAGTTCTTGACCATCATGCAACAGATCTCTGATTGTTTGTTTGGGGCCGGGGTTTTGCCCCGTGCTTATCTGGGAGGCTTGGATGTCGGATGCATGCAGAAAACCAGGGCGTTCCAAGCCTATGTCGATAAACGAAGCCTGCATCCCAGGGACAATCCGAACCACTTTGCCGAGATAGATATTGCCCGTAACGCTGTATCCAGACGAGCGCGCCAAGTGCACTTCGTGAACCGCACCGTCCTTGACCAGCGCAACACGGGATTCGAAATCGGTAACCTGAATAAGCAACTCTTCAGACATTGCGCCTTTCATCCCATGTTGGAAATCCCGCCCGATTCAGCAAGTCCTCGGTTTCCAGCATTGGCAGGCCAATCACGTTGCTATAGCTGCCTTCAACTCGCTGAACAAAAATCCCGCCAAGACCCTGAAGCGCATAGGCGCCGGCCTTGTCCCGAGGCTCTCCCGTTTCCCAATAACGAGCAATCTCGTCCACTTCGATAGATCGCAAGTAAACCGTACTTGCCACGACTGTGTCATAGGTCTTGTCGCCATCATAAAGCGCGACGCCGGTAAAAACCTGATGGCAATCGCCCGACAGCTGCTGAAGCATTTGTGTGCAATGTGCGCGATTCTCTGGCTTTCCTAACAGTGCACCATCTTTCACGACGATGGTGTCGGCGCCCAAGTTCAATTGCCCGAACTGCCAACCAACCTGAGCCTTTGTTCGGGCTAGGCGACTGACATAGGCTTCAGCCCCCTCCTCCTTCCTTGGCGTTTCATCAATATCCGCTGGAGCAACATCGAAGCTAAAGCCCATTTGCGTCAACAAGTCGAATCGACGAGGGGACTGAGATGCCAATACGAGGCGAAGATTTTTATTCACCATTAGGTTCCTCGCACGCCGGACAAGGAGCGGTTACTTAACCTTTCGTAAATCGGCCAAACCAGCATACTGGTCAGGGCAACGGTAACCGGTTGAAGAACCCACGGTTGGTCAAAGAGCAGATTTAGCACGAACGCTCTTAAAACTTCGGCCAAAAATACCATCAAGAAAATCATGACCATGCGCTGCACGAGGGTCTGCAATGCTAAACGATCCTGAAATCGCATTAGATAAAACGCGATGGTAGCGAAGATTGCGCCATTCAAACCCAGCGGCTCGGCCAACAAACCATCTACAATAAAACCGCCAAGCCATACTGCGGTCATTCCCCGACGAAACAGCGTACCGTCATCGGACCTGCCACGGGCAAACAATGCACCGAAAAGAATCCCTCGGAATAACCCGAGATGAAGAACCCAAAAAACCAGCGCCAGCAAAATCCATTGAGGACGCCAAAAAAGTAACCATTCGGGAACAAAACTCGGCGGCCGAGCAACACCCAAAACCAGACTGAGCGGAACGAGCCATAGAACAGTGAAACCCGCAGAGCGCATGCTAATTATTCGCCTGTTCGGGGTTTAAGGAATCGCCTGTATCAGAAAGTACCTTGGCACTAATCGGTTGGGCACTGCTGTTCGCAATAATCAGAACATGCCCAACTTTCGACAGCGCCGCCGACGGCTTCACCGTTACACTTAAATAGGGAGAGTCTTGCACGCTTCCCAAACTTGTCACGACGCCTGCTGGATAGCCTACTGGGAATCGCCCACCCAAACCCGATGTCTCGATCAGATCACCGGACAGGATATCCGTCGATGCGGGCAAATCCTCCAAAACCAACGCGTCCGGTCCTCCGACACCGCCCAAGATCATGCGCACCCCGGTTCGACTGTTTCGTACAGGTATCGCGTGATCTCTGTCCGTTATCAACAGGACCCAGCAACTATCAATGGAAACCTCAATGACTTGACCAAATACCCCTTGGGCATCCACAACGGCTTGACCACGGGTCACACCATCCTGTTCGCCCTTATCCAACAACAATTCGGCCCGCTGAGGATTTGGCGAAACACCAATGATTTCTGCGATGGTTACTTCACTGGGCAACTGAGCCTTAGAACCCAACAATTGTCGCAAGCGCGTATTTTCTTGTTGAAGATAGTTGAATCGCTGCTGTTGTTGCTGAAGCAATAGTAGTTGACTCTCCAACTGGTCTCGCCGCTGCAATAGAGATGATCTGTCCGAGCTTATGTCAGAAACAAACCCGGAAAATTGATAGGGCGCCGCTGCGATTGCAAATACGGGTGAGGTTAACGTTAAGAGTCCGCTACGAATGTTGATAACAGCCGATTGAAGAGGCGTTGGCAGCCAACCCGCGCTCACCTTGTCAGCTCGCGGAACCGACCCATCAATGGTCATCAGCCCAAAAGAAGCCAAAAGCATGGCCAACAGCAGATAACCGGCGCTTGGTCTCTTGGCAAAAAGCGTCTTAATTTTACCCCTCCAGAGTCAACGGCTTCCTCTCTTTGCGGCCAGCTCGCGTCTTTGCGGCCAGCTCGCGCAAGCCAATTGCCCTCACGATGTCGAGAGTAAATCGGCGTTGCCGGCCTGATCCATGAGTTCCAGCGCCTTACCCCCGCCTCGAGCCACACATGTTAACGGATCGTCGGCAATGATCACCGGCAAACCTGTTTCTTCTGCCAGCAACACATCTAAATCGCGAAGTAGCGCACCACCCCCCGTCAGCACCATGCCGGTTTCTGCAATATCAGACGCCAATTCCGGCGGACACTGTTCTAGAGCCGCTTTTACCGCCTGAACGATAACGGATAGGGGCTCTTGCAAGGCCTCAAGGATCTCATTGCTGTCTAGGGTAAAGCTGCGGGGAATCCCTTCGGCAAGATTGCGGCCTCGTACGTCGATTTCCCGAATGTCCTTTTGCGGATAAGCCGCGCCAACTTCCTGCTTGATACGCTCAGCCGTAGCCTCACCGATCAAGCTGCCTTGAGTGCGCCGCACATAGGCCACTATCGACTCATCAAAACGGTCACCACCGACTCGCACAGATTCAGAGAACACCACACCGTTAAGGGATATGATCGCAATCTCCGTTGTTCCGCCACCGATGTCGACCACCATGGTGCCAACAGCCTCATGAACCGGCAGGCCAGCGCCAATAGCTGCCGCCATTGGTTCTTCCACTAAGCGCACATCCCGCGCCCCTGCCGACAGAGCGCTTTCGCGGATAGCGCGTCGCTCAACTTCCGTGGATTTACAAGGCACACAGATCAGCACTCGAGGACTCGGGCGAATAAACGAGTTCTCGTGCACCTTGGCAATAAAGTAGGTCAGCATTTTTTCAGTAACAAGAAAATCGGCTATCACGCCGTCCTTCAACGGCCGAATGGCCGTGATGTTGCCTGGCGTTCGCCCCAACATACGCTTCGCATCTAGGCCCACAGCAGCCACACTGCGCTGATTACCCTGTTGGCGCAGAGCAACTACCGAGGGTTCATCCAGCACGATGCCTTGCTCGCGGATGTAAATCAGCGTGTTTGCAGTCCCCAAATCAATCGACAGATCTCTTGAAAAGAGGCCGCGGAAATTCTTTAACATCGACGCGCAAGCTCCGAAAAATAAAGCGTAATCATAGGCATATGCTTTGGGAAAAGCACGACTAAGATTGGCTGATATTACTCGTATTGAGCCACTTCTCAGATTCATGAGTGCCCGAGCAACGAACCACAATCAAAAAACCACTCAAGTCAGCATTCTTGCGGCAACCTGTTTACAATTACAGCCCCTAACAGCGTGACCATTGAAGAGGATGACGAGCAACAAAAATACGCCTTCCGACGATTCTGCCCCGACGTCCGGCGACGGCATTGATGTCGCCCATCTCTCGGCCCTCGCACGACTGGCAATAAATGATACGGCCACATCGGAAGTGGCTACAGATCTGCAGTCCATCGTGGCCCTGATCGATGCCATGAGGACCGTAGACACCGAGGGGGTCGAACCGCTTTCGCACCCATTCGATGGCACCGCGCGTTTGCGGGCCGACGAAGTCACAGAACACCCGAATCCTGAGCACTTCCAGCGCAACGCGCCGGCAACCTCTGACCATTATTACCTCGTGCCACGAGTCGTTGAATAAGGCCTATCCACCAATGAATGACGTTTTTTCTTTGCGCGAAATGAGCCGTGCCCTTGCCGACGGCCGGGTCTCCAGCGTGGAACTGACGCAAGATCACTTGGCACGTGTCAAGGAGGTCGATTCCCAGCTGAACAGCTTTATCACACTGACCGAAGAAGCAGCCATAGCTCAGGCGACCGCGGCCGATACATTGCGCGGTCAGGGCGACGCAAGGCCCACCTTGGGTCTGCCCATGGCCCACAAAGACATTTTCTGCACCGAAGGAATCTTGACCACGGCTGGCTCAAAAATGCTGAGCAATTTCGTAGCGCCCTACGATGCCACAGTAGTAACGAAGATGGCGGACGCTGGCATGGTCAGCGTTGGTAAAACCAATATGGACGAGTTCGCCATGGGTTCGTCCAACGAGAACAGCTATTTCGGACCGGTAGCGAACCCTTGGGACATTGATCGAGTTCCCGGCGGATCCTCCGGCGGTTCTGCCGCTGCGGTAGCCGCGGGCTTGGTTGCTGGTGCGACGGGGACCGACACTGGCGGATCCATTCGCCAGCCAGCAGCCCTATGCGGCATCACGGGCTTAAAGCCCACCTACGGAAGAGTTTCACGATTCGGCATGATCGCCTTTGCCTCCAGCTTGGATCAAGCGGGGCCCATGACGCGCAACGCCGAAGACGCGGCCTTAATGCTGAGCGTTATGGCAGGCTTCGACCCACGGGACTCAACCAGTGCCAATCGAGACGATGCTTGGCTGACCGACATGCTGCATAACGGTATCGCCGAGCTGGAACGTCCCGCCGTCATTGGATTGCCTGACCAATACTATGACGATAGTGGAACCCAAGAGTCCATTGCAGCAGCACGGCAAGAATTGGAAAAGCTCGGCCACACGTTTAAGAGCGTCTCGCTGCCTCACACCGACGCGGCTATTCCCGTTTACTATGTCCTCGCTTCAGCAGAGGCATCGACGAATTTATCCCGCTACGACGGTGTGCGTTACGGTCATCGCTGTGAAAACCCCACATCCCTGCAGGATCTGTACGAACGATCTCGTGAAGAAGGTTTTGGCGACGAAGTGAAACGGCGCATCCTTACCGGCACTTATACGCTGTCCGTAGGTTACTTTGATGCCTATTACCTCAAGGCCCAAAAGATCCGCCGCCTGATTGCCCAAGACTTCGATAGGGCCTTCGCTGAGGTAGATTTGCTGCTCACGCCGACATCACCGACGCCGGCATTTCGCAAAGGTCAGCTCACTGACGACCCGGTTGCCATGTACCAACAAGACCTATACACCGTGCCCACAAGTTTGGCGGGCTTACCAGCCATATCATTACCCTGCGGTTTTTCCGAGGGCTTACCCATGGGCATGCAGCTGATCGCTCCAGCGTTCCGCGAAGATTTAGCGCTGGGACTGGCGGCTCAATTTCAACGCCAAACCGATTGGCATCTAAAGCGACCGGGAGAAATCAATTGAGTTGGGAAGCCGTTATCGGGCTGGAAATCCATGTTCAGCTCGCCACCCGAAGCAAAATTTTTTCCGGCGCCAGCACCGCCTACGGGGCATCGCCCAATGCTCAAGCCTGCAACATAGATCTGGGCTTGCCCGGTGTGCTGCCGGTGCTCAATGAGCAAGCCGTCGAAATGGCCGTACGCTTCGGCCTAGCCATTGGCGCTCAAATCAATTTGCACTCCATTTTTGACCGTAAAAACTACTTTTACGCAGACCTACCCAAGGGTTATCAGATCAGCCAATTTGAAACGCCCATTGTGGGTGAAGGCAGCATCACCATTACGCCAGAAACCGGCAGCCTGCGAACTGTGGGTATAACCCGAGCACACCTTGAAGAAGACGCAGGCAAGTCGATTCATGATCTGTACAGCGGCCAGACGGCTATCGATTTAAACCGCACCGGCACCCCGTTACTGGAGGTGGTGTCCGAGCCAGACATGCGCACCGCCCAGGAAGCTTCAGCCTACTTCCGGCAAATCCATACGCTGGCACGCTACATCGGCATCTGCGACGGCAACTTAGCCGAAGGCAGTATGCGTTGTGACGCTAACGTGTCCGTGCGCCCCAGCGGCCAGGCGGAATTTGGCGAGCGCACCGAAATTAAGAACATCAACTCCTTCCGTTTTGTTGAACAGGCCATTGAGCACGAGATAGCTCGGCAAATTGATGTACTGGAATCCGGCGGCAAGATTCATCGAGAAACGCGCCTGTACGATCCAGACAAAGATGAGACCCGTTCAATGCGCAGCAAAGAGTTGAGTAACGACTACCGGTATTTCCCTGATCCAGATCTGATGCCATTGAACATCAGTGAAGAGTTTGTCGCTAAGGTGCGTGAAACGTTACCCGAGCTACCCGATGCCCGCTGCCAACGCTACCGCGATGATCTTGGGCTACCTGACGGTGATGCTGAAAGCATCAGCAGCGACATTGACCGAGCCAATTACTTTGACCAGACCATCGATGCGGGTGCAAGCCCGAAGCAAGCCGCCAATTGGATGATGGGTGAGCTCTCGGCTTATTTAAACCGACATGGGACAAACATTGCCCACAGCCCGGTGACACCAGTCCAGATGGCGCAACTGATACAGCGCATTGAAGACGGGACGTTATCGTCCAAAACTGCAAAAACTCTTTTTGATGCACTCTGGGAAGCCGATACAGATGATGACGCGGAATCCCAGGTCGATGCCCTTATCGATTCGTTAAATTTGGCCCAAGTCAGTGATGACGGCGCCCTTACCCAGATAATCGACGATCTGATCGCCGCCAATCCCAAGCAATTTGAAGAGCTACGTGGAGGCAAAGACAAAATGTTGGGCTTCTTCGTTGGACAGGTTATGAAGGCAACCCAAGGCAAGGCCAATCCTCAACAGGTGAACGAAATCATCCGATCCAAGCTTTAGACATGGACTAGAACTTGAACTTAAACCAAGAGGCTTGGATTCGCCTTCGTTCCAGTCCCAGTTCTAGTTCCAGCCCCAGTTCCAGTCCAGCCACAGCGCCTCAATGGCCCATGCACAGCTAGGTCGGCGAAAAATCCATCGCCGCACGCAATACATCGCGCCTAGAGATTTGGCCAATCAACTGCCCATTTTCTAACACCGGATAGCGTCTACGATGCCTTTTGGTGAAGCGTTGCGCCAAGGTGAAAATGTCCATATCCGGATCCACCCACTCCACCTCGGTGTGCATAAAGTCAGCTACGATGCCAATGTTCTCGTTGTAATAGCTGTCCTGAACGACGACATCAATTAAATCCACTTCCGACAACACGCCGACTAAAACCCCGTCCTCTACCACCGGAGCACCAGAAATACCTCGCTCCAAAAACAGTGACATGGCATCCAGCACACTACTGCCGGGCGTAAAGGTAACCAACTCGACCGCCATGTAGTCGCGAACCTTGAGTGATTTCATACACCCCCCTGGCTATTAAGCCTATTTGTGGCCTCTCACCTTACCCGCGTCCATAGGATCACGTGACGCAAAACACAGTGCTGAAGACCTTATTTGTGACCGGTATCTCGCTCTACCGCCAACAGTATCGGGATAGTATGATCTTTTGAGTGTTCTTGGCGATAGATTCCAAGAGCATGAAGACACACTATTTTTTGAGGGGAATCATGAGCAATCAGTCTTTACCAGCGGTGCCGTATCTAAAGATTCCAGAAGGCGGTGAACCATACCTGGAAGGCCAAAAGTGTGGCCAATGCGGTACCACCTTCTTGGGAGAACGCAGCGTTTGTTCGAAATGTGGCGCAAGAGATCAGATGAGCGCGGTCACGCTGCCCAATAGCGGCAAGTTGTATTCCTACTCTATTGTGTACCGCTCATTTCCGGGCATCGAAGTACCCTACGTCAGCGCCATCGTTGACCTAGACGATGGCACCGCCATTAAGGGCAACCTCATCAATGTTGAGCCCGATCCGGAAAACATCGAATTCGATATGCCTGTTGAGGTGGTTTACGCGGACGCCTTGGGTCGCAAAGACGCCGACGGCAACAGCTACCTTTCCTTTTTCTTTCAACCAAAAACATAGACTTACGCTAATCAAGCTTAAAAACGGAGAACGACTATGACCGACGCATATATCGTAGGGGTCGACATGATCAAATTCGGGCGCTTCCCGGATAAGACGGTACCGCAAATTGGCGCCCAAGCTGCCCTGATGGCTTTGGATGACTGCGGCCTGAGCATTCAGCACATGCAGGCCTTGTACTGCGGCAACCTCGGCCAAGCATCTGGCATGGTTGGCCAGCGCCTGCTGCAGGAAATCGGGCAAACCGGTATGCCGGTGGTAAACGTTGCCAACGCTTGCGCTACCGGCGCCACCGCTTTCCGCGAAGCGTGGGCTTCGGTTAAGGCCGGACTGTACGACGTGGTCTTAGCCGTTGGCGTTGAGCAAATGGGCAAGGGTCTGCTCGGTGGCGGCGGTGCTAAGACCGGAATTCCAAAAGAGGGCTTGGTCGGCTCGGGCACCATGCCTGCTGTTTTTGCCGAAGCCGGCATGGAGCATGCTCGTCACTACGGCACCACGTTCGAGCAATTCGCCAAGGTGTCGGTAAAGAACCACCATCACTCCACGTTGAATCCCAAGGCGATGTATCAAATTGAGACGCCCCTTGAAGAGGTCATGAACGCAGAAATGATCTCCTATCCCAACACCAAGCTTATGTGCTCGGTAAACGTAGACGGATCAGCCGCGGCTGTTATTTGCTCCGAAAAGAAAGCTCGGGAGCTTGGTCTCATGGACCGGGCCATCAAGGTACGAGCATCGGTTCTGGCGTCGGATCCATGGCAAGAGCGCGATCTGGTCATGCCTGATGTGAACTCATGCACCCAAAAAGCCGCCAAAGAAGCCTACGAGATGGCTGGTCTGGGGCCAGAGGACATCGACCTTATCGAGCTTCACGACTGTTTCGCCACCGCAGAAATTCTGCACTACGGCAATCTGGGTATCTGCAAGCAAGAAGACGCTGGCCGTATGATTGACGACGGCGAAGTTGCCTTGGGCGGACGCATACCGGTAAACGTTTCCGGCGGTTTGCTGTCCAAGGGTCACCCGCTGGGAGCCACTGGCATCGCCAACATCTACGAGGTCAGCACCCATCTTCGCAACGAAGCAGGATCCCGCCAAGTAGAGGGCGCAAAGATCGGCCTGACTCATGTCATCGGTCTGGGCAGCGCTTGTGCGATCCATGTGCTGGAACGCGCCCAATAGGTTTGGCTAACGCCCCAAGCTAGCAAAACGCCAGGTTCGCCTGGCGTTTTATTTTCCAAATACTCCCCAAGCAATCGGGCCACGCTTTAAACCGGCACCTTAGGATCCATCATGCGAATTGGCGTCGTCAGCGACACACACAACAACTTAAAAAATGTGCGACGAATCGTCGAAATTTTTAACGAGCAAGGCGTTGACCGAGTGATCCATACCGGTGACATCAGCCAAGCTAAAACCTTGGATGTATTCGCAGCACTGAATGCACCGCTTTTCGGCGTCTTTGGTAACAACGACCAAGAGCGCGAAGATCTGGAGGATGCCATTGCTCGACATGGCTTTACCTTTCAGGATCCGCCACTGCATTTAAACTGGGCAAGTCGAACAATCATCGTGGTTCACGATCCGCTAGAATTTGACGGTCATTTGAGCCAACAGGACCTAGCGCTGCACGGTCATACCCACCGGTATCGCTTAGAACAGGAAAGCGCCCAAACCATTTTTAATCCCGGAGAGTGCGCAGGCATGATGCAAGGTCGCAACGCCATTGGCGTCGTCGACCTCGAATCCATGCATTGCCAGATTGTCAATTTCTAGGAGGCCACCGCCCTAGGGTGATCGCTGGCCGCTAGCCGCCCAAACCGTTCAAGATTTCTCCAATGCGCTTCGCGTTCAAGCCCACGTCGGATCGACCTACTCTGGATACGCTGCGTATATCCACGATGCTGCCGGACCCGGACTCAGCACTGCGAACCCGCACCACCACATCGTCCTTAAAGCCATACCAAAAGGTTGTATCCGTGGCTTCAACGATCCCTTGCTCCACGGACACATTCACCACTTCCAAGCCCATGTCTTCCAGCACGGTCACGGCGTTATTCAACACAATCGCGGGACTGGTCGCAGAATTCATGGTCTTTACCCAGGGGTAGGCCTGTTGCTGGGTCTCAGCCAGAACCTCGGCATCGTAGGCCAATGGGTTGGCTCCTTCGGCTTCCCGCACTGCCACCAGCACATCAAAATCAGGCGGATCCAAGGTATCTGTCGAGATGTTATGAATGGCGGGAACCGCCGCCAGAGCCGCCATCTGCATACCGGTCTGTCCAAGAATTAGCGCGCTGATCAATATCCCAATCAACAGATTGGAGCGCTCGGTTTTAAAGCCCTTGAACAGACAAACCGCATAGCCAACGATGCCCAAGAACACGGCTGCAGTGGCGAGCAGGACGCCTCCGCTGGCGACGGTGAAGCCGCCGGTGTATTCCCAGATGCCAAATCGCGTGCCTAAGCCGCTGACTATCACTAAAGCCGCAGCGATGACGGAACCAATCAAAATTGCTTGAGCCCACCAGCGCGGCTTTACGGTTTCACTATCCATGGTCTTGTCCGAATTCAAAGCTTAAGAGGGCGCTAATTTAGCTGATCGTAGCACCGCCATCGACCACAAAATTCTGACCTGTTGTGAAAGAACCTGCTTCGGACGCCAGATACACCGCAGCACCAGCAATCTCTCGCGGTTCGCCAATACGCTTCAACGGATCCCCCGCCGTGCGCTCGCGCAGAATGTCTGGGTTTTCCCACAGGGCCCGTGCAAAGTCGGTGCGCACCAGTCCAGGCGAAATCGCATTCACGCGCACATTGTGGCGGCCGTGTTCAACCGCCAAGTTACGAACCAGCTGCAGGTCTGCTGCCTTAGAGATGCAGTAGGCGCCCAGAACCGGACTGCCACGCAAGCCGCCGACACTGGACACAATGATGATGGATCCGTCTTTGCGTTCGATCATTTCCGGCAACACCATGTTCACCAGCCAGTGGTTGGACTTGATGTTGATGTCGAGAATTTTGTCCATGGCATCATCTGGTAGCTCTTGCATGGAACCGTAAAAGGGATTCACCGCCGCATTGCAAACCAAGATGTCGATCTGACCAAGGCGCTCACGCGTCTCGTCTACCAAATGCTGCAAAGCCTCGCGCTGGCCCACATGAGCGGGTATGACGATGGCCTCACCGGTCGCGTTGCCCGATGCCTTGGCCTCGGCATTGATTCCATCCGCAACCTCCTGACAAACATCGGCCTTGCGAGAACTAATCACCACCTTGGCACCTTGGCGAGCCATTTCTTCCGCAATCGCCCGACCAATGCCCTTGCTGGAGCCGGTGATTAACGCCACTTTGTTGGTTAGATCGAATAGATTGCTGGTCATGAAAGTTCTCCCTAATGTCATGGTGCTTATCGGCGCCTGATATACCTAGCGCCGGACTGACGCTGAATTTACCCTGCTTTAGCGGTATAGTCGCGCGCGCCGGCGATGGAGTTTAATTCAGCGCCTCTTCAATCACTTGTTCAGGAAAGTACGTGACTGCTAAATCCATGGAGGAGCTCGTCTCCTTAGCCAAACGTCGGGGCTTTATTTTTCAATCCAGCGACATATACGGAGGCCTGCAAGGGGTCTACGACTACGGCCCGCTGGGGGTCGAGCTTAAGAACAATCTCAAGGCTGCATGGTGGCGGGCCATGGTCTACGAGCGTGATGATATTGAAGGCCTTGATGCGGCGATTCTAACCAACCCGCTGACGCTACAGCACTCGGGTCACGAGGCTACCTTTACTGATCCGTTAGTGGATTGCCGCGCCTGCAAAAGCCGCTGGCGCGCAGACCACTTGGATGGGGATGTTTGCCCGGGCTGTGGCTCAAATGATCTAACAGAACCCCGGCCGTTTAATCTGATGTTTAAAACTGCCGTCGGCCCTGTTCAAGACGGCGGCAATTTTGCTTACTTGAGACCCGAGACTGCACAAGCGATTTTCACCAACTTCAAAAACGTCGTTGATTCTACGTCGCCCAAGCTCCCCTTTGGTATAGCCCAAATTGGCAAGGCGTTCCGGAATGAAATTACCCCTCGCAACTTCATCTTCCGCGTAAGAGAGTTCGAACAAATGGAGCTGGAGTTTTTCGTCAAAGCCGGCGAGGACGAGCAGTGGCACGAGCAATGGGTCGAGATGCGCCTAGACTGGTGGGAGCAACAAGGTGTGGGCCGGGAACAGCTAGAGTTGTATCACGTGCCTGCCGAAGAACTGGCCCACTACAGCAAGGCGACGGTGGATGTGATGTATCGCTTCCCCCATGGTTTGGAGGAGCTAGAGGGCATTGCTAATCGTACGGACTTTGATTTGGGTTCTCATACCAAGAATCAGGAGGACTATGATCTGACGGCCAAGGTCGAACCCAACAACGATTCAAACGCCAAGCTAGCGCTACAAGATCTCGAGGCCAAAAAATGGCACGTGCCCTTTGTCATTGAGCCATCGGCCGGTGTGGATCGGGGTGTACTGGCGGTCATGAACGAAGCCTATACCGTAGAAACGCTGGAGAACGGCAGCGAGCGCACAGTGATGGCTTTCAAACCCCATCTGGCCCCCATCAAGGTGGCGATTTTGCCTTTGAAGCGCAATCACGAAGGCATTGTCAGCAAGGCCAAGGCCATTAAGAAAGACCTGATGGGTCTGGGACTGGGGCGCATCTTCTACGAAGACACCGGTAACATCGGCAAGGGCTACCGCCGCCACGACGAGGTCGGCACCCCGTTGTGCGTGACCGTGGACTTTCAGACCATCGAGGAAGATGACACCGTCACCGTCCGCAACCGCGACACCATGGCTCAAGAGCGGGTAGCGGTAGCCGATCTGGCTGCCTATGTGGTCAATAGCATGCGCGGTTAGCACCTCGGGTTGTTAAAAACTCAGACGGCTGTGCCATCGATATAAGCCGTCTGAGGCAGCCCCAGCACACCAACCCAGAAGACCGAACTCCTACTATCGAGGAGATTCCCATCTACGTAATTACCCATCGCGAGTTGGTCAACCAGACATCGCTGTTAAAGAGATAGAGCGAACCAAAACCAGCTACACCTAACCGGTATCCGTCACCCAAACACCTCACTATGATGTCCTGAACGATAGCTTTATTGGCTGCCCGCGCGGGTGCTCAACGACCAAGGACACAAATCATGACCAACCACGTTCAAGACAAAACCATCATCGTAACCGGCGCCGCCAGCGGCTTTGGCCGGCTGGTCAGCCAAAAAGCCGTAGCAGCCGGAGCCAAGGTGGTTTGCGCAGACATCAACGAAACTCAGCTGAGCGCTGTCGTAGAAGAGTTAACAAACGCCGGAGGTATGGCAGTGGGTCAAACCACGGACGTGTCCGACCTGTCCCAGATGCGGGCGTTGGCTGCCAAGGCAGTGGAGCACTTTGGCAGAATTGATGTCATGGTCAATAACGCAGGGGTTATGCCACTGGCGTTTTACGCAGACCATGCCGATGCCAGCGATAAGTGGAGCCAGTGCATCGACATCAATATCAAAGGTGTGCTGCATGGCATCATCAGCGTTTACGACCAGATGATGGCTCAAGAAGAAGGTCATGTGATCAACATCTCGTCAATCTACGGCAACTTCCCTGTTGCCGGTGCCGGCGTTTACGGTGCATCAAAAGCGGCCGTAAACTTTCTGTCGGAGTCCTTACGAGTAGAGGCCCGGGGCAAAATCAAAGTCACCACGGTTAAGCCCACCGGCGTTCCTGCCACCGGGCTTTCCGCGGGTATCGTTAATCCAGAAGCGGTTATCGGTATCGTGGGTCAAAACCAAGCAGAATTCCAAAGCACCATGCAGTCCATTGCGGACGGTCAGGTAGACCCCAAGGTCGTCAGCCAAGACTCCATAGGCTGCTCGGTACTAGAACCTGACTACATAGCGGATCAGGTGATCTACGCCATAAACCAACCTAAGGGCGTTACGGTTGGAGATATCACCATGCGAGGTTCCGGCGACTACTTCGTTCTTTAGGAACACAAACCACTAAGCGAGAAGAATTATGCAAAACAAAGTTCTGATTGTAGGGGCCAGCGGACTGGTCGGCACTGCGGCGACCATTAGCTTTGCCGGGGCCGGCTGGCCAGTGGTTGCGGCATCCCGGCGCCGCCCCGAACTATTGAACGATGCCAACATCGAATTCGTCCCTGTGGATTTACAGGACAGAGACGCCTGCGCAGCAGCCTGCAGGAAGCTCCAAGGCATTACCCATGTGGTGTATACCGCCGTTTACGAACTTCCGGGGTTGGTTGATGGCTGGTCAGATCCCGATCAAATCCACACCAACGGACAGATGCTGGAAAACTTGCTCGTCGCACTGGCCCAGTCAAACCAGATTCAGCACGTCACCCTGCTGCAGGGAACCAAGGCCTACGGCGCCATGGTAGGACCTATGCGAGTACCTGCCCGAGAGAGTCAGCCTCGAGTTGAACACCCTAACTTTTACTGGGTGCAGGAAGATTTTTTACGCGATCACGCCAAACACCACGACTACACCTTCACCATATTGCGGCCCCAGATGATTGTTGGCCCAAACCACGGAGTTGTGATGAACCTGCCTCCAGTAGTAGGTGTCTATGCGGCACTGCGCCAAGCGGAGGGACTGCCCTTGGCCTTTCCCGGCGGCGTGGATCGAGCCATGGAAGCGGTAGACGCGCGGTTGGTAGGCGATGCCTGTCTTTGGGCAGCCATCCATGAGAATGCGGCAGGCGAAACCTTCAACCTGACCAATGGCGAAGTGTTCAGCTGGCGAGACATGTGGCCTGCCATCGCCGAGACTCTGGATGTGCCCTTGGGTGAAGACGAACCGCTATCGGTTGCCGAATACGTAATGCAGCGGGAGGACCTTTGGCAGAGCATTGTGGCGCGTCATGATCTGGCACCCAATACGGTCGAACAAATTGTCGGCGAGTCCCATCACTACGCAGACCTCTGCTTTGCCTTTGGCGCAAATGACGCCCCACCGCCTATTTTCGTCAGCACCGTAAAGATCCATCAGGCCGGCTTTAACCAGACCTACAACAGTGAGGAGAGCTTTTGCTATTGGCTGCGGGATCTGCGTTCTCGACGCATCATTCCCTAGATGGGCGTCGGCCTGAGAGGCGCGCCCCGGCCAGCCTCAAACGATCTTAAGATCGACCAAACTTTGCGCGCCGTCCCGGATCGCGGTGTCTGCATCACGGGGCTGCCAACCAATGGCAAGCGCTGGCGTGTTGTCGATTTTTTTAATGCGCCCTAGGTCTGGCAGGAACTGTTTGATCTCCTTTAAGAAAATTCCAGCGACTGAAGCAATCCAATTCGGCATTTGCGACGTGGGCACCTTGAGCTGAGGGTGCTGGGCTTTCACTGTCTTGGCGATATCGACGAACCAACGGAAGCCGTTGGCGCACATATAGCGCTGACCTGCCGCTTCAGGCGTTTCCAGCGCCAGCCTCTGCAGCACAGCCACATCACGAACATCAACAATCTCAAAGCCCAGTTTGGGCAGTATCGGATAAGCACCCGTCATCAGCAGAAACAGGGCTTCCAAGGAACTCCCGTAGTCCGCTTCCAGCGCCGGCCCTAGGACTAGGGCGGGATTTACCGCAACCAGCTCCAGATCATTGGCCCGGGCATAATCCCACGCCGCGCGCTCTGCCACCGTCTTGCTCTTAACGTAGGGTGACAAGTCGGTGCGGGTTAGGTCTGTCCAGTCCTGATCCGTAAAGGTGCCGCTATCCCGACTTCCTGACATGACCGCGGCCACTGAGGAAGTGATCACCACCCGCTTAATACCATTAGCGGTGGCCGCCTTGAGCACGTTGAGGGTGCCGGTTTTCGCCGGAACAATAACGTCATTTTCATCCTCGGGCTGCACCACGGGTACTGGCGAAGCCACGTGAAGCACGCTGTCACAGCCCTGAGCGGCCTCGACCCAACTGGCCTCATTCATCAAATCCGCTGAAACAAATTCAAGGGCATCAATGCGATCCGTATGCCTTGCCAAATTCACTTTTAAGGCTTCGCCCCTTGCTGCATCGCGCAGGGTACCGCGTACATCATAGCCATGGTTGAGCATCTCGATTATGCAGTGACCGGCAATAAAGCCGCTTGCCCCGGAAATCAGAACTTTCGCCATCATGTGTCCAAAAGGTTAATAGAGGAGCGTCATCCTACTGCTTGGCTCAAGGGCCCAGCAAGACCGCAGTGCAGAATGTGAGGCGGCGACAAACCCATGATTTCCGCGTGAGTAAACTTGCGGGATTTTTCGACGCTTTGTTGAACACTTAGAGCGCATTCTGACACTGCTCCGAGAGGCGATTGTCTCCCTCTCCCCCTTCTGAATATCCCTCTCGGGGCATCCTTTCAAACCAATCGCAGTCAGGCGGCCCAAAGACTCGGAGCTAAGTTTTTCGCTCCTTACGGTCGTGTCGTTTCTATTAACATAGTGTCAGCAACACTACCAATGGAATAACCACCCACTAGTCAGGCTGAACGAACCCTGCGCCTTTAAAAATAAACGCCATGGCAAGCAAATGAAAAAACAACAGCATCGATGAGCCGATAAAGTAGGTTCCAATATCGATAGGGTCCATAGCGCCGCTCAACAGCATCAAAAGACAAAGGTGATAAACCACCCCAAAAACACCTAACGAGATAGAGGCAATCTTAGAGGTGAGGGTTTCGCTATAGAGCGGCCCAGCAATTAACAAGGCGAAGACTGCGTACAACCAAAAGCCTAAGTAGTCGAACGAGGTGTAGAGCGAGAACGGGATTGACACGTTAAGCAAAGGCAACAGCGAGTTGGCCATGTCGGAACCCGCGGCACCCGTCGCGGCAGCGCTAGCAAGCATTGGAATCGTCCACACTGCGATAAACTTTGGAATAACAAAGGCCATGGTCGCCATGGCTACAAAAAAGGCGCCCAGCACTCCGCCCAAGACATTGTTGCCCCCGGCAACCCAGGCGGCAGCAGCAAACGCCGCCGACAGGCTAAACATGGAGATGATTTGATTCACCCAGCCGGCAATAAAAACGTCGCGATTCTCTTCCAGCCAAATCACCCGATCTGCATGGGAGGCGGCGTACCCGTCGCCAACATCTAGCGGCAGATACAAACTTATTACCGTTGTCACGGCGAAAATAACGACGGACCAGAAGCCCCAGCGATTAATTTGTCGGTTCAATGGGCCTTCGTGACTCATCGTGGCTCTCCATAACGTTGATCGATAAAATTCAAAATGAGCTCTCGCGTGGCGCCGCGCTCCTGCGCCCAGCGACGGCCTTTACCAGTGAACAGCGATTCTGATTCCAGCAATGACATCAGACACAGGGCTTCCGCTTGGGATGCTTGGTAACCGTTGTTCGTCATAGCCTGTTGCAGCATTGCCAAGTATTCGGCGTAAACATCTTCCAGCAGGTCTGATACCAGCGGTTCCACTTGCTGCATGGCCCAAAGTTGAGGCCACAGTTTGTCAGCAAGCCAGTCGTCCTCTTCGGACTCGTCCAGCATAAATTCCGCGATGTCGCGAACAGACAACGAACCGGTCGCTCCCTTCTTGGCCTCAAGCCGTTGCCGAAACTCAACGG
Organism: Gammaproteobacteria bacterium; assembly: GCA_038151515.1. Taxonomy (GTDB): domain Bacteria; phylum Pseudomonadota; class Gammaproteobacteria; order Pseudomonadales; family Azotimanducaceae; genus UBA4421. The sequence continues at coordinate 44,331 of JAYOVN010000006.1, read as the reverse complement.
CGATGAAGTTCACTAGCCCACGCAACATGTCTTCCCAGGTTCTAAAGTGATATTGCAGTGCGCCAAGCTTCATACCACTGGCGCGAGCCAAGGCCCTCATGCTTAAACCGCCGTAGCCTTCATCGGCTATCAGTTCCAAGGCAGCCTGCAAGATTTCACGCTTTCGGTCGGTCATCACACTAAACCCAACTCATTGATCGGTCGTTTGACATGTCATCTGACATGCTAGAGCATGTCAGATGACATGTAAATCGTGGAGGCCACATGGCGACCAAGGTAACGCGCAGAGACTTTTTGAATGGCATGGCCGTGGGGACTGCCGGGACATTGGTACCGGGCTGCACCGACCCTAGCCCAATCGCCCAAGCCCAAGCCCAAGCCCAAGCCCAAGGCAATTGGACCCGCACCCAATTCAGTCCACCGAGCCCAACAACCTACTACCCACCGACCCTCACCGGTATGAGGGGCAGCCACGAAGGCTCCTATGAGGTTGCGCATGCCTTGGCTTGGCGCGGCGTAAAGCCAGACCATTATGAGCCACTAGACGAGCACTACGACCTCGTCGTAGTTGGTGCCGGTCTTAGTGGGTTAGCAAGCGCTCGCTATTACCAGCAAAAAATGGGGCTTAAAGCCCGAATCCTGCTGTTGGACAATCACGACGATTTTGGGGGTCATGCCAAGCGCAACGAGTTTCACCAAGACGGAAAAATGATATTGAGTCTTGGCGGTGCGCAAAATCTTGAAAGCCCCGGCAACTACAGCGACCCTGCTCGGAGCTTGTTGGAAGATGTGGGCATTGACGATGCCTTTGTTGAATCCATGGCCCAGCTAACATCCGACGATTTTGCCTTAGTGGGAAATACCGAAGCGAACAATGGCATATCGATGCCGGGACCTAACGGTCAGGTTACCGTGGGCGGTAACTGGAATGCGGCACTCTTCGGCGGCCAGGGTTACGCGGAGTCGGTGCAGGCGCTACCGCTACCTGAGACCCAAAAACAGCTCCTGACTGAGTTTTTTGGTGGTAAGCGCGACTTCTTGGCCGACCTTACACTTAGCGAGACGTGGGACTACATAAACGGCACCGGATACAACCAGTTCCTCATGGAACGCGTTGGACTAAGCGAAGAAACTCTACCGATCCTGAATTCCCTCATTTTGCATCTACACGGCCTTTCCGGTTGGCACCTTACTGTCGCTGAGGCTATTACCGGCGGCGCACCAGGCATCAAGTCTATTGGATGGACGGGCAAGGCCACAGCCGAAGTGGCAAGTGTTTTTCTGGACAGCCTGTTAAATGCCCGCATGTTCCCGGATGGCAATGCTTCCGTTGCTCGCCTGCTGGTGCAAAAGATGATTCCTAGCGTTGCCCCTGATATGGGGGGGCCACACGACGTGGCTATCGCGCGTTTTAACTACGGCGAGCTGGATCGCGGTGATCATTCTGTTCGCCTGCGCCTAAACAGCACCGTAGTCGGCACTCGGGAAACCAAACAAGGCGTAGTGGTCGTTGACTATGTGCAAGCCGGTGGTGCTAAGCAGGTGACCGCATCCCATTGCATCCTAGCCTGCTATAACGCCTTGATACCCCACCTTTGCCCGGAGATGCCCCAAGCCCAGAAGGAAGGACTTAGCTATGGCGAGAAAACCCCCTTTGTTTATGCCAACGTGCAATTAAAGGACGGGCAAGCTTGGTCAAAGTTGGGAGCGTCTTTTTTTCAATGCCCCTTCGACCCTTTTCAATGGTTGAGCACAGCACCCAAAATGACCGTTGGCGGCTATGAACCACCGATGTCACCAGACGACCCCATGGTCGTTTTCATGATGAATTCGCCACTGCCTCTGACCGTCCCCAAGAGAAAAATCTCAGGTCGGGAACAACTGCGCATGGGTCGTCATGTCATCTACAGCACGAGCTTCGCCGATTACGAACAACAAATTCGCAAGCAGTTACAGACAGTCCTTGGCGACCATGGTTTTAATCATGAAACGGACATTCAAGCCATTACGGTGAATCGCATTCCTCACGGATACGCCTACCCCTATCTTGGGCTGGACGACCCAAGCTGGCCGGAAGGTCAGGCGCCACACGAACTTGGTCGAGCCCAGTTTGGGCGAATATCCATTGCCAATACCGACTCCCAAGCCATTGCTTTGATGGACGCGGCCTTCGATGCCGCTTGGCGAGCGGTTCAGGAGCAAACGGCGTAGGCCCTAAAGGAACGCCTTTACCTCGGCAGTCGCGCCATTTTGGGCTAGGGGTCTGTCCAACTGCGTCCCTTGAGGCCTGCTGGATAGCGGCCTCTTTACGCTGGCAGTTTTTCTTGCAGCAAAACAGCGTCTTCTCGTTAACCCGCAGAACCCTTGTCAATCGGCCTTAAGCTCCACCTGTTGGTCCATATCGCCCATGGTGCGTCTAAGTTTGAACGCGATCCATCCGCACCAAGCAGCAAAAGCTCCGCTAACCCACCCCACTGGCAGTGCGACTAGTGCAACGGCCCAGAGCAAAAAAAACAATATCCATCGCGAGAACGCCTTTTTAAATCGAGCAGGAATAGACTCCATGCCCGGCGCGTACATGAAGGATCTGGGCTGAACAAACCAGCCGTTTGCGACTATGGCTGCGAGGAAGAGAATTCTTGGCGGCGGCCGTTGATCAACCACCGGGCTGTCATCATGGAGAACATCAGCCGCTGAGTCTCCAGCAGCAAGTGCCTGCTCTGTACTTGCCCATACGTGGGCCGCCTTTGGCCGCATCGCTGTACCGTTTAAATTCTCGCTCGACGGCACTGAACGCCAGCGATAGAGCACCCGAGCCTCATTGGTCAACGCTAGCACGCCAGGCTGGAAGAACCCTTTGGGGTGCTCGATCTCCCAATCTGCCCCGCTCTGCAAAAACTCAAGATTGCCTCTGTTTGCGTATAGGGTCAGCCAGCCCCGTTTGCTGCAGGTCTTGGAAATCTCCTGATGCGGATCGCCAATGTTCTCGAAATTAAGCTCCCAGTGCTCGTGGGCCTGATCCGCTAAACGCTGCGGTTCGCTGGTAACCGCATATACCTCTCCTCCAGCTGCCCGAATTTTATCGACAACTCCCTCATCCACGTAGCCCCGTAACTCGGCGCGACAGGGAGGTCACCAAAAGCCTCGGTAAAACAGCAAGACGACAAACGCGTGCTGCACCAGCATGTTATCCAACCAATCAAGTCGTGCGCCCGGAGGTGGATCGAGGTCGGCTTGGGGTCTTGCGTTCGTTTGAACTGGTGTGCTTTCCGCAAATTCCACAGACCATGGATCTGTAGTGGCTATGACCCGAAAAGAATGTTGCTCACATCGATCACCGCCGCACAAAATGAGCTGCAGCTCATCCGATCCGGCCAGCGCTTCGTCTGCATCAAGAATGCCTGTAGCTTTAAACGTCTCACCCGCTGACTCAACGGATTCATTAAACCAAGCAACCGCCGCAGCGACTCGGGGTGCTAGCTCTTCTGGTATGGTCTCGCTGACTTTTAGCACTCAATTGCCCCTTAAATTCATTGGAGTACATCTGTTGCCGGTTCTTTTAGAAGGGCCTATCGCTTTCACGAGGTGGTTTATCCGGAAGCCTAGTTCTGAGTAGGCGCGGATTCCACTCCGAGCAACCTGTAATGCAACGGTTACAAAAATTGTTCGACCCGCAAACTCTTATCGTGGCCCCGACCAAATCGGCGAGGACCACCCTCGCTCTTGAACGGTTGCCCCGATATCCGCCGGCAAATGCTCTCCCGCACTGTTGGCTAATAGTGTAGTCCAGCGACAGGTCGGATTTTCGAATACGCGTACGTAGTAAAACGCTGATTCATTCGGGGAAAAATCTGGGTCGGAAAAAGTGCTTTGCAGCTCGCCGGCACCTTCATCGCCAAGTCGCGCACAGCTTCCAAGATCTACATCTGCGGTCGTGCGAGGACACTTACCCGCGCTATCGGGCACGCGTCCGCTCGAGCACACCACATCCCAGACGCGCTGCTGAGTTTGGCCGCCGGATGTCCAGCCCTTGACGATCTGGATTCGGTCGAGGGGCGCTCCTGCGGGATCCTGCGCGGCCCAAACCCAAAATTTTGGCGATTCAGTAGCCGCAAGATCAGACCCCATGGGTACGCCGCGTGCGTAGGCCAGCGCTATTGCATCCTCTTGCGCACCCATCTCTTCAGGAAGATCACCGGCGAAGAAGCGAATTCGCAGTCGCGAGCCGCTGGTCGCGAAGGTTTCGCGGCGCTGCAATGCATCGAAGATCTCGGAGCGGGTATTGGCTTTAGCCCATACACCGGCAAGCCCGCCGGGCGAAAAACGCCTGATAGGACCAGCCACCGGGTGGTCTGCCGCTAACAATCGATTAACCGCAAAGCCGAGACCTTCGGCAGGCTGGTAGCGAACGGGGATCCCTGATCGTGTATTGCCCGGGTCTGATGTGTGGGTATCTGTGGAGCCTATGACCCCTAACTGATACGGATTGAATCCAACCTCGTCTTCAAGCGCGAGGCCATCTAGCAGTATGTTCCGCAAGAACGAGCTTTCGCTGGCACAGCGTCGATCGCCGGCTTCTTCGCAAGGCGGGAAGATGTTGCCATAGTTGCAGTCCTCGTCAGAGGCACCAACGCTAATCTGGCACTCAGAGTTACCCTTCATCTGGGTCACTTCAAACAGACGCTCAATGCGAGCGCGCTTTTCTAAATCGTCGCTGGTATAGGCGGACCCGTCCTCATCGGTACGAGAAAACGTGAGCCCCCAAGAATAGTTTGTATTGTGAGGAATCGTAAGAACCTCACAAGGCTCGACACAGGCGTCATCAAGTTGATCGAAAAATTCTTTCTGGTTGCGCACATCCAATGATGAGATTGCGCGTGGGATCACATCCGAGCCTCGAAAAATAACGTTGCGATGCAGCATGCCAACCTCTGACAGCAACGACGAAAACTCATAGCCGATCAAGGCGGTGAATCGCCCTGGCTCATTATGCGCGTTAGCCACTGCCTGAACGCGCTGCCAAGTATCACGTTCGTTGGCTTTGCAGCGCGCATCATCACCGCAAAGATCATAGGAACGCGGTGCCGGTCTGGTGCCCGCTGTTGCAAAGGCCTGATTCAGCATTTGAGGCATATCAATTTCGCCGGAACGTGTGTCTTGGCAGCGCTGGGTAGCGAATTCTGGCGAATCCGGCAGCATGGTGCAGGGCAGCTGTGCTTCAAACCCTTCAGCGTGATCGGTTAGTGCCACAAAATCTAATGGAGTACGCAATTGCGCTTCCTCGCCTGTCTGCAACTCGACTTTTTCGCCTTTAGCAAAGCGGTAGGCTGTGTTCGGCCCAAGCCGGTTGCCCCCAGCATAAGCATCCGCCGACCAACTGGTATGTACGTGCAGATCCCCAAAGAGCGCAGTGCGATTCGGGAAGCGTTCTACTTCCGAATCAAGGGGTGCGGCAGGAGGTGTCGAAACATGGGTTTCCGGCACGATATCTGGGTCAGTACACGCGCTGAGCAAAACCAATAAACCTGCCAATACCGTGTTTGTCGACGTTGTCCGCATGTCACTCTCTCCCTGATTCCTGCGCCATCGAATCGCCGCCTCCACCTCACCAGCGCCGAGCTGTGTATCTCGGCAAAACTGCAAAGCTCAAACCGCATTACTTACCCGAGCCGCAGGTGGCGGGTAGGCTCCGGCTCTGATGCCCCAACATTACTGCACAACAATTTCGGGCCTTGCCAGTGCTCGGCGTAAATTCCTGCCAATTTGCCGGTGCCCGGACACAGAGAATATGCCCGCTCTGCCACCGGTTTGGCAACTTGCGCGCCCATCAGAAGCGACCCTCAGTGCTGAGACCCCGCCCCATGGAATTCTGACCCGTTTTCACAGGTCGAGCCTTTGCGCTCGGTGAATGGTCAATTCGACCAGTACACGACCTCGTCGCCGGGCTGAAAACGTTCGGCGCGAGTTTTATCTACAGCAATAGGCCGCTCGGTCGTCGGCTGCCACAACAAATCGCGTGCGCCGGCACGATGCTGTTCAAGCAAAGCCAGCAGCTCCGCCAGTTTGTCTGGCCTGCTGCCGGCAAGATTGGTTTGCTCCGTGGGATCTTCGCCCAAATCGTAGAGCCACTTTTTATCCCGGCGAGCTTCCACCTGAAGTTTCCAGTCTCCTGCCCGCACAACCCGCGTCCCCCCGGACTGCCAGAATAGCGCATCATTGGGGCGTTGAAGTTCCCCTGTACCAAGGGTCACCGGGAGAAGATTTTGACCGTCTATTTCTATTTGGGGCGGTATCTCTGCTCCCGCCGCGGCGACCATGGTCGGCATCAAATCGATGTGGGCGACCGGTTGAGTTATCCGAGTGCCAGCCGTTATCTTTGCCGGCCATTTCATGAAGATGGGCGCACGGATACCGCCCTCGAAAAAGGTGATCTTCCAGCCTCGATAGGGTGCGTTGACCTCCGGTAGACCAATATAGCCTGCCCCGCCATTGTCACTGGAAAAGACAATTAGGGTATTTTCTGAGAGGCCCAGCGCTTCAAGTTTTTCCTCTACTCTGCGCACACTACGATCTAGGGATCTGACCATCGCTGCGTAGACACGCAACCGATGGGGCTGCAGGTCACCAACGGCTTCATAATCCTCTCGAGTTGCCTGCAACGGGGTATGAACGCCCCAATGTGCAAGGTACAAAAAGAAGGGGCGATGCTGATTTACCTCAATGACCTTCAATGCCTCGTCTGTCCAATAGTCGGTCAGATAACCACCCGGTTTGAACGCATCACCACCGTTAAAGCGGGCGGAAAAACGTCCTCGTGCCCACAAAAATTTGTCGATCGGATCGAAGGCGAGTTTTGCGTTGACGACGTTAGGATCGTCTTCTTCGGCGAAGAGTTGGCTATCCATCAATAGGCTTTCGTTAAAGCCCTGATCATTCGGCGCCATACCGTTACGATTTCCCAAATGCCACTTACCGATATGAACCGTGTGATAGCCCTTATTTTTTAGGATCTCGGCGATCGTCATTTCTTCTGCAGGGAGACCCTTGGTCCAATAGTCTGGTTGACTCTCGTCTAACGCCTGATTGTAGTCCCCGGGTGGCAAACCATCGTCCATCTCGTTGCCCATCATGGTGACCATGCGGCTAAAACCAGGCGGTGTTGGCGTAAATTCAAATCCGGTGCGCGTAGGATAACGACCCGTCATCAGCATCGCCCTGGACGGAGCGCATGTCCCGTGCCCCGCATAACTTTGGGTGAACATAACGCCCTCTTTGGCCAAGGTATCAATACTGTGTGTCGGCACCGCACCTCCGGCAACGCCTCCGCCAAAAGCCGTCAGATCGTTGATACCGAGATCGTCCGCCAAAATAAATACGATGTTAGGGGGGCGGGCGGCGGGCGATAGGGTTGCCTCATCCGGACCACGCTCCCACTGAATCGGAACGTTAGGACCCACCTCAGGCTGGGATTGTTGAGAGATATAAAACAACAAAAGATCCGTCCGGTATTGAAACGCGAACGCGGCTACCACGATCACCAAAATTGATGCGGATATGAGACTTCTCTTCACACTAACTCTCCCTTTTAGCAAGAAATGGCAGCAGATACGCATCAACCACGACGGTTAGCAGTCCTAGGACGAGGAAGAGGATAATCCGCAGATCGCTGACATACAGACCCGGCTCTACCGGATAGGCAATGGTTTTGACCAAGGAGGCATGCTTGTAAGCATGCCTTGCCCCCATGTCAGGGTGGGTAACGATCTCGACAAAGGCCCTGCGGCTTTTGTATCGAAACAGAGCCGCACGATCCCACTCAGCGGCGCCCTCGATACCGACAACATCAATTCCCACACCCAAACCGCTGCCAACGAAGATCGGGTGACAGGCCCGAGACAACAGCTGGGGATACATGTGTTCCATGTAATGGTTACTGTAGTCCTCAGCCGTAGCGTCTGGCCCAAAGCCCGGCATAGGGGGAGGGTCCTCATTCATGTCAATGTTGTTAACCATGAGGAACTGCTCACCGCTATCCTCGCGCAAAAACCGCTCGAACTGGTCAAAACGCTCAACTTCCATGCCCCGTCGTTCAAGGGCAACCAGCGCTGCTTCGATCTCGGCTTCTGTCAACGGCCCGCCGAAGTCGGTGTACCACACGGTAAAAGCAAGCCATACAGTGGCAGCACCCCCCCACAGAAGACCGCGCGCACTCATCGTCACGTTCATAACCAAGACCCTGTTGCGTCAACACATTCGATGTTCAACTGACCCTCAAGCCCAGCTGCCCGGTGCTGGCCAATATCCTGCATCTTCGCGGATTGCATCATCTGCAGCATGGCTGCACGAGATGGATACATGGCAATGGCAACATCATCCCAAAGCTCTTCAACCTCGCCAATGGTAAGGCGCTTTACGGAAGCCTTTAACGTCAAAGATCCACCAAACTCCTGTAAAAGCGCACTAACGCCTTGCGTGTACACCGCATAGGCTTGACGCCCCGTTAGTTTGGTGTCGCGACCATCGGGGTATTCTGCTCTGTCCCGATACTTCAGCAAGTTCAGCATATAAATGGGGCCATCACTGGCCCCATCTGCAAAACCAGCCATTTGCGCCCTGTTAGGGCGCAGGTGATTTTCAACTTTCATCTGAGAGACCTTAGCTCTAACCGCGTGGCCGCAAGGTCACCTCCAGACCCCATACCCGAGGCGGACCATACCAACCCACAAAACCTCTGGCGCCAGCCGGGCCACCACCAGAAATAAGCCCGCCAACAGGCTGCCCTGCGGCCTGTATAAAGTAGGCTTCGTCCGTGGCGTTTTTGAGGAATGCATCTACCTGCCATGTACCACTTTGAGACCCAATACCAACACGCAAATCGAGTAAGTCATAGGCATCTTGAGTGGCAATCTCATCCAATGTGACACGGATCAACTGCTGTTCGTCGCGCCATGAATAATCAGCACGTGCAAACCACTCAAGGTCAGAGTCACGGAAAGGTTGGGCCCACTCAACGCCGAGCGTATAAGCAAACTCTGGACTAAGCCCCGGACGTTGGCCGTTACGATTACAGGTTTTATCCTCCGGGTTGTCTGGAACCTCTCCAGCACCACAGGGTGCGTTGCTAAAATCTGTGTACTCCGCATCCAGATAGGCTAGGGATCCGTTAATGGTCAGATTTTCGTTTGGCGCCAGCATAAAGTCCGCTTCTACGCCGCTGACCTCTTGCTCACCTGCATTACCGACGATGAAACCGGTGCCGGTTGGCGACAGAGTCGACTCCTGAAAGCCCTCAATGCGGGTATGGAAGATTGTCATGTTCAGCATAGCGCGACGATCCCACCAAAAAGACTTAACTCCTGCTTCAAAGGTCGTGGACTCTTCTTCGTCGAACTCAACGGCTGCTCCCGCAGGTAAGCGTCGCGAGTTGAAACCACCAGACTTGAAACCCGTAGAGGTTGTGAAAAACGCCATCACATCGTCACTGAGCTGGTAACGAGTATTAAATGACCAAGTGACCTTGCTTTCTGAGCGCTCCTGATTTCCTGGCGACGCCGGTGGGAAAATCAGGCTGTTAACAACGAAGCCGTTGCCGGCTGCGTTGGTGTGGTCGATAAAGGCATCTTTCTCGTCCCGACTCCAACGCAGGCCGCCAGTGACGTCCCATACGTCGCTCAGGTTATAGGTCAAATTACCGTAGGCAGCGACGCTGCTGGTATCCTGCTCGAACACGGACAGAACGCTATCACCTGCCACGGCCGAACACGGCGGCGGGCAGGCAGCAGGCGGCGCAGGGAAGACGCGGTTTGCACCGACTCCGATAACCGCATCACTGTCAAAGGCCGTGTCCTGCTCGTAAAAGTACAATCCAGCGATGTATTCGATTGCCTGATCGGAAGGCGATGTAAGGCGGAACTCCTGACTCAGTACTTCGTTGTTCAAAATCTGGCGACTGGTGAGTACTGGATTTTTCAGTGAATCGGCAGCGATGGAGACGTCATTTTCCCAATCTTGGTAACCGGTGATAGACGTAAAGAGATGCCCGCCCCCGAGATCCCATTCCACCTGTACTGATGCCCCGAAGGAATCCGTTCTGTCGTCTCCTTCGTCATCGCCGTCGACGATATGGTCGTCATCAACAAAGTTGACGAAGGGATAGCCCGCGGCTTCCTGAGCCGCAATAAAGCCCGGAGTTGCTATGCCAAAGGTCGGGTGATTAGGTTGAATCTGCTCACCCATACAGCAACGGCGCTCGATCTCGCTGTAATAGACCGTCCCAATGACTTCCACCGTGTCGCTAGGTTCGAAAAGCATTTTGCCCCTTAAACCCCATTCACTGTTGTCATTAACATCACTACCCGTGAACAGGTTGTCCTCGTACCCCTCTCTGTCGCGGTAAAAGAATGACAGGCGGCTTGCCACACTGTCCGACAAACTCCCGCCGACGTGACCGCTGATGCTTGCTTGATCGTAGTCTCCATAGCCTACGCGTAACATCGCTTCGGTTTCATGGGATGGCTTTAAGGTGGTGATATTCAAGGCACCAATGGGGGTGTTTCGCCCATAAAGTGTGCCCTGCGGTCCGCGCAGAATCTCGATCGTCTGAATGTCACTCAACTCACCAAAGGACATCGCACCTGAAGGCATGTACAGGCCGTCTAAGAACGTGCCGACACTATTTTCAATCCCTGGATTTGTGCCCGTGGAGCCGATACCACGAATACGCACCGAAACGTTACGCATGTTATTCGAGGCTGGCAGGTCAAAGTTAGGCACCGTTCGCGCTACGTCCTGCATATTGTTCAGGCCGCGACGTGCCAACTCATCACCCGAGATTGCAGTGATCGAGATAGGTACGCTCTGCACACTTTCTGTACGCTTCTGCGCGGTGACGACAACCTCCTCAATCGCCGCAAAGCTCGAAAGCGTCAAGAGCGCCGCAATCGACGCCACTATTATTCGTAAAATTTGCATTTAATCCTCCTCTAGACGCGCCTCCAACCCAGAGGACACGCTTCTCCATTAACTCCCCAATATTAATGCTTGGCATTAATATCGAAGAATATAGATGCAGAAGAGGCTAATGTAAACGTTAATTCATATTTTTACGGCTGCAGATATCCAGCAAGCATGGCGGCCAATTCAACCCGGATTCGAGAGTCACTCAAGCGAATCGGGTCTCTATCAACTTTGGCCGTTACCAACAACATTCGGATTGCGGTAGCCAAGGCAAAAAAAACTCTTTCTTTGTCAACTAGGGCTGGATCTACGAGAGAACGTTCGACTAAGAAGGTCCTTAACCGCTGGGCGCGAAGGTGATCTATCTCGGCGAGTCGGTCGACCATGCCGGGGATTTTTTCGCCTACTGTAATGAGCGCAAGAAAAAAGCCTACGTCACGATCAATACCATCGATGAGATTTCCAACGAGCCGCTCGATAAGCTCCTGCAAACTCCACGTTTCATCTATCTCATCAAAAAACGTATCAAGCTCTCCTCTCAGTCGATGCGCGAGGTTATCGACAATCACCTCGAACAGGCCGCGCTTGTCATTAAAGCGTTGGTACAGCACGCCGACCGAGACACCAGCCTCCGCTGCAATGTCTGTCATGCGCGTCTGATCGTATCCGTGTCTGGAAAAGACATTTAGTCCGGCCTTGATCAAACGATCCCGCTTATCTCGACTGCGCTCTTGGAGAGCAGGTCGAATATTGGTACGTGCATTTTTGTTCACTTGATATCGCTCAATGGTTATTCCATCGTTCCTTTGCAATTTCGATTTCAGATTCATATATCCGGTGGCACAAATCCCTGCAGCGTTAAACTGAGTATCGCTAGGAGGGCCCGCGTACAGAGGGTTACGGCTTGATTTGGTGGGAGCTACTGTTTATGCCGCGCCTTAAACAACGCTTTGATTTGAGAAATTGGTGGGCCCACCAGGACTCGAACCTGGGACCAATGGATTCACATTGTCACGATTTTTCAACCGTGTGCGGACTATCTCATCCCCCTCGCCAGTGACGGACACTGCGTTAGGGAGCGGGACGCTCTTGCCTGTTATTAAGAACGCTTGGGGCTGTCCGAAGACCGCCGCCAGTTCTCAGGTAGTCTCTGCACCTTCCGACAGTGTACTGTCGGCTTGGCTCAGGATTGCCGGCCCTGCTTGCGCAAAAGCTACGGTTTCCCTGAATTCATCCCGTTCATCCTGACCTTTTCAGCATCAGGCGCACCATTTTGATGAGTCCACTGCTCTAACCAACTGAGCTATAGGCCCAATTTCTCGTGTCTGATTCTAGCTGCCGCTTGGAATCAGACGTTTCGCCCTTTACCACCTTCCAGACTCTCGTCTAAGAAGCTTCGCAAGTGCTCGGATCGGCTTGGGTGCCGCAGCTTGCGCAGCGCCTTCGCCTCGATTTGACGGATCCGCTCTCGGGTCACGTCAAATTGTTTACCCACTTCCTCAAGGGTGTGGTCGGTATTCATATCAATACCAAAACGCATACGCAGCACTTTGGATTCGCGAGCGGTCAGCCCACCCAATACATCCTTCGTTGCTTCGCGCAGGCCCTCACCCGTAGCCAAATCAATGGGCGAGCCAATGGTATTGTCTTCGATGAAATCACCCAAGTGGGAGTCTTCATCGTCGCCGATGGGTGTTTCCATCGAGATCGGCTCTTTGGCAATCTTAAGCACTCGGCGAACTTTTTCTTCCGGCATTTCCATGCGTTCGCCCAGCTCCTCCGGCGTAGGTTCGCGCCCCATCTCCTGCAGCATCTGCCGAGAAACTCGGCTGAGCTTATTGATGGTTTCGATCATGTGTACCGGAATACGAATGGTCCGCGCCTGATCCGCTATCGAGCGGGTAATTGCCTGACGTATCCACCAAGTTGCGTAGGTAGAAAATTTATACCCGCGTCGATACTCAAACTTATCCACCGCCTTCATCAGACCGATATTGCCTTCCTGAATCAGATCTAGGAACTGTAGGCCACGGTTGGTGTACTTTTTCGCGATGGAGATCACCAAACGTAAGTTTGCCTCCACCATATCTTTCTTCGCCCGGCGGGCCTTAGCCTCGCCCAACGAGATGCGCCGATTAATGTCTTTGATCTCGAGCACTGACAGTTCGGTGATTTTACTCAGGGCTTTCAGTTTCTTCTGGCACCGAGCAATGTCTTCACGCTGAGCTTCTAGGCCAGCCGCATACTCTTTCTTGACCTTGCCGATCTTGTTGATCCAGGTCACGCTGATTTCGCTGCCTTGGTATTCCTTGCGGAAAATATCCCTGGGTACTCGGGCGCGACGCACTACTGCGTTAGTAATCAGACGTTCTTGATGCCGCACGACTTCTTGGGAGTCCCGAGCTAAGGACACCATGTAGTCAAAATGCTTGGGCACCAACTTGAAGCAGCAGTACGCTTCTGCAAGCTTGACCTGCTGAGCAACTGCTTCTTTGCTGTTCTTGCCTTTTTCTTCAACCAGTTTGTTGTACTTGTTGAATTGGCGCTTGAGCAAAGAAAACCGCTTCTTCGCTTCAACGGGATCTGGGCCCTTGGGTTCGTCGTCTTCATCGTCGTCTTTAGCGATGGGGCCATCTGCACCGATCTGGGTGGCTGCTGGCACGTGCTCGGTTGGATCAAGGTAGCCCACCAAGAGGTCTGCAAGCTTCTCTTCTTTAACGACTTCGGCGTAGGTTTCCAGCAAGTACTCTACCGTGCCCGGATAGCTGGCCAAGGCGGTGAGCATGTCGCGAATGCCTTCCTCGATACGCTTGGCAATGGCAATCTCACCCTCTCGGGTTAGCAGTTCTACCGTACCCATTTCGCGCATGTACATGCGCACAGGATCCGTCGTGCGGCCAGCCTCGGTTTCTACAGCGGCTAAGGCAGCAGCCGCTTCTTCTGCCGCCAATTCGTCGGCGGTATTTTCTTCCGTGGACAGCAGGTCATCGGCATCCGGTGCGGTCTCGTACACCGTGATACCCATGTCGTTGATCATGCGGATGATGTCTTCGATCTGCTCTGGGTCAGAAATATCATCCGGCAGGTGATCGTTTACCTCGCCATAGGTCAGATACCCCTGCTCTTTGCCTTTGGCAATCAACTCTTTTAGGCGTGACTGTTGCTGCGCGGTCGTAATTTGTTTAGTCATGTTTCCCCAACTTGAATGCTTCGGCGTCTACAACGCTGGCGACCAAAACTCACTGGCACCATCCGACGGCTTTGTTATCAATGTGGCTGGACTGCCTTACCTTCGTTAGTCAGTCATTTTTGAGCAAAGTTTTTACCCTCCTTACTTTGCTGGAGCACTGCTGCGACTCTCGATGACACACCTTTGCGGCTGAATGAAGTGGACGGAAATGCGCGCCAAAGTCCTTACTTAACGTCTTGGCGAGTTGTCCAAAGCCTTTCGATATTGTCGGTTTTGTCTGAGCGAGCCGTGGATTATACCAATGCGAGTCCCACCACGCCAGATGCAGGCATCTCACAACCACGATTACTGACCAATGACTGCGGGGTCGGGCTATCGCAGAAGTACGAAAAACAGCTGACGAAAAGCGCTGGTGGGATTAGCTCTTTGGCCGGCTCTGAGGTTGAGATTGGGGTTCACTGTGAGCTCGGGATGTCGATCCAGATAACGCGGCTTTTATCTTTTCATCCTCCCCTTGAGCCGCCAGTTCTGCTAGTAAGCGTTGGCGCTGGCTTTTTTGCTTTTGCCGCAGCAGATTATCGAAGCCCTCCGCCAGGGTTTGAAACCAAGCCTCTTCACCTAAATCCAGAGGTTTCTTTGCCATCTCGATGAGTGCTTTCTGCCCTTCTTCATCCGGCCAGCCAATCAGCACGTCGTCAATTGTTGCTTGAGGTCGATCTAGCAGAAAGTTCGTCAGTTCTCCTAGTAGGCCCAGATCTTGACTGTGGGCGATGATTTCTCGGCGCTGATCGTCTTCCAGCTGATGCCACAACATGGGCGACTTCAACAAAATGGTTAGCAGCCGCGCAGACAGCAAAGAGACCTTGCTTGCGGCGGCATTTTGGCTCTCATTCCGTCGCAGGCCCGAGGTCCGAGCACCACCCGCTATTGGCGCAGCCATACCTCCAATTTCTCGCACCCGAGCTTTTACTAGGTCCTTCAAAATACCGTCAGGGATCTTCTCTACGTAGGGATTGGCCAACCCCATAAAGCGTGCACGACCGTCTAAGGTTTGCAGATCCAAGCCTTCGCCCAGCTTGCTAAACAAGAATTCAATTCCCGGTGTAGCGTTGCGCAAAAACTCATGAAAGGCTTCTGGGCCGCGACCTTGCACAAGCGAATCTGGGTCTTCGCCGTCCGGCAGAAACACAAACTTCAGCTGCCGGTGTTCGTTGAGCACCGGCAACGCGCTTTCCAAGGCCCGCCACGCAGCGGAACGACCAGCTTTATCGCCATCAAAGCAGCAAATTACCTCGTCGGTATAGCGATAAAGCTTGTGATAATGGGGTTCGCCGGTAGCGGTGCCCAAGGTAGCCACCGCGTTGCGAAACCCATGTTGGGCTAAGGCCACAACGTCCATGTAGCCTTCTACGACCAACAGCCGGTCAATGTTGCGTAGGGCTTTGCGCGCCTCGTACAGGCCGTAAAGTTCTTGGCTCTTGGAAAACACCGGTGTTTCTGGTGAGTTGAGATATTTGGGCCCTTCTTCATCCCCCAGCTTTCGACCGCCAAAGCCGATAACCCGACCGCGCACATCCCGAATCGGAAACATGATTCGGTGACGAAATCGGTCATACACGCGACCGTTATCGTTCTTGATGGTCAGCCCGGCTTTGAGCAGTGCATCGCTGGTACTGCCTTTCGCCATCAGCGCTTCGCTGACGTTGTGCCAGCCTTCCGGGGCATAACCGATACCAAAGTCTCTGGCGGTCACGCCAGTCAAACCTCGGCCCTTGAGGTAGGCTACGGCCACATCAGCGCCGCGAAGCTCCTGGCGGTATATCGCCTCAGCACCTTCCAAGGCCTGATAGATGCCCTGATCCACCTCCACGTAACTGCGATTGGATTGCTCTCGGGGCACCGTGAGGCCCATGTCTTTGGCCAGGGTTTCCACCGCTTCCACAAATTCCATGCGCTCGTATTTCATCAGGAATGTCAGCGCGGTGCCGCTTTCTTGGCAGCCAAAACAATGGAAAAACTGCTTGTCCGGACTCACCGAAAAGGAAGGAGATTTCTCGTCGTGGAATGGGCACAGGCCCGAGTAGTTCTTACCGGTCTTTTTCAGCGCCACGCGACCGTCAATGACGTCGACGATATCGACGCGATCAATTAGGTCATTGATAAAGGATTGCGGTATTAGACCAGCCACGAAAGAACCCGTACGGAGTTGGCTGATTACAATAACACATACAGACCGCACCGCCGGCGGCCTCTACCCGGCATGTTATTCATGCGAACTGGCTGTGCGTTAGCCGCTTAGCTGAGCCTTGACCATGGCACTGGCCGCACCCATATCCACTCGACCTTGACCCTCTGACTTGAGCAGAGCCATTACCTTACCCATATCTTGCATGCCCTGAGCGCCAGACTTCGCCACAAGACTGGCCACAAATTCAGCCAGCTCGTCGCCTTGCATCTGGGCAGGCAAGAAGCCTTCGACCACGCTGATCTCGTAAGCCTCAATGCTAGCCAAGTCGTCCCTGCCGGCATCTTTGAACTGCTGCATCGCATCTTTGCGTTGCTTCAGCATCTTATTCAGCACAGCGAACACATCGTCGTCGCTCAGGTCCCGGCGCTCGTCGACCTCTATGCGCTTAAGCTCAGCGTTTACCATTCGCAGCGTAGCAACACGATCTTTATCGCGAGCCTTCATGGCCTCCTTGGTTGCCTGAGTCAGCGCAGCCTTTAATTCGGACATTTCCATTTCCTGTTTCGTCACGTCATAACCTGGGAATTCCCAGCCACAAAAAAGCCCCTACTGGAGGGGCTTTTTAGCATAGCTCAAAGGCGGCGGCTGGTGGATTAGTAGGTTTTTTTGGTTTGCACCCCATCGAGGGTTCAAACATCCTAACCGCTCGCCGCACCTATCCGGCCCAAGCCGGACGGCCCCTACTAGTAGGAGCGCTCGAACTTTCTGGATTCGCGCTGCAGTTTCTTAATGTGCCGCTTAACTGCTGCCGCCGCTTTGCGCTTGCGCACAGCCGTTGGCTTTTCATAAAACTCCCGGCGACGTACTTCGCTAAGAACACCGGCTTTTTCACATGAGCGCTTGAATCGACGCAGGGCGATATCAAACGGTTCGTTTTCTTTGACTCTTACGTGAGGCATGGTTCAACTTGTTTCCAATGAGGGCGCGGATTCTACACATAGGGTTCAGGTGCGGCAACCCCGCGCGCGCGATGAGACAGCTCTTGAACCGGATCAGATTTCACAGCATCGCCCAGCGCATTTTTGTACCATGCGCCCATGCTTATTCTTGGTATTGAAAGTTCCTGCGACGAAACCGGTTTGGCCCTCTACGACAGTGACGAGGGCCTGCTGTCCCACGCCTTACACAGCCAAGTGGCCCTGCACGCCGATTACGGCGGCGTGGTACCCGAGCTGGCGTCTCGGGACCATATTCGCAAGATCACGCCATTAACCGAGAGAGTTCTCACCAGCGCAGGCAAAAGCCTTGATGATCTTGATGGTGTTGCCTACACCGCAGGCCCAGGACTCATGGGCGCTTTGTTGGTGGGGGCTTCCTTCGCCAAGAGCCTTGCATGGTCACTGGGCATTCCTGCGCTTGGTATTCACCACATGGAAGCTCACTTGCTGGCCCCGCTGATCAATCGCCAAGGCAGCCCATTGGACCTGCCCTTTGTGGCACTGCTGGTGTCTGGCGGTCACACCCAGCTAGTACACGTTAAGAACTTTGGCGCCTATGACCTGCTCGGAGAATCCGTAGACGATGCAGCAGGTGAGGCCTTTGACAAAACCGCCAAGCTTCTGGGACTGGGCTACCCAGGGGGACCACAGATTGCCGAGCAAGCCAAACACGGTGATCCAGAGCGTTTTCGCTTCCCGAGGCCAATGACCGACCGCCCCGGACTGGATTTCAGCTTCAGCGGATTGAAGACCTACGCCCTGAATACCGTGCAAAGCCTGAGCCCGCTCACCCAGCAAGATGTAGCCGATGTCTCCATCGCCTTTGAGATGGCGGCGGTAGACACCCTGGTCATTAAGTGCCGCCGGGCCATGGAGCAAACCGGGGCTAGGCAACTGGTGATAGCTGGCGGAGTAAGCGCTAACACACGTTTGCGAGCAGAACTAGCAGACAAACTGGACGCGGAAATTGTTTATGCGCCTCTGGATTTATGCACCGACAACGGCGCCATGATCGCCTATGCAGGTGCGCTACGCATGGCCGGCGGCCAGTCCGAGAATTTGGCCATCATGACCCGCCCACGCTGGCCCATGACCGAATTGGCAGCGATATGAAGGACGCCGCTTCCCCTCGTGACAGGATTTTTGTTCGAGATCTCACCTTCGACGCGATTTTAGGCATTCTGCCGGAAGAACGTGTTACGCCTCAGCCGGTCGTCATTAATCTGACCCTAATCACCGACACCGCCAATGCCGCTGCAAGCAAGAATATCGACGACACCCTGAACTACGCCGAGCTGGCGAATGCCGCTCAGGTTCTCACCGCAAAGGGCGAATACCTGCTGATCGAGACCTTAGTGGAGGACATAGCGGGTCTGTGCCTCGAAGCAGGTGCCGACGCGGTAACCGTGCGGGTGGAAAAGCCCAAGGCAGTATCCGCTGCGGCGGCGGTGGGCGTGGAGATTTACCGAGAGAAGGCGTAGCACGTTGTTGCCCAAGGGCAACTACAAATCAGACAAGTACTCTTGCACATACCGCTGACGCTGCTGACTCAGAGCCTGACCAAACGCAGGGCCCTTCAATTGGGCTTGCTCGTCGCTTAGCCGTACCTCTTTCAGCTGGGCACACAGGGGCAACAGTTGTTGCTCCAGTCGCCGGCGACCTTCCGCCCCGTCGATCAATTCGATCAACCGGATCAGGCGCTGAGTGTCCTGAAGCGCCCGCAGCTGAAGCAAGGTTTCCCACAGAGCTGCCGCATCAACTCGCGGCCAACTCTGCAACAACGGCAGATGGTGGAACCGGTCTTGAACCACTTGGGAATAGGATTTTGGTCCGCGCAAGCGATCCACCAGCGTCAACAACGCTTGCTCGGACAGCGGCAGCTTGGCAAACCGGACCATGGCGTCCGGGCGGGGATCGAAGGCGACATCCCAGGTCCTAGCCTGACACTCCGGCAACCAATCTGCCAGACCACCGCAGGCTTCAAGTACCTGAAAAAATCGTTGCGGCTCTGGTCCAGCTAAGGCTTTCACGAGTTCCTGCCAAACCCGCTCTGGAGACAGGGTCGCCAACTCACCTTGAGCACACATCTGACTCATCAACCGCTGGGTTTCGGGTGCAACCTGAAATCCCGCCAGTTGGGCCGCGAAACGCGCCACCCGAAATACACGCAGCGGATCCTCAACAAAGGCTGCTGAAACGTGACGCAGCCAGCCCTGGCTAATGTCCTGTTGTCCCCCGCTGGGGTCGACTAGCCTTCCATCCGCACCTTCGGCAATGGCATTGATGGTCAGGTCGCGCCGAGACAAGTCCTCCAGTAACGTGACCGTGGGGTTCGCATCCACCTCGAACCCCGTATGCCCACTGCCGCGTTTTCGTTCGGTACGGGCCAACGCGTACTCTTCCTTGGTCTCCGGGTGCAAAAACACCGGAAAGTCCTTGCCCACCTGTACGAAACCCAGCTCCAGCAGTTGGGCCGGTGTTGCGCCCACGACCACCCAATCCCGGTCTTTGGCCGAGACGGACTGGGGCCGGTTATTACGTGCGCCGATCAAACGATCTCGAACAGCGCCGCCCACCAGATAGATTTCAAGCTTCTCGGTTAGCACGTTAATGCCTTGTGTGGCGATATCATTACTGTGGTGGAAGTAGGGCAGGCTGTGCAAGACCCTTAGGCCCCAGAAAGCACAGTTCGTTAGTTAAGCAGCGTCAACTGCTGTGAAGCGCGGGCTGCGCGAATTTCTGGCCATTGTCCAAACAATAGGCCGTTAACTGCCGTCCCCAAACACAGCCGGTATCTAGGGCGATGTAATCTGATGCGCCGGTTTCACCGTTCAGTGAAGCCCAATGTCCAAACAGAACCTTGTGGGTCAATGGTTGATGACTAGGCTCTGCGAACCATGGGATCAGGCCATCAGGCATGTTTTCAATCGGTCCTTTGTGAGCGAATTCCATGGCGCCACTGGGTTCCAGCAACCGCATACGAGTCAGATAATTTACGATAGCGCGCAGCCGGTCCATACCGTTTAGGCTGTCATCCCACAGCGCCGGGCGATTGCCGTACATGGCTGAAAAAAAGTCCCGATAAGAAATCTCCGCTTGCTCTGCCACAACATCGTTCTGGCCAATCACTGTTTCTACTTCCCGGGCAAAAACCTGGGCTTGTTCCACAGACCACTGAGGCGGAATCCCCGCATGAGCCATAACATGCCCATAGCCGCGATGAAGGAGCTTCTGCCCGCGCAGCCAATGAGCCAGATCCTCAACATCGTCTGCGGCCAACAGTTCATCAAAGGTGTCTTTGCCACTCGGACTTTTGCCGCCAAAGACGATGGCCAAGAAGTGTAGGTCATGATTTCCAAGCACCACGCGGCACTGGTCCTCCATCTGTCGCACCTGTCTCAGCACTTGGAGGGAATCCGGGCCGCGATTTATCAGGTCCCCGGCTAACCAAAGCTCATCGCTATCCTTGAGGTTGATCCTCTGGATCAACGCTTCAAGCTCACGCCAACAACCCTGAACGTCACCTACTGCGTAGACGGCCATCTGTTCTAGTGCACCAGACCTTCAACGCGCAGGGAAAAAACCTCGATAGGTACGTCAAAGAGTTCCCCCCCGTCGGTGCGAAATTCGTAGCTGCCTTCCATGGTTCCTACCGGGGTCTTGATTACCGCACCACTGGTATACGTAAACTGCTCCCCTTGGGTAAGCCGAGGCTGTTGGCCGATAACTCCGGGACCCCGCACTTCCTGAACATCCCCAACACCGTCGGTTATCACCCAATGTCGATTCAACAACTGACTGGGAATGGGGCCATGATTCGCTATGGTAATGGTGTAGGCGAACGCGAACCGTTCTTGATCTGGAGTGGACTCGGAAGCCAGATAATTCACTTGCACCGACACATTGATCGTCTGTTTTGGATCTGTTTCGCTCACCGTTGTGTTCTCGCTTTATTGGTGTGGCTCAACCCAGCCAGCATGTTTGTGGATTTCAGTCCGATTGAACCTCAGTGCTGCTGGCAGCGCCAGCCAACGCTAAAAAATCCTCAATGGTGACATCGTCTGCTCGCAGACCCGGGTCTACTGACACGAGCTGCCAGTCCAAGTTCAAACTTTTCAGCGCGTTGGACAAGCGCTTTCGCCGTCCGGCAAAAGCCAAACGTAGCACTTGATCCAGACTCTTTCGCGGCACAGGTAGCACGCTATTTTGCTTTGGCGTTAGCCGGATCACCGCCGAATCCACTTTTGGCGGCGGCCGGAAGCTCTCGGGAGGCACGTCAAATAAATAGTCGGTATCGAGGGTGACCTGGGTCATAACGCTCAAGCGCCCCCACGCCTTGGTTCCGGGCACTGCGGTGAGTCGTTGGGCCATCTCTTTTTGCAACATAAAGTGCATGTCCCGGACGCTGTCTGGGCTGGCCAGCACATGGTCAATCAGCTGCATAAGCAGGGGCGATGAAATGTTGTAGGGCAAATTGCCCACTACTCGCCAAGCACCTTGGGCGACAGAAGCGGTCAAAATTTGCCCCAAGTCTGTTCGCAAGATGTCCTGTTCGAGCACTTCTATGCCGGGAAATCTTGGCCCCAGCAGAGGCGCTAAGTCTCGGTCAATCTCGACGGCCAAGTAATGGGCTAGGCCTTCATCGAACAGGTACTCGGTAAGCGCACCTTGGCCCGGACCAATCTCGAACACCCGTTGATCCTGCTGCAAAGACATGGCTCTGGCGATATTCCGCAACACCTGCTGATCGTGCAGAAAGTGTTGCCCGAAGCGTTTACGTGGGCGCATGGACTGGTTCCGTTAATGCAACCGCCGTGGCCATGGCTTCGTTGAAAGATCCAACGTCCGCAAGGCCACTACCCGCCAGATCTAGGGCTGTGCCGTGATCCACTGATGTGCGGACAAAAGGCAAACCCAGCGTAATATTCACGGCCCGACCAAAACCCGAGTACTTCAATACGGGCAGACCTTGATCGTGAAACATCGACATCACCGCGTCTGCCTGTTCTAGATACTTCGGGGTAAACAGCGTATCGGCGGGCAGTGGCCCCACAATGTTGATGCCCTCTTCTCTCAGGCGCTGGCACACGGGCTCAATCACATTAATTTCTTCTTGTCCCAAATGACCGGATTCGCCGGCATGGGGATTGAGACCACAAACCAATACGCGCGGCGAGGGCACGCCAAATTGGTCTTGCAGCACCCGCTGGAGAATGCGCAATCGTCGTTCCAACAACTCTTGGGTGAGTTCCGCGGATACTGACTGTAACGGCAGATGGGTGGTCGCCAAAGCCACACGCATGGTTTCACTGGCCAACATCATGACCACATCTGGCGCGCCAGACTTCTGGGCTAGGTACTCTGTATGGCCCGAAAAGGCGATGCCAGCCTCCAGCATGATGGACTTCTGCATGGGACCGGTCACCAGTCCATGAAAGCGGCCCTCCATGCACCCCTGAATCGCACGATCAAGGGCCTGGAGCGTTCCCGTGGCGTTTCTCACATCCAGCGCTCCTGGCCTAACCGGGGCCGCTAGGGACGTGTCTAGAACGGTGAGATGAGTTGCTTGAAAGCTGGGGGCATTAACCTGCTCGTCGAGGCGCAAAGGCAGCGCTAATGCCCTAGCCCGGTCCGCAAGCATCCGTTTATCGGCGATGACCACCCACGCCGCGTCGCGGTTTTCTTGGGCGGCCTTGATCACTAGGTCGGGACCAATACCGGCGGGTTCACCGGGGGTAATGGCGATCACAGGCATAGGCTGCTAAAGCCGCATTTCAACAAAGGCTTCGTCGCGAATTTCCTTTAACCACTCTTGACGCTCCTCTTCAAAGCGACGACGGAACAACAAGTCCATGGCCATGTTACGGCGAGCCTCCTCACTCATGTCCTGCTCCCGACGATCTTGCACAATCAAGATGTGCCAGCCAAATTCGCTCTGAAACGGCTCACTAATTTGGCCTATCTGCGTAGACGCCATGACTTCGGCGAACTCGGGAACGAACTGATCTGGCGTAGACCACCCCAAGGTACCACCGTTCAGTGCACTACCGGGGTCCTCTGAGTATTCCTTTGCCAGTTCGGCAAAGTCACCGCCATCCTGAAGCAATTGATACACATCATCTGCTTGGTCCTTGGCTTGAGCCATGGTGAGAATTTCCGAAGGCCTAATCAAAATATGACTGACATTAGTTTGTGACAACCGCTCGGTGCCTGCTCCGCGCTGGCCTAGGAGCTTGATGATGTGAATACTCGAGCCGGTGACGATAGGATCTGCGATTTCATCCACCTGCATGTCCAGCACCGCGTCCGAAAAGAGGGTTGGCAGCTCACCCGCCCGACGCCATCCTAAATCGCCACCCTCCAGCGCCGTGCTGGCCGATGACTTGGCGATCGCCATCTGCGCGAAATCCGCACCGCCTCGAAGCTCTTCAATTAGGCCTGCCGCTTCTTCGATCGCTGCCTCTTTATCAGCCTCACTGGCATCGTCCTCAAGGCTGCGCATGATGTGCCCGACTCTGTATTCGTCGGAGAACATCTGCTGATAAAAGGGTGAGTTCAAAAGCGCTTGAACGTCTTGCTCGCTGATAGCGATACGCCGGTTAATCATTGCTCGCTGCAATCGTGTGATCGTCAGTTCGCTCCTAATTTCCTCACGGAATTGCCGGTAGCTGGTGCCGTCTTGAACCAATGTTTGCTGGAACTGCTCCATGGTCATGTTGTTGCTTCGAGCGAACTCGGTCACGGCTCGCGCCAAAGTCTCGTCATCAATGGTGACGCCGCGTTTTGCCGCCTCTTGGAGCTGAATGTTCTCGATGATCAATCGCTCCATGATCTGGTTGACCAGCACATCGCCCGGGGGCAGCTGCAGGTTATTTTCCTTAATTGAGCGCCGAACCGTCTCCAGTCGGGCTATCAGCTCACTGGCCAGCACCACGTCGTCATCAACAACAGCGACGATGGCCTCTAGGCGTTGGTATTCAGCCCCTGCCTGAAGGGGGACCCAAATCAGTGCGAGCAATACCAGACGTTTTACTCTGCCGAGCATGGCCTTGGGTGTACTGGCAACCCGACTGCTGAGGTGTTGAATTTTCATGCTGTTCTTGCTCTGTTCCAATTCTTGCTTTGTTCAAGTGTTCCGTTCTGGGTCCATACCCAACCCATGGGCTTAAAATGCCCTAGTTTGCATCGTACCGCTGCATCCGCATGGCTGGAGTGGCGTAACCGTACACGCCTCGTTGCAGCAGCGCCTCTACTTTACTGCCAATTCCTGCCAAACCCTTTAATTGAACCTCAAATAATACGCTGCGATCGGTACGCAGAAAATTGTTTGGTAGCAGTGACGCCGGCGTATCGAACAGGCGGTAACTGGGATTCTCTAGGTATTGGCGAGCCACCAACCGCACGCGCAGACAGCAGTCGTCATACTCAAGACCTGCGAACGCTTCCAAGGTTCGGTGCCCTTCCAGATCGTAGTGCCAGCGTGTGGTGAATGCCACGTTTTGGTTCAACGGCGCGTAGGCAGACACTTCTGCCTGTTTAATGTTATCCAAGCGCCGATCTTTGACACCGAAATTGAAGCGTCCCACGCCCTCGCCGCGCAGATGCAAGCTCGCGCCAATTTCTTCCCACTGACTTTCATCGTAGTTCCACAATTGTTGACTACGCAGCTGCCAACGATTGCTGAGACTGATTGCGACATCACCTGCGAACAAATCGTTCACGCCGATATCGGCAAATCCCGGCACCGTTACGCGGGGTGTGGAAAAGTGCTGTAAATGTCCGGCGCTGACGGTCAGTACCTCTTGCCCGGCGGGACTGATAAGCCGGCTGGTGACAGCGAGTGTCGCTCGATCGGCATCGCCAATGCGATCTAACCCGGCGAAGTGGTTGTCCATGAACAGCTGCTCAAAGGTCATACTCAACGGCATACTGTCGAAAACCGGGAGCAGGTTCTGTTGTTCGTGACCCTGCCTTAGGTAGTAAACCCTTGGTTCCAAGGTTTGCAAAAACAGTCCGCCATTGAGCTGTAGCTCACGTTCAAAAAACAGCCCGCCATCGACACTAAAGTAACCAACGTCTCTGTCGGTTTGCGCGTCCAGCGCTGGATACGTTTCTGCTGGTACATGATCTAGGTCGTAGCGGGTAAATTTGTAGCCCCCGGTCGCAGCCCAAAAACCGGCGGCGTAATCCCGTCGATAGCTCAGAGATGGCGCCAAGTGACTGCGGCTGCCTTCAATACTGCGGGCAGCGGTTGCGCCCGAGTAAAAAGGACTGCCACTCGTTTCAAATTGGGACCACTGTGCGTGAAGATTCACCCCAAACCCTTGGCCAAGGGGATTTGAGCGATAGTCTACCTGTAGCGAGGGAACTGTCTCGTAATCGGCGATGTCCAGTTCATCCAATCGTTGAAAACCCAATGACCGCAAGCTCACATCTAGGTAATCATTGGCATAGGACACTTCCAGCAGCTGGTTTAAAGCGTTTGGCTTGGCGAATCCAACATAGGAGTTGAGATCCCGAAAAAAGTCTCGATCACTGGCCCGAGCAAAATCCACGCGAGTAGTCAAGGCGCCCAACTTGCCTAATTGATCTGCCGCAATAAGCCAGCGATCTGCGGCATCAAACTCACCGAGGACGTTGGCGCCGCCCAGCTCCTTATAGACGTCTTCGTCGTACAACCCGTTATACAAATCATCTGATGGCAGGTAAGAAACATCCACCTGACCCACTTGGGCTGCACTTGCAAAACTTAGGTTGCCGTCCACGCCACCCCCTCGTTCACTAATCCAACGTGGTGCCACGGTAGCGTTTACCTGGGACGAAATCTGCCAGTAATACGGCACCTGAACTTCCAACCCGTCTGTGCTGCTCAGGCTGCCGGAGGGCATCTGCCAGCCGGTAGTTTGCCCCCCATCTAGGGGTACTCGCAGGCGAGGCAAATAAGCGACCGGTATCGAGCGAAGGCGCAACACCGCACCCTTACCCTGGGCATACGCTTCGGCTTCGTTGATTTCCAGCTCATTAATACTCAGAAGCCATCCCGCGTTACCCGGCACACAGCGAGTCAGCAGCGCATCACGTAACAACAGTCTGCCGTCGGTAGACCGGCTAAGCCCTTGAGCCGTGCCTCTAAGGCCTTGGCTTGGTATCACCCATTGCACACCTTCCAGCGATAAAGACTGTCCATCCAATCCCAGCTCCGCGCTCTGACCCTGAAGGACAAGATCGGTCTCGCTGACTAACAGGCCTTGGGGAAACTGCACGCGCTCGTCGCTTTGATCCACTAAGGCAGTGGGAGCCAGCAAACGTCGACCCCCGTCTTGTATTACCACATCGCCCTGAAACTGAATGGTGCCACTACGTTCACCGATCAGGCGATCCATGGCTGCAGAGATGACGCGATTGCCGGAGGCACCTGAGGCTGGAACCTCCTCGGTTGAATCGACTGGCGCCGGCTTGTAACCACCAAGACATTGGCCAAAGCTGCGAGCACTGGGCTGAGTTTGACGGAGATAGAGGTCTGAAGCTAAATCCTCAGCAAACGATGGCAAGGCATCTGTCCGTTCGCTGGCGTACATGGGACTGGTTGTTATGGCCAGAAGGCTGGCGATAAGCAGTGGCAAACGGAAACGGGTATTTTTCATCGCCGCATGATAAAAGAAATGTCCCACCGGATATAATCTTATCGTGCAAAACTCAGTTAACGAATTACAGACTTGGTGTCAGAAGCAGTTGCAGCCCCAGGGAAGCATCGGTGGATCCTCACCTCAGCATCAACAGGCAAATATCTCCCTGCAAGCGCTTCGGGTCGAGGCAAGTCATCGGCACTTTTATCGCGTCCAGAACGATTCACTGGAACATTCTTGGGTGGCCATGTGGAGTCCGCCGGAGCTGGAGAACAACACTCAGTTCGTGGCATTAGCCTCGATTTTTGCCGGTTTGGGAACACCGAAGGTGCTGGCGCGAGATCAGGAGCGGGGCTTCTTCTTGATGGAGGATTTAGGCGAAACCCACCTAGTCGAGGCCTATCAAGAAGACGAGAAAAATCCGCTGCACCTCGCCCAGTGCGTGAACTTCGCCTTGGATGCACTGCTCCCCTTCCAACAGGTGAAGAATGCTGCCATTCCCGCCTACGACGGCGAGCGCCTCGTTATGGAGTTTGACTTGTGCGCCCAGTGGCTGGTGGAAGGGCTGATGACTGAGTCCCTGGGCCATGAGGCCACTGAGGCACTTACTTCGAGCAGACAGATACTGGTTAGCGCCATGCTCGAACAGCCGCGGGTGTGTGTTCACAGGGACTACCACTGTCGCAACCTGTTGATCACAGGCAATGGCCTGACAAAAAAACTGGGGATCGTCGATTTTCAGGACGCCCTGATGGGTCCAGTTTTATATGACCCTGCATCGCTACTGCGGGATTGCTACTACACTCACGAAGAATCGCTGATCGCCAACTGCTTAGTGCGGTTTGCCCAACACAGCCCAGAGCTGACGGGGGTCTCCACGAAAACACTCACTTGGTGGCTGGATGCCTGCGCTATTCAGCGGCAAATCAAAGCCATTGGCATTTTCGCTCGACTGCATCTGCGGGACGGCAAATCCAGCCACTTGGGTTACATCGCCCCAACCTTGGGGCGGCTTACCGTTTTAACAAAGGCGTATCCCGAGTTGCACCAACTCCACACACTGCTAGCCGCTTGGTCATCAGCCGCGGATCAGCTCGAACTATTGAACCGTGAGGACCCAGCGTGAAAGCCATGATCTTGGCTGCGGGCAAGGGGACTCGACTAGCGCCTTTGACCAATACAACGCCCAAACCGCTGCTGCCTGTAAAAGGTATACCGCTGATACTGAGATTGGTTGAAAAGTTACGCCTAGCCGGGGTCAGCGAGGTGGTCGTGAACACCTACCACCTTGGCAGCCAGATTGAGGCGCTGTTAGGCGACGGTGTTAACCTTGGGGTTTCGGTGAGCTATAGTCGCGAACAAACTCTGTTGGAGACTGGCGGCGGTATCAAGTTGGCGTTGCCGCTACTGGCAGACGATACGTTCATTCTCTGCAACGCTGATATCTACAGCGACTTTGCGTTCGAGGATCTTCCCAAAAATCTGCTGCCAGAAGATCTTGCCCACTTGGTGCTAGTGCCAACCCCCTCCAGTCGTGAGGCCGGCGACTTCTCCTATCTCGCCAGGCGCGTTACTGCCCGAGGCGGCGACTTCGTCTACAGTGGTATCGCCATACTCCACCGTCATCTTTTCAGGGATTCACCTGACGGGCCATTCTCTTTACGGGATCTACTGTTCCAAGCCACGGCCCAAGGGCGCGTATCTGCTCAAGTGCACAACGGCTCGTGGTCTGATATTGGCACTCATGAGGACTACACAGCCGTCAACGCTGAAGAAAATTAGTTCAGATGCCAAACCAACGTCAAAAGTGCATGCATCTAAATCCACCTCGGTTAACATGCGCTTTTCGATGCAGCGAGCGCTTATGAATCCTTGGATCTGTCCCTCTATATTAGCCGCAGACTTTGCCCGTCTTGGCGAAGAAGTATCAGACGTCCTTGCGGCTGGCGCCGACACCATTCACTTCGACGTAATGGACAATCACTACGTACCCAATCTCTCGGTTGGGCCCTTGGTACTCAGTTCCCTGCGAAAAGCGGGTATTGACGCCTGCGTCGACGTGCATCTGATGGTGAAACCCGTCGATCGCTTAGTCGAAGACTTCTTGGCTGCCGGGGCGGACTACATCACCGTACATCCCGAATCCACCGAGCACCTGCACCGAACTCTGAGTGTCATTCGTGATGGCGGGGCCAAGACGGGGCTGGTCTTCAATCCCGCGACCCACCTAAGCGCCTTGGACCCTGTGATTGAGCTGGTTGACCTCGTGCTAATCATGTCAGTGAATCCGGGCTTTGGCGGCCAAGCCTTTATACCGTCAAGCTTAGACAAGCTCCGACAAGCACGAAGCCTGATCGATGCATCCGGGCGAGACATCCGTCTACAAGTCGATGGCGGCATCAAAATCGACAACATTGGCGCCGCCGCCGCCGCAGGTGCAGATGCCTTTGTTGCCGGCACAGCGATTTTTGGCGCAGACAATTACGCTGCTACCATCAATGCCATGCGCGATGAAATTGCCGACGCGTGAGCGTGATCACCAAAAGCTACGATGCATACCTGTTTGATCTGGACGGCACCTTGGTGGATACCGCCCCAGATCTTGGTCAAGCGCTCAATGCCAGTTTGCAGCAGGCCGGCTATCGAGGCGTCACGACGGAGCAAGCCAGAAACTGGATCGGCCACGGGGCCAAGTTTTCCCTGACTCAAGCCCTTGCGCATCATGACTTGATTCTGGAGCCAGCAGCGGTGGATGCCTTGCTAGCGAATTTCTTGGACTATTACGCAAGTCACGTGGCTGAGGAAAGCACCGTCTATGCTGGGGTTATTGACACCTTAGACCACCTTAGTCACGAGGGTAGGAAACTGGCCGTTGTCACCAACAAACCCAGCCGATTTGTGTTGCCGCTGTTGGACGCTATGTCCTTAGACGGCTACTTCACCAGTGTTATTTGCGGCGATACCGCGGCCGCACCTAAACCTGCACCTGACCCCATTGATCTATGTTTGAACCAGCTGGGTGTGGCAACGGTCAATGCCCTGATGGTCGGGGACTCGATAACCGACGTCGAGGCAGCCAAGGCCGCAGGAGTGGATGTGGCGTGTTTTCGTCATGGCTACAACCATGGCATTGATGTCGAAACATTGAAGGCCACGTATTTGTTTCACCGGATGGACCAGATTTTGCCCTCAGACACTGCGGACATTCGGTAACAGCCTTCCGTTTGGCAAAAGTGTGGATTCTTGCACTCCACATGCCAGAAATGTCGTGTTAGCCTGCGCTTTTCTTAGGTATAGATCGACGAGGTCTCGTGTGAACCCGAACAGAAATGAAAAACCTTGGCGAGGTAGTTGGCGACGCTAACCACCGTTGGCTTCTATGGTTACTTGGCGCAAGCCGATATCCCAGAACGCCTATCTCCTGATTTTGCTCATTTTTTTCGGAACAACACATGACAACGTTACAACCCGCCTACCGCCTTAAACCCGTGGTTCATGAAGCTCTAGCTGACTTGGACACCCCCCTATCTGTCTACCTCAAGCTCGCCAAAGGGCCCTACAGTTACCTGTTGGAGTCTGCCCAAGGCGGCGAAAAGTGGGGCCGCTATTCCATCATCGGATTGCCCGCCCGCACCGTGGTGAAGGTCAATCTCCAACGTGTTCAAGTCATCACCGACGGCGAGGTAGTCGAGGATGTAGAAACCGATGATCCTCTGGCTTTTATCGAAGCGTTCCAAAACCGCTTTGAGGTCATTGATGTTGACGGCCTGCCCCGCTTCTTTGGCGGATTGGTAGGCTACTTCGGCTATGACACCGTGCGCTATGTGGAAAAACGGTTACAGCCCGCCATTGTGGACGACCGCTTGGACACTCCCGATATTTTGCTAATGGTTAGTGAAGAAGTGGTGGTCATGGATAACCTTGAAGGCAGCATGAAGATGATCAGCCTAGTCGATGCTGACGACCCCCAAGCCGAGGACGCGATGCGCAAGCGCCTCCGAGATCGAGAAGAGACACTGGCTTTGCCGGTGCAAGGCCTGCAGCACGGCAGCGCCAATCACTCGGTTCGAGAAAGCGACTTTGTCTCGGAGTTTGGCGAAGAAGAATTCAAGGCGGCCGTAGAGGCGATAAAGGAATACACCCGGGCCGGTGACATCATGCAGGTAGTGCTGGCCCAGCGCATGCACATTCCTTTTCAAGCTCCGTCCATCAACATGTACCGGGCGTTACGCAGTCTCAATCCCTCCCCCTATATGTACTTTATGGACTTGGGCGATTTTCAAATCGTCAGTTCCTCGCCAGAGATTCTGGCCCGAGTGGAGGATGGCGTCATCACCAACCGTCCGCTGGCTGGAACTCGCCGGCGCGGGCATACCGAGGAGGAAGATCTGGCCTTCGAAACAGAACTGAAGGCAGATCCTAAGGAACTCGCCGAGCACCTGATGCTCATCGATTTAGCCCGCAACGATGTAGGCCGGGTTTCTCAAGCGGGCTCTTTAGAAGTGGTGGAGCGATTTGTCATCGAGCGTTACTCCCACGTCATGCACTTGTCGTCTACTGTCCAAGGCAGGCTACAGCCGGACAAATCCGCCATGGATGTGCTGCGAGCAACGCTACCGGTTGGCACCTTGTCCGGCGCCCCCAAGGTACGTGCCATGGAAATCATTGACGAGTTGGAGCCGGTAAAGCGCGGGATTTACGGCGGCGCTGTGGGCTATTTGGCTTGGAACGGCAACATGGACACAGCCATTGCCATTCGAACAGCAGTGATCAAGGACGGATACCTTTACATTCAAGCTGGCGGTGGCATCGTCCACGACTCCATCGATCGCTTGGAATGGAAGGAAAGCCTGAACAAAGGCAGAGCTATTTTTCGCGCCGCAGCCATGGCGGAAAATCGCATGGTCAATCCAGAGAATTAGGGGCCAGTATCCGATGATTTTAATGATTGATAACTACGACTCCTTTACCTTCAACGTCGTTCAATACTTACTGGAGTTAGGCGCCGAGGTCACCGTAAAACGGAATGACGAAATCAGCATTGCTGACATAGAGGCCATGAACCCAAAGAAAATTGTGGTATCTCCGGGACCTTGTACCCCCAACGAGGCAGGCATTTCGCTGGCTACCGTAAGCCACTTCGCCGGTAAAATTCCGCTACTGGGCATTTGCTTGGGCCATCAGAGCATCGGCCAAAGTTTTGGTGGCCAAGTTGTTCGGGCGAAAGAAGTGATGCACGGTAAAACCTCTATGATTCACCATCGGGGTGAGGGCGTGTTCGCAGGCTTGAACAACCCATTCGAGGCCACCCGCTATCATTCGTTAGTGGTCGATCAGGACAGCTTGCCCGATGTGCTGGAAGTCACTGCATGGACAGAAGTTGATGGCGACATGGATGCCATTATGGGCCTGAGACACCGGGAGTTGGATGTGGAAGGCGTGCAATTCCACCCAGAATCCATTTTGACCCAGTCTGGCCATCAGCTGCTGAACAATTTTTTGCAGCGGTAGCGATTTAGGCACCGGCAGTTAAAAGAGGCCATAACATGCAGATACCCCAAGCCCTGAGTAAAATTGTCGAAGGCAATGATCTAACTCAAGAGGAAACAACCGAAGTTTTCCGACAAATCATGTCTGGGGAAGCAACCGCCAGTCAAATCGGCGCCATTCTTGCCGCTTTGCGGGTCAAGGGTGAGACGCCGGCCGAAATCGCCGGCGCGGCGATCACCATGCGCGAGCTCTCCACCAAGGTGCCGGTCACAAGCGACGTGCTGGTTGATACCTGTGGCACCGGCGGCAGTGGCAGCAAACTGTTTAACATTTCCACCGCTGCGGCATTTGTGGCTGCCAGCGCCGGCGCGAAAGTGGCCAAACACGGCAACCGAAAGATGACCAGTTTCAGTGGCAGCGCTGATGTTTTGGAGGCCGCCGGTGTTTCACTAGCACTAACTCCGGAACAAATCGGCGCCTGCATTGATGACATCGGCGTGGGCTTTATGTTTGCGCAGGCCCACCATAGCGCCATGCGTTTTGCCGGTCCGGTGCGTCAGGAAATTGGCATTCGCACCCTCATGAACGTGTTGGGACCTATGACCAACCCTGCCGGAGCGAAGCGTCAGGTGATAGGCGTTTTTTCGGATCAATGGCAGCGACCGGTAGCCAAGGTACTGGAACTGCTAGGCTCAGAACACGCCATGGTGGTTCATAGCCAAGGCCTGGATGAAATCCGCTTGGATGCACCCACCCACGTTGTGGAGTTAAAACGCGGCGATATTTCTGAATACGACATCTCACCGTCTGATTTCGGTCTCGAGCCTAGGACGAATGAAGAATATGCGGGGTTGGTGGCGGATTCTGCCGACACCAGCTTGGAACTAGTGAAACAATCTCTGAGTGATGACACCAGTGCTGCCGCAGATATTGTGGCGCTGAACGCCGGCGCCGCCATCTATGTGAGCGGGGTCGCCAATACCATGGCTAACGGGGTCGCCATGGCTCAGGATGCGATTTCCAGCGGCCTGGCCAAAGAGCGCTTAGCCGAGTTAGTGCGAATCTCTAGCCTGATGGCAGAGTCGGCAACCGAGGATACCCAGACCTAATGACCACCATTCTGGATCAAATAATCGCGACGAAAGTCGAGGAACTAGCCGAGCGAAAAGCGGTGCAGACCATGACAGAGCTGGAGCGCTTAATTTCCAGCTCAGAACTGACAGCCCCCCTTGGATTTGTCGACGCCCTAAGGACTCGTGCCGCTGCGCACAAACCCGGGTTCATCGCCGAAATCAAAAAAGCCTCTCCCAGCAAGGGCGTCATCAGAGAACATTTCGATCCAGTTGCCATCGCCCAAGACTATGCTGCCAATGGTGCTGCCTGCCTGTCGGTTCTTACCGATGAACAATATTTTCAAGGGGCAGATGCCTATTTACGATCTGTTCGGCAGTCCGTGCAACTACCCATCATTCGCAAAGACTTCACGATAGACCCTTATCAAATCCTAGAAGCGAGGCTGATGGGGGCCGACTGCATTTTGCTCATCGCCAGCGCGTTGTCAGCACAACAGTTGTCGAACCTACACGGAACGGCACATGATCTTGGCTTGGACGTACTAATCGAAGTCCATGATCAACAAGAACTGGAAACCGCCTTAGATCTGGAACCAAACCTCATTGGCATTAACAACCGTAATCTGAAAACCTTCGATACATCCTTGGACACCACGTTAAATCTGCTGCCCCACATTCCCGAGGGCGTTACCGTAGTAACCGAGAGCGGGATTCGAGGAAAAGAAGATGTACGGCACATGGTTGCTGCCGGGGTTTTTTGCTTTTTGGTGGGCGAGGCCCTGATGCGCCAACCCAGTCCGGGAGGGGCACTGGCGGAGTTGCTAGGCGCCTAAACAACCCCGCACTTTATTTCTAATGCCTGCTTCAAATGTCTGCTTCTGGTACCAACTTTTAGTGCTAACTTTTAGTACCTATTTCCAATACCTTGCTTCTGGCGCCGGCTCTCTAAGTTTGTGCTCTGATCAGCGTGTACCGCGAACGACGATGTTTTTACCGTTCACTTCGATCTCGCCGGTTTCCGCCAGCATCTTAATGGCTCGCCCGACCATTTCTCGAGAACAGCCTACGATTAAGCCGATCTCTTGGCGCGTCATACGGATCTGCATGCCGTCCGGATGAGTGATGGCGCAGGGACCCTTCGCCAATTCTCCCAGGGCATTGGCAACCCGCCCGCTCACGTCTAGGAATGCCAGATCTCTCGCTTTGTGATCCGCAGCTCGTAATCTGCCAATCAGTTGATCTGTTAACACCCGAAGCAAACTGGGGTGTGACATTCCTACTTCTATGAAATGCCCTCGCGGTATCGAAGCGATAGTGCAGCCACCCTTTGAATTCGCCCAAAAATCCGGGTTTTCAGGATTTGTTAGTGCGACCTCTCCGAAAAAATACCCTCGGCCAAGGTAGTCGTTGATAATTTGCCGCCCATTTTCCGTGTAAGTGTGCAGGGTCACCACACCATCCAGAACCAAGTGAATGTGCTCATCAAACTCCCCCGGTTGAAGTACCGTTTCTTTCTGCCGGTACTTTTTCATTGAGGCGTCTTTGAGCAGAATGACCAAAACGTCCTCATCCACACCGCTTACCGCAGAGAGACAACGCAGAGTGACCGGCATTTGGGACTCCAGCTCGGATTTCTGTTCGGTCTTTGCGGCCGCTAGCATCTGATCATCATTACTTTCTTGGTCCTTAGCGTTCACGCGACGACCTAAGTCTGATTGGAATTGAATCGACCTAGCCACCGAGGCTGATGAGTCAACCATCGCACCTAGATCATTGTTCGTAACCTTGTCTCTCGCCCTTACTTTCATGAGGTCTCTCCTCTTTACGCGTCTAAAATTCAAACGGCCTTTTCAACTGGCTTGTCAAAACTGGCTTTCAACTAGCCCTCACTGCTTTAAGCCCCAGTTGGGTCAGCATCTGTGCGCTTGGGTTCCACTATTTCGGCAAAGCCGGTGTGAACCAGTCGCTTTTTTCAGACCCTTGATGCTATTCCTTACTTGCAAAATCGCGCCCGCTTGGTGACCAACGGTAGTAAAATCCCTCCAAACAGCGTGTTATTGCGCTTTTTTAGTCAAATCGACTGACTTTTTTGGTGTTTTTTTAGCGAGCATTGGTGTGAGACCCCGTAGGAGGGCATGTGCAGGTTGATATCAAATGGCAGGGTAACGTTCATTTTTTGGGCACCAGCGGGTCTGGACACGAGGTGCTCATGGACGGCCCCCCGGAGAGCGGGGGCGAGAATCGCGGCAGTCGGCCAATGGAGATGATGCTGATGGGCCTGGGTGGATGCACGGCTTTTGACGTAGTGGATATTTTACGCAAAGGCCGTCAGCAGATAGACGACGTCCAAGTTGCACTGAATGCCACACGCGCTGACGCCGTTCCCGCGGTCTTTGAGACCGTACACATTCACTTTGTCATTGTTGGAAGCGGCATCAATTCGACCAAGGTCGAACGAGCCATTGAGCTAACGGCCCAAAAGTACTGTTCCGCCTCGATCATGCTGGAGCAGGCGGGGGTGAAAATTTCACATACCTTCGAAATTCAGGAGCCTGCCAACTGAAGTCCCGAGCGTTTGCTTCAGGTCGAGCAAATTGCGCATTTCAAAACCTTGGCCGGCTGAATCCTCAAACGGCTATATCCGATAGGTCGTGGCCGTCATAACCCGAGAAAGCACGCGCATGCCCCGCTTTACCGGAGCTGAAAACTCCGCGCCGCCATTGGCCAAGGCCTGTGCACCATGCCGACTCTCGTCCGCGCGCATGGCCTCCAATACTTCCCGGGTCTTCTGATCGCATTCCGGTAGGTCCTGCAAATGCTCATCGAGATGCTGGACCACCTGATCTTCTGTGGCCTCGACGAAGCCCAGGCTTATGCGATCACCCAGCATGCCTGCTGCGGCACCCATGGCAAAGGAAAGACCAAAAAAGGCGGGATCCAAGACACTTGGCCTTGCATCCAAATCCTTTAGGCGCTGACGGCACCAAACCAGATGGTCTTGCTCTTCTGCGGCTGCATCTAGCAGGGCGGCTTTGGCCTTAGGGTCTCGGGCCGTTAACGCTTGGCCTTCGTACAAGGCTTGAGCGCAGACCTCACCCGTATGATTGACCCGCATAAGTCCCGCTACGTGGGTTCGCTCTTGCTCGGTCAACTCACCCTCTTCAAAGTTCTCCGCCGGATTGGGCCGGGAAGCTTGATGGGTCCCCATGATGGTTCGCAAGCCGCGGTCAAAACCCGAGATCAAGTCATCCATGACATTGTTCTGTCGATTTGAGGTCATCGCTGCACCCTTTAGGTCAGTTGAACTTATGCAAACTAGCTATCTTGCTAGCTGTCTTCCGCATCACGCGCCACCGCCCGATATCCTATATCCTTACGGAAGTAACGATTACGCCAGCCGATAGCTTCGATGCGCTCATACGCCCGAGCTTGAGCCATTGCTACGTTGTCACCTAGACCCACCACGCACAATACCCGTCCACCTGCTGTCACGACTTCGTCCTTATCAAGCCGGGTGCCTGCATGAAAAACTTTGGTGTCCTCCAGATCTTTGTCCAGCCCGCTGATCTGATCACCCTGAGCGTAATCTCCGGGATACCCACCGGCGGCCATAACAACCCCAAGGGCAACTCGGCTATCAAAGATCAACTCATCGGTTTGCAACTGTCCCTGGGCCGCCTGCTGCAACGCTGGCAGCAAGTCACTTTGCAGGCGCATCATCACCGGCTGGGCCTCAGGATCACCAAAGCGGCAGTTAAACTCCACTACCTTAATTTCGCCTTCTGGGGAGACCATCAGACCGGCGTACAAAAACCCTCGATAGGGAGCCCCTTCTGCTGCCATACCTTCCAGCGTGGGCAGGATGACCTGAGCCATGGCCCGTTCGTGCACCTTGGCTGTCACCACAGGAGCGGGCGAATAAGCGCCCATGCCACCAGTATTCGGGCCCTTGTCACCATCGTCTCGGGCCTTGTGATCTTGAGAGGACGCAAAGGCTATGGCCTTTGTACCGTCACACAAACAAATAAAGCTGGCTTCTTCACCAGGCAAATACTCTTCAATAACCACCCGTGATCCGGCCTCACCGAAGCTATTGCCGCTCAGCATGTCATCGATGGCATCAAAGGCTTGCTCCTCAGTCTGAGCCACAATCACCCCCTTGCCCGCGGCCAGTCCATCCGCCTTTATGACGATGGGAGCGCCCTGCTCCTGTACAAAGGCCTTGGCAGGAATGGGGTCGCTGAAGGTTTCATGCGCCGCAGTGGGAATACTGTAGCGCTGCATAAAATCTTTGCTGAAGGCCTTAGAGCCCTCGAGTTGCGCCGCTTTCGCGGTGGGGCCGAAGCAGGGCAGGCCGGCGTCGGTAAATGCGTCTACCGCACCGGCGACTAAGGGCGCCTCCGGGCCAACCACAGTAAAGCCGACATTCTCACTGCGGCAAAAATCAATCAGCCCGCTGATGTCGGTAGCCGCAATATCCACATTGCGCACACCCGGCTCCCTTGCTGTGCCTGCGTTGCCCGGAGCGACTACCACCTCGTCTACACCAGCGCTTTGCTTGAGTTTCCAAGCCAAGGCGTGTTC
The DNA here is from genome assembly GCA_038151515.1 of Gammaproteobacteria bacterium. GTDB lineage: Bacteria > Pseudomonadota > Gammaproteobacteria > Pseudomonadales > Azotimanducaceae > UBA4421. The sequence continues at coordinate 6,226 of JAYOVN010000006.1, read as the reverse complement.
CCGCCCTCCGGAACCGATTACCAGTACTTTCATATCAGACTGCTCCCGTTGTTGGTTGCATCTCTACTTTGCCACCGTTCTCCATCGTTTGCGTCGAACCCCAATCAGTGCCGGAAATGCCGGACGCCGGTAAACACCATGGCGATACCGTGCTCGTCCGCCGCATCAACAACTTCTTGATCGCGCATGGAGCCACCGGGCTGAATGACCGCGGCTATGCCCGCTTCTGCGGCAGCATCAATACCATCGCGAAACGGAAAAAAAGCATCCGACGCCATTACCGACCCGGGTACCGAAAGCCCTTCTTCAGCCGCTTTTAACCCGGCAATTTTCGCACTTACCACCCGGCTCATCTGGCCGGCGCCAACCCCGATAGTTTGCAGGTCACGGGCATAAACGATTGCGTTGGATTTTGTGAACCACGCCACTTTCCAAGCGAACATTAAGTCCTGCATTTGGGCCTCAGTCGGCGGCACCTTGCTCACCACACGCAACGCGTCATCGTCTAAGCACAGGGTGTCTGCATCTTGAACCAGCAAACCGCCACCCACGCGCTTGATTTCCCGTAAGCCGGTACTCGCGGCCTTCGCAGACCAGTCACCGCAGGTTAGCAAACGCACATTCTTTTTTTGCTTGGCCACTTCTACTGCTGACGCATCAACAGATGGCGCAATGACCACTTCCACGAACTGCTGAGCCAAAATGCGCTCCAGCAAGGCGCCGGTTAACTGCTGATTGAAAGCGATGATGCCACCAAAGGCGGAGGTCGGATCCGTCGCAAAGGCTTTGTCGTAGGCTTCACCAATGTCTGCTGCCACACCCACACCGCAGGGATTGGCGTGCTTAACGATGACGCAGGCGGGGGCATCAAAGACTTTGACACACTCCAATGCCGCGTCAGTATCGGCAATGTTGTTGTAGGAAAGCTCCTTACCCTGCAACTGCTGGTAATTGGCGATGGTGCCCGCAGCCCTTGGTCCGCTATCCCGATAAAAAGCAGCCTTTTGATGAGGATTTTCCCCATAACGCAGTTCATCTGCCTTGGTGTAGGTCAAGGTCAGAGAATCTGGCATCAGTTCATCGGCGCCCAGGTATCCGGCGACGGTAGCGTCGTATTGGGCGGTGTGGCGAAACGCCTTAACCGCATAGGCCCGCTGCATGGCCGCATCTATGGCTGATGCTCTCATGGCTTGAATCACCTCGTCGTAGTCTGCCGGATCGGTTACCGTCAGCACGCTGGCATGGTTCTTTGCGCCAGAGCGCACCATGGCTGGACCACCGATATCAATGTTCTCGATGGCCATATCATCGGTGCAATCATCCCGGGCGATGGTGGCGGCAAAGGGATAAAGATTCACCACAATCAAGTCAATGGGCGCTATATCGTTAGCCTCCATCACGCCCTCGTCTGTACCTCGCCGACCCAAGATGCCGCCATGAATTTTCGGGTGCAGGGTTTTCACTCGCCCGTCCATCATCTCTGGATAGCCCGTGTGAGCGGCCACCTCCACCACAGCCACCCCGGCATCCTGTAGTGCCTTGAACGTGCCCCCGGTCGACAGAATTTCTACACCGGCGGCCGCCAGCGCCTGGCCCAATCCAACAACACCGGTCTTATCAGAAACACTGACCAGTGCTCTGCGAATCGTAAGCGACATATTTTTCTCCGGAAAAGGCGGCACAGCCGCCGTTAATCGTTGCCGCCTTAGGCGGCCACTTTGGCCGAGCTAACAGACCTTGGCTGTGTAAGCTCGGATTGGGTTAATAGGTATTCCCTGTGGTGCTCTAACCATGCCAACTGCTCAGTCCCATCTTCAATGGTCATGAAGGACGGTATCAACTGCCCTGTGCCCCAGCGTTTCATATAGGCCTGCATGTGCTTTCGTGCGATGCGAGCGCCGGGTTCCGAGCCATAAAACTCGTGCAACATGACCAAATGGCGACCCATTACCTCCAACCGCTCTTGGGCAGAGGGCTCTGGTAACCCAAGTACTTGAGCGAAAATCCACGGCTGCCCAACGGCCTGCCTACCAATCATCACGCCATCCGCACCGCTGAGCGCCATGGCCTCCACCGCGGAGCCTCGATCCGCGACATCACCATTGACCAACACTGGGATTTGCAGGCTTTGTTGGGTTAGGCGCACACGTGACGGATCCGCGTTGCCATTGAATCGGCAGGCCTTGCTGCGTGCATGCATCACCACCAACTGCGCTCCGGCGTTTTGGGCCGCCAGCGCAGCCTGAGTCCCAGCGGTGTCGTCTAGGGTGAGGCCCGTTCGGGTCTTAACTGTGACTGGTACCGACACCGCTGTGGCCACGGATTCAACAATGCGCTGGATCAAGTCAATGTCACCCAGCAACGCAGAACCTGCGGCTTTTCGACACACTTTTTTTGCCGGACAGCCAAAGTTGATATCAATCAGTTCGACGCCTTCATCCACAAGACGCTGGGCGGATTCGGCCATCACCTGGGGGTCGTAACCCGCGATCTGTACAGCCTGAGGCATGACTCCAGGGATCAAAACACGGCGCGCCTTGCTTTTGCCGGTATCCCACAGTTCCGCCTTGGAGGTGACCATTTCGCTCACCATATGCCCGGCACCATAGCTCCATGCCAGAGTGCGAAAGGGTACATCCGTGAGGCCTGCCATGGGCGCCAAGGCCACACGGCTGCGCAAGTTCACACCGCTTGGCGACAAGGAAATAGGCTGGTTTAGCGCTGGTGCTGTTGGCAATGCAGTTGTCATGGCGTGCCGCGATTTTTGAAGGCGGCAATCATAGACCCACCAAGCCAGAATCTGTAGTGGCTCTGGGTGTTTTGCTAATACAAATGACTTGGTTCGGACACTGTTTTCAAAAGCCGTCACTAGGACGGCCCCGAAAGACGCCTAGGCCAACTTCACATGGTCATTTCGTAAAAACAGATCTTGTTGCCGTCTGGATCACGCACGTAAGCCCCGTAAAAGACCGGCAATCGCTCCCCGGGCGCGCCCTCATCACTGGCACCGAGTTCAAGGGCCTTGTTGTAAACACGCTCAATATCCGCGCGCTTTACGGGTAAGGCCAGCATGTTACCGTTGCCTTGATGCTGCGGTTGCCCATCGTAGGGTGTGCAAATAGCCACCATGGGCTGGCCGCGACCCGCGCTGTAGAACTTAATTCGGTCTTGGCCGAACAGTTGTTTCGCGCCAAGCTCAGCAAACAACCCATCGTAAAATGCGCAGGCTTTTGCCATATCGCTGACACCTATAGTGACGTAGCCAATCATGTCCTTCTCCCTTTCATTGCTGTGTTTTCTGTTGCATCCGCCCCGAGACTTGGCACGCCAAACTGAACGGTAAAACTATTCCTTTAATCGACCGCTTAAACAGACCCATTCTTCTTCCCGAGTCACCGGCGCGAAGATCACTTGGGGGTACGCGTCCATGACCTGTTGTGCCTGTTCCTCGAGGATTCCTGACAGCACCATGTCCCCAGCAACACCGAGCACGTCGCAAAAGGTGGGGGCAAGCTCGGCGATGGGGCCGGCTAAAATATTGGCCACAACCACATCAAAGTGGCTGGCCCGTTGTGCTTGAACATCTTGCCACTGTTCCAGCGAAAGAGTCATGATACGTTCACTAACCCCATTGAATTCCGCGTTTTCCCGAGTAGCAATTAAGGCCTGTGGGTCGTGGTCTACAGCGACAACAGATGCACCAAACAGTCCAGCGGCAATGGCAAGAATGCCCGAGCCGCAGCCAAAGTCTAAAACCTGCTGACCGCTGCGAGTGTTGCGAGCTATCCAATCAAGGCACATTCGAGTCGTGGGGTGACTGCCGCTACCGAAGGCCAACCCCGGTTCGAGATAGAGTGCTCTTGCGGCGGTGTCACCTAGGTCATCATTTTGGGACTGGGGTACTGGCTTGCCGTGCTCAGACTTTGGCAGCAGCCATAGTTTGTTGCCGAATTCTGCGCGAACCGTGTGATTCGCCAAACGCCGATGCCAGTCTTCTTCGGCGATAAAAGCCACGTCCAGCCGTTGATGAATGTCTGAATCCAGTGCACGCAGAGCATCGCTCACCCCCGCCATATCCGCGTTCACTGGGAACAGGGCAAGCAATGAAATACTGTCCCACATGGGTATGGCACCCGGCGCTGGCTCTAAAACCACCTCATCGGCAAGGCTTTCGTATGTAATTGCCACAGCCCCCGCCGCTACCAAGGCATCTTCAAAACCCTGTGCTTCTTTGGTGCCCAGAGACACGGTGAGTTGAATCCAACTCACGAAATAGCAAACAACGGCATGCCAGTAGAAACAGCCTCACCATTGCCCACAAGTATTTTGGCGACTGTCCCAGACTGCTTGGCGACAATTTCGTTCATCATTTTCATGCTTTCGATAATGCACAAGACATCGCCAGCGCTGACTGTTTGGCCTAGAGCAACAAATGGCTCCGCATCCGGGCTAGGTGCGGCATAAAACACACCGGCCATGGGTGCTTTTTCTACGGCGCCGGTATCTGACGAAGTCGCTGGCGAGGCTGCGGGCCCTTGGGGCACCACACCGATTGGTTGCGCTGTCTGGGACACTGGGGCCGCCGAAGATTTCATGGAGATGCGAATGGATTCGTCACCGCTGCTCACTTCCAACTCAACTACCTTGGACTCTTCCACCAGTTCGATGAGTTTTTTGATTTTTCGTAGATCCATAATCCTCTCCTACAAGTCTTCGTTTACCACTCGCCTTAACAACTCACAGTTCGTATCGCTACACATCAGGCTCCGGCAGCGGCTCAGACACATCACAACGCGTCAACCACGCAACAAAAACGTGAAACTTCGCCTAACATGCAGCCATCAGGCCATATTAGCCATCTTCTCCCAGATTTAGGCAGCATACGACGTTTGAAGAGGCTTACTTCTCCCTGAAGGTTTCGACCCTTCTTATCCTAAGCAAAACTGACACGTTGGCTTCACTTTAAGCGAAGTTTTTGAAATATATTAGCCCCCTGAGGCTAAAACTGCGCTCAAATGTCGGCTCAAAATATCCGCATCAACCTCGCCCTGTATTCTAAAATCAGCCATTTCACTGCCATCGTCGGCAAAAAAGACCAAACTCGGCGGGCCAAACAAACCAAACCGCTTTAACAAAGCTTGGTCTTGATCGTCATTGAGGGTTACGTCAGCGCGCAGTAGTGTGAATTGATCCATCTTTTCAGCCACGCGGGGCACAGGAAACACCGATCGTTCCATCACCTTACAAGAGATACACCAATCCGCGTATAAATCGAGAATAACCGGTCCGGCGGATGCTGCCATGAGGCTCTCTACATCGCTTATCGTCTTAACCGGTTGCCAGCGCAGCTCCTTGTGGCCTGACGCTGAGGCGCCTCCTCCGCCGGTTACACCTGCCAAAGGCTGGAAGGGATCTACCGCCCCAGCACTGGCCCCGAACAAACAAGCACTACCCCAAAGACCCAAAACCAATCCAACCACTTGGGCAAACCGAGCGCCCGAGGCTTTGGGCACAAATTCCAGTGCTCCGAGATACACCGCTGCGGCCAGCAGCAACACGGCCCATAGCGCCAGAGCAAGGGAGCCGGGAAGCAGGCGCTCAAGCAGCCAGACGGCCACGCCTAGAAGTCCAAAACCAAATATCCCCTTTACGGTATCCATCCAAGCTCCGGCGCGCGGCAACCAATGCCCCCCGCTGCCGCCAACGATCATCAGCGGCACGCCCATACCTAGACCTAGCGCAAACAGAGCACTGCCGCCCAGCACTGCGTCTCCGGTGTTGGAGAGGTAAATCAGCGCCCCGGCTAGTGGCGCAGAAATGCAGGGAGACACCACCAAACTGGACAGCGACCCCATAACGAAAACCGACGGATGCTTGCCTCCGTTTTGATTTGCGCTGCGCTGGTTGATCCACTGGGTTACCCCTTCAGGCATCGCTAGCTCATAGAAGCCAAACATCGCCCCGGCCAGCAAAACAAACACCACAGAAAACGTGGCCAGCACGACAGGGCTTTGCAAGGTAGCCTGGAGGTTGAGCTCGGCGCCGAACAGGCCCACCAAAAGACCCACCACTGCATAGGTCATGGCCATACCCAACACGTAGGCCAATGACAGAGTAAAAGCCCGACCTTTCGTTAGGCTTTGACCTTCTCCGACGATGATGCTGGAAAGAATTGGCACCATGGGAAAAACGCAGGGCGTGAAGGCAAGACCAATACCTGCGACAA
>JAYOVN010000005.1:0-76606 GCA_038151515.1 Gammaproteobacteria bacterium | reverse complement strand
CCCACAGTTCGCCCTTAATCAGCTCAATACGCGCCAGAGGCGTTTTGTCCATCTGTGCGCTGATGGTAAAGACCGGTGGCGCATCCTCGCTGACGTTAAGAGTGCCGCCCATGGCCGTGTGCTGGTCGCCGACTTTCGGATGGGTTTGGCAAGCGGCGGTAGCCCCAGCCGAAAATTGCAGGGTAATTCTAGGCCCGCTGGTGGCGTAGGTCCGGCGACTGTAGAGCGCATCGAAAATCGCTTCTCGGGTGTTTTCATCGGCCCATACCGCCACCAAGCCGCCGGGATTGAAGTTGGTATTTCCTAGTACTTGTTCGTCGGTTAGAAACAATGAGGCGATGCTGCCACGATAGCCTTCTTCCGCGACCTTACCGGCCAGACCAAAGTGATTGTCGGTAGATGCTATGGCGCCCAGCATCAGTGGATTGCTTCGATTGCCCCCTGTTTGATAGGTCTGAAGGCCGCGATTCAGCAGGGTGCGATAGTAGCTTGACCGGGCCTGCTTCCAAGCTTGCTCCGGCGTCAGGCCCGATGGCCCGCTTAACCGCGTTCTGGCGGCGTTTTCCACCACCCGTTCGAACTCGCAGTCGGCGCTGTCCGCGCTGGGGGTTGCTGCCATGCATTCGCTGTTGCCCTTTTCTTGGTGCACTTCAGCAAGCCGCTCAAAACGCATGCGTAGGGTTTGAATGCTGCTGTCTTCGCGTTCGACATCGAAAGTTGGGCCACCGTCCGCCCAGTTGATGTTGTGGGGGATGGTCAGGGCCTGACACCCTTCGCTTTCTTTGCAATGGGTATCCAACTGCTGCCACAGCATGGATACCTCTGGAAAACGGACGTAGTCAAAAGGTTGATCCGGTACCGATTCGCTGCGAAAAAGCACATTGCGGTGCCAATGCAGGCCGCCCGGCGATGCGGTCCATTCGTAGCCGATCAGCGCGGTAAACTCGCAGGGCTGGTTGGCTTCATTGGCGGCGGTTTGAATACGTTGCCATTGATTCGTCATGGCGTCAGGGCATGAAAACTCATCATCCTCGCAAATGGCCGCAGGTTTCGGCTTGGTGGCGCCAACGATGGGTAGGAGAAAATCGTTAAACAAGGTGCGTCCGTCTCGATCGTCTCGAGCTTGGCGCATGTTGCGGCAATAGGCGTTGTCTGTGTACATGGGGTCGGTACACAGGTATAGCACATCAAATGTTGCGGCGTGGTCAGTGACCGCAGCGAAGTCCAGTGGTCGATCAATGCGAGCTACGGATCCATTTGCTAGCGTGAGGGGCTGGCCTTTGGCGAACTGGTAAGCATCCCGCGGAGTGGCCGTTGAACCAAAGGCGTAGGCGTCGAAGGACAGTTCGGTATGCACATGCAGGTCGCCCCAATAGACGGCTTGTTCTGCCGGAGCCGGTGTCGCGCAGCCTTCAGCCCGGGCTGTCCCAGATATGGCCAATCCACTGAGCACTGCTGAGGCCAGCAAGCAGAGGTTTGAGTATGTGGTGATGTATACGCTCAGGGTCTTCATAGGGCGTCCAGTTAGTACTTGATGGTCTTGCGTTTAGATGAGGCGGGCGACGGCTCCAAAAATAGTGCTTCCGTGGGCGCGCGTCTATCTTCCTAGGGGTGCCTTTGGAACAACGGCGTTTGAAGCAACGACGGAAATTTGACTGAAGTCGCCTGCCAAAGTGTGTTCTTTGTCACATCTTTGAAAATTTCCTTTATCCAACCGCTCTGTCTTTGAATTTGTATGTGCTTTGCTTTGGCGACCTTGCGTTAGAGCAGCACCCTAAGTGTGCTGTTGAAAGGGCTTTGTTAAAAACTATGAGGGGAAACTTATGAGTATGAATCGAATTCTGACGATTCTTGGTTTGTTGGTGGCCATTGTCGCTGTTTTTGTCGCACTGGAGTGGTGGGCATTGATTTTGGTTGCCTTAGGATTGCTGAGCGGCTTTATTGCTCCGCTATCTGATATGGCTAGCAGAACAGCCTACTCTGTTGCCGCCGTCGCCATGCCAATGATCGCGGACACCTTGGACGCGATTCCAGTAGCGGGTTCGTATTTGAATGCAATCATCGATAACGTGGCCGTTGTCATTGCGGGTATCGTGATCGCGAACTTCTTGCTGGTAATAGGCTCTCAGGTAATTGAGTCCGATTCAGACTGAGCAATTGAGCCAGACCAATCGTCGCCTGCCGCTGGCGAATTCTTTCCAGCGGCAGGCGATAAGTCTTCGAGTTGGCTTAGCTGATACCTTGAGCCAAGGATTCAGGCACCTCGATATGTTTTGCCCGTAAGTACTCACCCAGAGTTTTCGCCTGCTTGTCGATGCGATGATTGGATGCGGCTCCGGTTCCTAACACGCCTTTGATGTAGAAGTTCATAGCCCGCAGGTTGGGCATATCGTAGCGCTCAACCTCATACTGACCAAAGTCTGGCACCAGTTGTTTGAACTCCTCAACGGTCAGATAGTCGTACAGAAAGCTATAGGCTTCATCGGTTAATGCCCAAACGCCGCAGTTAGCGTTGCCACCCTTATCGCCGGACCGAGTGCCAAATAAACGGCCAAAGGGAACTTTGCGCAAAGGCCCTGCAGGCGCCGGTGCGATACTTACCGGCACTTCCTGATAGTAGATCTCTTCTAGGCCTAGGCGCTGGGTTGGCAACACCTCGGTTGTCTTGCCGCCAAAATGAACCCGCTCTGTAATGCGCTGGCTGTCAATCAAAGCCGGCCAATGAATGATCGCTGGCGCGCCATTAAATCCGGCGGCCCCCCGGCCGGTGTTGCCCGGTATACCGGCTAGACCTAATTCCGTGGTTTTCGCCGCGAAGATGCGCCCAAATTTGCTTGGGTCTTGACCGGTGATGGTGACACGTAAGGCGGCATGAGCGACTTCGTTGCTGTCAGGGTCGTCTTGGTCGCTGCGAATCAGCTGAACGTCAACGTCGTCAAATTGTTCCCGTCCACCCAAGTTGTGGAATACCGCATCTAGGTAAAGTTCCGCCTTTTTTTCGATATCCAGCCCGGTGAGCAGTACTTCCATAGATTGTTTAAACGGCCCTTGGGTGTTGAAGCATACTTTGTGGGTCGTGGGCGGACTGCTGCCTCGGCAGCCGCTGACGTACACCCGGTCTTCACCAGTCTGCTGAATGGCCATGGTATCAAAGTGGGCGATCACGTCCGGGTTGTAATAGGCAGGCGTGGAAATCTCGTACAAAAGCTGGGCTTTGACAGTGCCCTCTGAGATCAACCCACCGGTCCCCGGGTGCTTGGTCACGGTGAAGTTGCCGTTGGATTCAATTTCCGCAATGGGGTAACCCACGTTACGAAAGCTGGGTACCTCCTCAAAAAAGGCGTAGTTGCCACCACAACATTGAGCACCACACTCGATGATATGGCCGGCTGCGAGTGCGCCTGCGAGCGCGTCGTAATCGTTTCGCTGCCAGTTGAACTTCCACGCCGCAGGGCCGATGACTACTGCGGCATCGGTTACGCGAGGGCAAATCACGATGTCCGCACCTTGGTCCAAAGCTTCCTTAATACCCCATCCCCCGAGGTAGGCGTTGGCGGTAAGAGCTTTTTGTTTGGTCGCGCCCAAGTCTTCTTGGGTATCTAGGTTGGTAAAGTCCTCCCCATCGGCCTGCAGCGCATCTAGGTCCGGCAGCAGGTCGTCCCCATCGATGTAGGCGACTTTCAAATCCACGCCCAGCTCCGCCAAAATCTTTTCAACTTCTGCCGCCATGCTTTTTGGGTTTAGTCCGCCAGCGTTGCTAACAATTTTTATGTTCTTCTCGGAGCACAAGGCGGCCACGTCTTTGATCTGCTTGAGAAAGGTGCCGACATAACCCATGTCTTCACCCCGGGTCTGCTGTTGGCTGTACAAAATCGACATGGTCAGTTCGGCTAGATAGTCACCGGTCAGCACGTCGATGGGGCCGCCCTCGACCATCTCGCGAGCAGCATCTAGGCGGTCGCCATAAAAGCCGCTGCAATTGGCAATACGTATTACATCACTCATTCAATCCCCCTCGCCGAGCGCTCTGGCCCGGAACCCTCTTTCGTTATTCTTTTACCCAGTTGGGCTTGCGTTTCTCTCGGAAAGAAGCCATCCCCTCGGCTCCTTCGTCAGACCGAAACATGCGTGCGCTCCACTCGGCGGTTTCCTTAAATCCCTCTTCAATGGACAGCTGCGTCACTCGGCGGGCCAGCTTCTTGCACTCCTGAACAGCGATGGGGCCGCCCAAGTTGATCATGGCGATCTGTTCTTCAACGGTGCTCACCAGCTCGTCCTCGGGTACGGCAATATGGGCCAGTCCCATATCGACGGCTCGCTGGCCATCAAAGCGCTCACCGGTGAGAAATAGCTTGGTGCCGTGATGAACTCCAAGCTTTGGCATACAGACCACTGAGATGATGGCGGGTATGACCCCAATGCGAACTTCGCTGAAACTGAATTGCACATCCGTTCGGGTAACGACAATGTCTGCGGCGCCAACCAAACCCAGCCCGCCGGCAAAGGCGGCGCCGTTGACTGCGGCGATGACGGGTTTCGGGCTGTTGATGATGGCGGTAAGCACATCGGCGTAGGGCACGGCCCGCCCGACACCCTCGGAAAGTTGGCCTGGAGGGCTTTTCAGATCTGCGCCGGCGCAGAACGCTGGGCCATTGCCGGTGATAACGATGGAGCGAACTTGGCCGTCAGCATTGGCATTGGTCAGATGATCGTAAAGCTCTGTCACCAAAATCGCCGACAGCGCGTTGCGGTTTTCCGGCCGGTTCAGGGTGATCCAAGCCGCGCCGTCGCGTATTTCGTAAAGGGTTGCTTCGTTGCTGCTCATCTAGTGTTCCTCTGATTCTCGGTTCCGTTATGCCTCGTCCGCCAAAGTGACCAGCAGCTGCGCATTGTCTACCTGGTCACCCACGGTCACGTGCATTTGCTCGACGATGCCGTCTCGCGGCGCGACGATTCGGTGTTCCATTTTCATGGCTTCTAAAATGACTAGAAGTTGGCCCTTGCCGACCTTGTCGCCAGCGCCCACCTCTGTCGCCAGTACAGAGCCGGGCATCGGCGCTGTCAGGCCGCCGCCACTGTCCACACTGCGGGCGTCGGGATAGCGGGGGGCTTCCACCAGTACCAGATCCCCGTGGTCTCCGTGAACCAACCAGCGCATGGCTTGTTGCTGAATGTCGAATTGCAGACGTTGACCGTCCAAGGCGACATCAATAGATCCGTGCCCCGCACGATGGACGGTAACCGTGTGGGTCTGTTCATCGCAGACGACCTTGAAGGTACCGTCGCGCTGGCTTTGATAGGCCACGGTTATCTGTTCATCGCCAATGTCGTAGGACACGGACTCCATGGGCATGGTGGAGTTCCGCCAGCCGCTGGGCAGGGTTTTTAGCGCCTGTGCTTGAACCCGGCGTGCCGCCTGTGCCTCCATGGCTACCGCTATGGCGGTTTGCACGCATTCCTGCCGTGAAACCTCACGTTTAAGAGCCGGCTTCACCCGCTCAATGAAGTCGGTGGTTGTGTCTCCAGCCAAATACTCCGGTGTACGAAGGGTGGTGACCAGGAAGTCTCGATTTGTGTTCAGGCCCGCGATAGCAGTGCTTTCCAGTACCCTAGCCAATCGTCCAGCAGCTTCCCGTCGGGTCGGTGCGTGGACAATGACCTTGGCGATCATGGGGTCAAATTGTGTGGTGATTTCGCTGCCGGCTTCTACTCCAGAGTCGAAACGGGCGCCCCCGGCTGTGGCCGGTTTCCAAACCAAAATCGGTCCGGGTGACGGTAAAAAGCCTTTTGCCGGATTTTCTGCATACAGACGGGCTTCAATAGCGTGACCATTGATCGCAAGATCCTCTTGACGAAATGACAAGGTTTCACCTTCGGCAACCCGAATTTGTTCCCGCACCAAGTCCTGACCGATGATCTCTTCAGTTACTGGATGCTCAACCTGCAGGCGAGCATTAACTTCTAAGAAGTAGAAGTCGTCATTGTCGCCTAACAAAAATTCCACAGTGCCCGCCGAGGCGTAGCCCAGCTTGCGGGCCGCAGCAATAGCCGCATCGCCCATGCGCGAACGCAGGGCATCGTCTACCGCCGGTGACGGGGCCTCTTCGATGATTTTCTGATGGCGGCGCTGAATAGAGCACTCGCGCTCATAGCAGTGCACCAAGTTGCCGTGAGTGTCGCCGAGGATTTGAATTTCGATGTGGCGGGATGTGGCAAGCCATTTCTCGAGAAATACGGTGTCATCGCCAAAGGATGTTCCGGCCTCGCGCTTGGCACTTTCAACTGCATCCAAAAGGCCGTCTTCGGTTTCGACAACGCGCATACCCCGGCCGCCGCCACCTGCGGACGCTTTGACCAGTACCGGATAGCCAATATCCTTGGCAGCAGCCACGATGTCGGTGTCTTGAGTGATTTCTATGCCGGGTAGGGTAGGGACTCCTGCCTCGTCCATCAGGCGTTTGGCGGACAGCTTGTCACCCATCAGGCCGATGACTTCCGGTGAGGGCCCCAGCCACTTCACGCCGGCATCAATCACCGCCTGAGCAAATGCTTGGTTTTCTGAAAGAAATCCGTAACCCGGATGAATAGCGTCAGCGCCACTGCGTTGGGCAGCTTCTAGTACCTTGGCTACATCCAAATAGGTTTGCCCAGTGGTTTTGCCATTCAACGCAATGGCGGTATCCGCCTCCTGCACGAACGGCGCATTGGCATCGCCGTCGGCGTAAATTGCCACGGTGCTAATACCCATGGCTTGGGCCGTACGGTTAATCCGCCGGGCAATTTCGCCGCGGTTGGCTATGAGCAGTCGGGAAATGGGGGTAATTACATGCGCCATGTGCCGTACTCCTTAGTGCCTTTGACGGTGTTGTTGTGACAGGCTGATAGGGACAACGCGACAACGTTGCGGGTATCCCGTGGGTCAATCATGCCGTCGTCAGAAACCCGAGAAGTGGCATACAGGCCCTTTGAGCGCTCTTCTGCCCAGTGTTCGGCAAATGCCGCTCGTTGAGCGTCTGCCTCTTCGTCGAACTCAATGCCTCGGCGTGCAGCCGCGCCTTTGCCGACGATGGTCATCACGCCGGCCATTACCGCAGGACCCATCACGGCAATTTTGGAATGGGGCCAGATGTAGGTGAACTTGGTGCCGAAAGCTCGGCCACTCATGCCGTAATTGCCTGCGCCATAAGAAGCTCCAACAATCACCGTGATGTGCGGTACCGTAGAGTTGGCTACGGCGTTGACCATTTTCGAGCCGTTCTTGGTAATACCGCCTTGTTCAAAGTCGGTGCCCACGATGAATCCGGTAATGTTGTGCAGAAACAGCAAGGGGACATCGATTTGGTTGCACAGTTGGATGAACTGGGCGGCTTTTTCCGCGGACTCAGAGAAAAGGGCGCCGTTATTGCCCAAAATGCCCACCGGGTAGCCGTGAACTGAGGCCCAGCCGCAGACTACAGACGGGCCGTACAGGGGTTTAAATTCCTCGAAGGCCGAGTCGTCGACAATGCGCATGATGACTTCACGAATATCCAAGGGGCTTTTCAGGTCCTTAGATACCAAGCCCAGCAAGTCCTCGGGATCGTGCTTAGGCTCACTGAAGGTGCTTTTGGGCTCCGGGCCAAGCTTGCGCCAATTCAGATGCGACACCACTTCTCGACAAATGCGGATGCCGTCCATTTCGTCTTGGGCTAAGTAGTCTCCTAAGCCAGAAATTTGGGTATGCATGTCTGCGCCGCCCAAGCTCTCGGCATCGGCGTCTTCGCCTGTGGCCATTTTTACCAGGGGTGGGCCACCCAAGGACACCATGGCTTGGTTTTTGACCATGATATTGTAGTCACTCATGCCCGGCTGGTAGGCGCCGCCTGCGGTTGCTGCACCGAAGACCACCGAAACCGTTGGAATCCGCAGCTTGGACAGCTCGGAGATTTCGTAAAACAGTCGGCCAGATTCCGCAAAGTGCTCAATATCCCGCTGCAAATCCGCCTCAGCCTCAATATTGGGGTCACCTTGCCCATCGCCGCTGGCCCCGCGCAAGTCGGCACCGGCGCTTTCAACGAACTGAACGTATGGCATGCGATTTTCTCTGGCAATTTCCAGTCCACGCATGAGCTTCTTTGAGTTGAAAGGATTGAAGGCTCCGGCTCGCACCGACGGGTCGTGACCTAAAATCACGCATTCGACCCCCTCGATGACGCCAATGCCAACGACGAACCCGGAACCGATGTCATAAGAGGAACGCCACGCGGCAAGGGGGCTGATTTCCAGAAAGGGCGAGTCCCGGTCCAGCACATGAGAAATACGCTCGCGGATCGGCATCTTGCCGCGTTTGCGAATTCGCGCGACGGCTTCTTCGCCTCCGCCTTCGGCAGCTTGGTCATACAGCTCTTGCAGCTGCGCAAGGGTCTCCAACATATCCGATTTGTTTTGTTGGAAAACTTCGGCTCTTGTGTCCAGTTTTGAATCCAAGATTGGCATACTGACTCCCCCAATGCCCCATAACTAAAATCCCATAAGACCCAAAGCTAGCAGAAAAAAAAGCCAGCCATAAGGTTTTTTTGTGGTAGCGTTCTTGATGCAACAAGGGGAAAGATGTGGCGGCGGAACAGGGATTACAGCAGCTTAAAAGTGCGCGCGCGCGTCAAAGTATGTGCCAAGCGACCATCGCGCTCCTGGCCAAGGTAGGTTACGCAGAAACCACCATTGCCGGCGTCGCCCAACACGCCGGCTTTTCCAAGGGCGCGGTGCAGTACCACTTTCCAACCAAGGAAGAGCTCATTGCTGCCACGGTAGAGCATCTACTGATGCGTACTGTCGCCAGCGCCACCCAGCGGTACGACAGCGTGGAAAAAGCGCTGATGAATGCGTGGCAGCGACTCATCAATACGTCGGCTTATCGCGCCCTGCTAGAGGTGCTTAACGCAGCTCGCATCGATCGAAAACTACGCTTGAGAATTTCAGCCCAATTGCTGGCTTGGGGCAAAAACCTCGATCAGCAATCGCTAGACATTTACGAGAGTGCCGATGCCAATCTGCCTGCCAAAGAGGGTGATGCGGAAGTGATTATGCTGCTGAATATGACCCGCAGCTTTATGCGCGGGTTGTTGACCCAGGAACAGTACGGGGTCACACCGGAAGAGACATTGAATTACGTGGCCAAATGGATCGAGTTGATCGCTCCCCTGCTGGCGTTACGTGCCTCCAAACCAGCTTAATGGTGCTGCGGGCAAACAGAACAACATTAACGAGGATCGAAAATGAGCACGACACAGGCGGAAATCGCGGAATTTGAGGAACAGGCGGATCGGTGGTTCGCTGAAAACAAACCTGCCAACCCGGGATTTATCTTGCCCGAGACCTTCATGGAGGTTGGTACCGATCAGCAGTTCGAGTTTTTGCGCGACTGGCAAAACAAGGTCTATGAAAACGGTTACGTGGGCATGTCATGGCCGAAGGAATACGGCGGTTTGGGCATGGCTCAAGTCTTTCAGGACATTGCGACCAAGGCCATGGCGAAGCATCGGGTGCCTTTTTTGCCCAATACTATTGGCCTTAACTGGGCTGGGCCCTTGATTCTAGCCATGGGCAGCGAGGAAGAAAAAAGCAAATACATCAAGGGTATTCTCAGTGCAGAAGACATTTGGTGTCAGGGGTTTTCGGAACCAGATCACGGCTCAGACCTAGGCAGCGCCCAGTGTAAGGCGGTCAAAGATGGCGATGAGTATGTAATCAACGGCTCGAAAATTTGGACCAGTCTGGGCTCCTACGCCAAGTACATGATCTTGATCGCTCGCACGTCTACGGACGGGCCCAATAAATATGCCGGCCTGAGCTTTTTCTTGGCACCGATGCAGGCAGCTGGCATCGAACCGCGCCCCATCAAAAAGCTCACCGGCGAGTACGGCTTTTGCCAGACCTTCTTCAATGATGCGCGTATTCCCGCCTCTTGCATGATGGGTAAGGAAGGCGAGGGCTGGAAGGTGGCCATGGCTACGCTGATGTTTGAGCGGGGGGCCGCGGGTGGTCAGGCCGGTGGCCTAGCCATGATGGATCTGAGTATCGACGACATTGTGGAGCTTGCCCGTCGCGCCAAGCGCAACGGCAAACCCGCCATCGAAGATCCCCACGTTCGGGGGCAGTTGGTGGAGTTGATTACCGAATCTCGAAGCAACAGTTATATGGCGGCTCGGGACAAGGTGCCTGGGCTGGCGACAGATTGGCCAACGGCTATCTCCATGTCCGGCAAGCTTCGCTCCTCTGAACTCAAGCGACGTATGTGCCAATTCGCGATTTCGCTGCAGGGTGCTAATGGTGCCCGTTACGTAAGCCCCGAGGCCGTGGACGGGGGCATGTGGCAGCGCTCTTATCTAAACGCCTTTTCGGGGACCATTGGCGGCGGTACCAGTCAAATACAACACAACATTATTGGTGAGCGCGTTCTTGGGCTGCCCAAGGGCTAAACCATAGGCTGTGCCAGCAGAGCCAAGATGAGCAGCGCAATATAAGGAATGACGTATATATGGCGACAATAGATTTTTCAGAAGAGCAAACCATGCTCATGGAAACCGCGGTAGATTTTTGCCGCAAGCACTCCCCGCTGGATCGTGTGCGGGCACAAATCGAGCAGCCGGCCAGTATCGATCCCGCTATCTGGCAAGAAATGGTAGACCTAGGTTGGCTGGGTATCACCATTCCAGAAACCTATGGCGGCTTGGGGCTGTCGTTGGCCGACGTGGTGCCAATTGTGGAAAGCATGGGCCGGCATTTGATGGGTTCGGCTTTTGTACCCACGACTGTGGCAACTCAAGCGCTCATCACCTCAGCGAGCGAAGCCCAAAAAGAACAGTGGTTGCCGGCCATCGCTGCCGGTGCCTCAGCGTCGGTTGCACTGACTGAGGAAGACGGTAACTGGAACCTAATGGAGCTAGGCAGTTACGCCGAGACTCAGGGGAACGAAGTTCGCCTGACTGCCAAGAAGAATTTTGTACTGGACGCAAATCAAGCCAGCGTGATCATCGTGTCTGCCAACGTCGACGGCCAACCTGGCTTGGTGCTGGTGGCGGCGGATCAACTGCCTGAGGGCGCCTTGGTCAGAGAAACCGTCATCGATGAAACCCGCCGCAGCTATACCCTAACCTTGGACGGTTTAGCGTTGCCCGCAGATCAGGTGCTGGAGGGCGCAGACTTTGCTGGTATTGAGCAGGCGGCGTTACTACTGCTCACTGCAGAAATGTCCGGCGGCTTGTCTGGCGTGCTCCATGTGATCATCGATTACCTGACGACCCGCAAGCAATTTGATCAGTACATCGGCAGCTACCAGTCGTTGAAACATCCTACGGTGCAGATTCTGTTGTCCATGGAGGCTTGTCGCTCTCACTTGTATCGTGCCGCCACCTGCATTGCTCAGAACAGTACCGGTGACATTGAGTCAGCCCTGCGTATGGCCAAGGCTCAAGGCAGCGAGGCCTTCGCCTTTGCCGGCGACCGTGCGGTGCAGTTTCACGGCGGATTTGGATTTACCTACGAGTGCGATGCTCAACTGTTCTTGCGACGGGCTTTGTGGTGCCAATACCAGTTCGGTGATGCGGCCTATCACCGGAATCTGCTGGCGCCCTTGTTGCTTGATGAAACGGTGGCTTGAACGCGGATCGAAGCAACGATAGCGCTGCAAAGGTTGAAATAAAGAACAGATCCAAAACAAGAACATAAGAAGAGAAAACACCATGACAGATTCAAAAATGACGTTGTACCACTGCGCCGATGCACGCTCTTTGCGGCCCCTGTGGGCACTGGAAGAGATGGGCTTGGATTACGAGTTGATCAACATGCAGTTTCCACCTCGGGCCACCTATCCCGGATATTTGGAGCTGAACCCACTTGGCACCGTGCCGACATTTACCGACGGTGATCTGGTAATGACCGAATCCTCAGGTATCTGTCAGTATCTAGAGGACAAGTACGGGCCGACCTCCATCGGGGTGGCCAAGGATCATCCAGCCTATGGCGAGTATTTGAATTGGCTCTATCGCAGCGATGCCACACTGACATTTCCGCAAACATTGGTGCTGCGCTACACCCGGCTTGAACCCGAAGAGCGCCGCATTCCACAAGTGGTAGAGGATTATTCTATTTGGTACCTATCGCGCCTGCGTTCGGTGGAAACGGCCCTAGAAGACAAAGATTTTCTATGCGCGGACAAATTCACCATAGCCGATATCGTGGTGGGTTATGCGTTGTTTCTTGGCGTCTCACTCGGATTGGATGCCCGCTACAAGCCCAACTGCAAACGCTATCTGGACATGTTGATGGAACGTCCGGGGTTCAAAAGCGCGCGCGAAAAACAGCAGGCTTAAGAGGCAAAAGAAAGACGCGAAGAAGCGTTTAGCAAAACCGTTTAGCAGAACGAAGAGGGTTGCCATGAAGATTAATACCGGCCTGCCGGCAGAGGATTTAAACGCCGTTGGTCCCGCGGCTAGGGCGATAGAGGCACAGGGCTTCAGTGGTGTTTCCACTCAGGAAAACCGTCAGGATGCGTTCCTGCCCTTGGCGGTGGCAGCAACCCACACAACCAACCTGGAGTTGCGCACCAGTATTGCCATCGCATTTGCACGCAGCCCCATGGTGGCTGCGAATATGTCCTGGGATATTCAGCGCGCCAGCAAAGGGCGATTTACTCTGGGCATTGGCAGTCAGGTGAAGGGCCATAATGTGCGTCGTTTCAGTGTGCCTTGGTCGGCGCCAGCCCCGCGTATGCGCGAATACGTTCAGGCCTTGCGCGCCATTTGGGACTGTTGGGCCAATGGCACACCGTTGGATTATCAGGGCGAGCACTATCAATTCAGTTTGATGACCCCAAATTTCACCCCGGAACCGTGTGAGCAGGGCGTGCCCAAGGTACAAATCGCCGCTGTTGGCCCGGCCATGATGAAGGTTGCCGCAGAGGAATGTGACGGCGTGATGCTGCATGTGTTCTGCACCGGCAAGTACCTTAAAGAAGTCATTATGCCTCGGCTAAATAAGGGCCTGGAAAGCTCTGGCCGCACCCGGGCAGATTTCGAGATCAGCGGCGGTGGGTTTATCGCCACTGGTGCCGACGATGAAGCGGTTCAAAAGATGTTCGAATGGGTGCGTAAGCGCGTGGGCTTCTACGGCTCTACCCCATCCTATTGGCCGGTCTTTGAACAGCACGGCTGGGAGGATCTTGGGCACAAGCTCAACGATATGTCGAAGAAGGGCCAATGGGATGATATGACCCAAGCCGTATCCGACGATGTGGTTCATGAGTTTTGTGTGACCGGACGCCATGACCAAATCAAAGAGCAAATACAGCAGCGTTTTGGTGGGGTCGTGGATGTGGTTTCCCTGCCCAGTGATACGCCTAGTGATCTGCTTCAGGAACTGCAAGCTATCTGAGCGTAGCCCCCCAATATTATTGCCCACTGGGGTCTAACCTCTCGCTTCTTACGGCGGCACTATGTGGCCGTCCTGAATGATGACCCCTCTAAAACCTACGCTCATCCACTTCAAACTACCGTTCGTAAGTTTGGGCTAGGAAACCCCCTCAGATTGAACCAACTTCGCCCCGTTTGCGGTGGCCCACAAAGGGTCGCCGGATTTTTTTTGGCAAGAGGGTCTCATTGGCACCTTAACAGGATTCGACTTTATGCAACGCTACTGTAGCCCGGCTAGGTCAGGCGCAGTCGGGACGTTTATGAATTGTTCGATACCTTCGGTGGCTTGGTGTGTCGTAGTTTCTGCACCTAAGAGTTGAGGTCTCTCACACATAGGAGAGAGTAATGAAAAACGCTAAGCGTTTACGGCAGTTGGCGCCTAATGAGGGTCAGCTGAATTCTTTTCAAACACCTTTGCGAGCAAGTGAAAATTCTTGGTTTTGGCGCAAGAGCATTGGTGTTTTAGCAACCACCGGCGTCCTTTTGGGAGCTGTTTTCGGCACCACGGGTGTTGCCTTGGCACAAGACAGCGAACAGGCCATAGAGGAAGTGGTCGTCACGGGTTCACGAATTAAACGACCCGGGCTAACGTCCTCAAGTCCTATCGTGACCATTGATGCGGCGGAAATTGAGCTACAGCAAGAAGCGGATCTGGAACGGATTCTTCGGAATTTACCATCGACAATTCCCGGTGATAACGAAAACGTTAATAACGGGACCGACGGTATTGGTACCGTGGACATACGTGGTTTGGGTCCTGAGCGTAACCTAATTCTGTTAAACGGTCGAAGAATGACACCTGCTAATTTCCGTGGTCGGGTAGACACTGCGAACATTCCCACGGCGCTTATCGAAAGAGTTGACATCATAACCGGTGGTGCTTCTGCGGTTTATGGATCAGACGCGATAGCGGGTGCGGTTAATATTGTTCTAAAAAACAACTTCGAAGGCGTCGACCTGTTGGTAAATACGTCGAGATCTGCAGAAAGTGACGCTGAGACGGACAGTATTTCTCTAACACTTGGATCCCAATTTGAAGGCGATCGCGGTCATGTGGCCTTGAACGTTAGCTGGGCTGACCGAAAGCCACTTCTGCTCGGCCAGCGGCCTATAGGTACTGTTGGAATCCAAACTGCAGACGGTGCGGGTCTGGATGAATTTTTAGCCGGTGCCGGGGTGACTATGCCGATGGCGGGCTGTGGTGGACCAGACGTTGCGGCTACTGGTGGCTCGACTACTGCAATTCCAACTCGAGTGGCCATAGCCGGTGCCGGTAATGTGGGTCAGTTTTTAGACGACCGCACTATTTTCACGGGTGACACGGGAACAGGTCTTGAGGCCAGAGGGGGTTGTAGCGTCTTTAACTTCAATCCCTACAATTACTTCAGAACGCCTCAAGAAAAATACAATCTATTCGCGACTGGTGATTTTGAGGTCAACGATAGCCTCACAGTCTATTCAACACTGCGCTACGGCAACACCACCGTAAGGCAGCAGGTCGCTCCGTCAGGCACGTTTGGTGCGCGCTTTGATGTGCCCTTAGCAAACCCCTTTTTCTCTGATTCGGCACGAAACGAGATCATCTCCTTCGCCAACAGCGCCGTCGGGCTGGGCACCCTTACCGCCGGTGGGCAAGGCGCCAACTGGAATGACGTAAACGGGAATGGTGTGGTTGACGCTGACGATTACCTGAAATTTCAACTCAGACGTCGCACGGTGGAACTCGGCCCTCGAAGCGAGAACTACGATACGGATAACTTTTCCTTCTTGGTTGGAGCGCGGGGCGATTTGGCGGCAGATTGGACTTACGACGTTTCATTTCAATATGGTGAATCCAACCGAGTAACAGTTCGTGACGGCTATACGAATTTAACCAATATCCAAGCCGCGTTAGATTCTGTGGACGGTACAACTTGCGCCAACGGCGACTCTACCTGTGTGCCCATCGACCTTTTTGGTGGGTTTGGCACCATTACGCCGGAGGCAGCCGGGTATGCCCGCGCCATTGCCCTGCAACAACAGCAATACGATCAGTGGATAGGCCAAGTGGTGTTTGCCGGCCCCGTAGAGGCTGCTCAACTGCCATCAGCAGATACCCCTCTTGACCTAAGCATAGGATTTGAAACGCGTACCGAGAACGGTTCTCTGATACCAGATGAGTGTTTGAAGTTGGCCCCGGCCAGCTGCCAAGGCGGCGCTGGCGGTAACCTGCTGCCGATTAGCGGAGGCTATAAGGTCGACGAATTCTTCTTGGAGGGCTACCTACCCTTAGTTGAAGGTGTGAACTTCGTTGAATCCTTGAACTTTGAATTTGGCTACCGCGCTTCGGATTATTCCACCGTCGGTTCCGCTAACACTTGGAAGGCGGGATTGAACTGGTCAGTCAATGAACAATTGTTGGTCCGGGTCATGCAGCAGGAAGCGACGCGTGCGCCAAATATTCAAGAGCTCTTCTCGCCAATTACTACAGGTCTGGATAACGCGACGCTGGATCCTTGTTCTGTGGCTAATGCAGCGAATATCGATGATCGTTTGCGAGATCTTTGTATTTCAACCGGCATGTTGGCGGCTCAGGTGGGTGTGCTTCAAGACATTGTCTCCGGTCAAATTAACGTGTTGGCAGGTAGCGACTTGACGAATCCTCCTGATGCTGAAACCGCGGATACTTTCACGGTCGGGTTTGTGTGGTCGCCTGAATTTGAAGGGGTGCAAAACGTGACCATCGGGCTGGATTATTACGACATTGATATTGACGATGTGATAGGAGAGTTTTCGGCACAGCAGGTACTTGATCAATGTTACGTTGCAGGGTTGCCATCAGCCTGTGACAACATCGTCAGAATCGACGGTGATTTGACGAGTCCGGCATCGGGCGTTGAGCTTTTCACCACGAATTTGGACTATGAACAGGCTGAAGGTCTGGAGTTCAATTTTGGATTTGGCTTTGATTTGAACGACTACGGTAGCTTGCAGGTCTCTGGTTCGGTCAACAAATACCTAACTCAAGAGAGAAGGAGTGACGCTCTAACTCCAGTAATTGATTGCAAAGGCTTTTTTGGGACCAGTTGTGACCCAATCTCGGATTTGACTTGGACTCAGCGAACAACATGGGATTGGAATGATTTTACCGCATCACTATTGTGGCGCCATACGAGCGGGGTTGATATCGAAATTTCTGAGCGCGAAGAGACCTTTGTTGGGTTCCAATCCATTGATAGCTACGACTACTTTGACCTGAATTTGGATTACAGACTGTGGGAAGAGCGCGTGAAAGTGAGTTTCGGCGTAAAGAACTTGTTTGATGAAGAGCCGCCTATATTGGGTAATGAAGCGGGCGATACGTCGTCTAATACAGGCAACACCTTCCCAAGCAACTACGATGTATATGGCCGCTACTACTCGCTGAGTGCACGGTTAACACTTTGATAGCCTAGATCTCCACAGCGTATAGCGAGAGGAGTAATCAAGATTTAAGCGGGCCTTTGGCCCGCTTTTTCGTTTTGAAATGTGATCAAGGCGGCGGTGATCGGACCCGTGCCATCGCACCGGCGAAAAAACTGGGTTACATTTAGGCGATACAAAAATTGAAGTAAAAGGAGGCAACACAATGAGCGAAGCTATCGATACCTCTCCAGCGCCGGAGTTCGTGCGTCCTGGATCTGAGTTAGATAAGAAAAAAGGCCCTATCCCAGCAGCAGCGGATATGCCCTTGGAAGACATTAACCCTGTTTGGAACCGGTTATTTAGCGAAAACCGTATGCTGGAGTATTTCGAGCGTCTGCGCCGCGAAGATCCGGTGCATTTCAACGAAACCGAGGTTGCGGGCCGGTATTGGTCTCTTACCCGCTATGAAGAAATCAAAGCGGTAGACACCGACCATAAGAATTTTTCCAGTGCCCACGGCATTACTATCGGCTTTCCTATTGACCAGCCCCTGCCCGAGGGCGCGTTAGATATCAGCCTGTTCATTGCCATGGATCAGCCCAAGCACGATGTGCAGCGCAAAACCGTATCGCCAGTGGTATCTACCCGAAATCTGGCGGCCATGGAGGCCTTGATTCGAGAGCGCACCTGCGAGGTTCTGGACTCTCTGCCCGAGGGCGAGACCTTTAACTGGGTTGACTTGGTATCTATTGAGCTGACCACTCGCATGCTGGCCACTTTGTTTGATTTTCCCTACGAGGAACGAAGCAAGCTCACCCGTTGGTCTGACGTCGCCACAGCGGTTCCCGGCGGCGGTGTGATCGATACCGAAGAGCAGCGCCGTGAAGAACTGATCGAGTGTTTGGTTTACTTTACCCAGATCTGGGAAGAGCGCAAAAAGAATCCGACCGGTGACTTCGTTTCCATGCTTGCCCATGGTGAAGAAACCAAGGACATGGAGCCCTTAGAGTTTTTGGGCAACCTGATCCTGCTCATCGTTGGTGGTAACGACACTACGCGTAACTCCATGTCAGGGGGTGTGCTAGCGCTAAACCAGTTTCCAGGGGAGTTTGAAAAGCTGAAAAACGATCCCTCGTTAATTCCCAACATGGTGGCCGAGGTCATTCGTTGGCAAACGCCTTTGGCTTACATGCGCCGCACGGCAAACAACGATTGCGTCGTGGGCGGTAAAAACATCAAAGCCGGCGATCAGTTGCTGATGTGGTACGTATCTGGTAACCGCGATGAAAGCGTGTTCGAGCGCGGCGAAGATTTGATCATTGATCGTGAAAACGCCCGTAATCACCTCTCCTTTGGCTTTGGCATTCACCGTTGCATGGGGAATCGTCTGGCGGAAATGCAGTTGCGGGTACTTTGGGAAGAAATTCTCAAGCGCTTTGAAAACATCGAGGTGGTTGGCGAAGTGGAGCGTACGTTCTCCTCATTCGTAAAAGGCTACACCTCGCTGCCAGTGCGAGTAACCCGCAAGTAAGGCCGCGAAGGTAAAAACTCGCCCCTAGCGTGGCTCGGTCTGCGTTAGGGGGTTTCTTAACCAAGCGCTCTTCCCTGTAGCAGAGCGCTTTCTTCGCCAAACACCCTCCATCGCGAAGCTCCCGCCCTATTCCTCAAAGCATACGATGATGGCGGCGTTGGCAATGACAATGGCATTACTCCCCGGCTGGACGCTGTTTGGGTCGTCAGCTGCGGGTACATTTAGGCCACCCACAACGCATTCAACAGACACGTCGCCATAGGGCAGTTCTGCCGCCACGGCGTCTTTATCGATCTGCTCAGGTTCTGCCGCACCGATTCGGGCGGTTATTCTCATGTCATTGGGCGACTTCCCCAGTGCCCGAAAAAAATTCAGGCTGGAGTGGCGAATGGCGTCGGATACCGCGCGCTTTGCTGCCTTCGTGTAGTCCCGACCGTGTACGTCTGTCCCCATGCCCATTTCCGTTACGTATCTGATCAGTGCCACGAGAATGCCCCCTAGTGAAATTGACTCATACCTTACCTGAGTTTGAT
This sequence comes from Gammaproteobacteria bacterium, assembly GCA_038151515.1. Lineage (GTDB taxonomy): Bacteria > Pseudomonadota > Gammaproteobacteria > Pseudomonadales > Azotimanducaceae > UBA4421. The sequence goes on along the minus strand of JAYOVN010000005.1, from coordinate 57,710 downwards.
CATTGTCTTGTTTAAAAAGCTCGGTGTTTGGGCGAGAACTTGGTAAGTTGCGCCGCCGGCGAAAGGTCATCGCAGTGTTCCGGATGCCGGCGAAGAAGAAACCGGTCGTTTGAGTCTTGGTTGCTAAGACGAAACTGGCGCTAAAATTTACGCCAGTACGACAACGAACCAAGCACCATGCGCCGCTCGACGCTTGGGTAAAACCATTGGTGAGGATTGAAACGTGAACCACGAACTACAGATTTTGGACGGCAGCATGGGGGCAGAGCTGATTCGACGGGGTATCACCCCGCGTACAGGGCTTTGGTCTGCCCGTGCCTTGCTGGACGCACCCGAGGCAGTAGTCCAAGTGCATCAAGAGTACATCGACGCGGGCGCCCAGATTATTACCACCAATTCCTACTCGACGATTCCGAGTTATCTGGCTAAGGCCGGTATGGAAGAAAGCTATCAAGAGTTGACCGTGGTGGCCGCGAAACTGGCTCGACAAGCAGTGCAGGCTAGGGGTCAACAGGCATTGGTGGCAGGATGTTTGCCGCCGCTGGATGAGAGCTACCGTCATGACTTGGTCCCAGCAGACGAACCGTCCCGGGAAATCTATGCCGAGTTGGTGCGCGTGCTCAGTGCCCATGTGGATCTGTATCTATGCGAAACCATGTCCAGTGCCCGCGAGGGCGCAAACGCTGCCTCCGCAGCCCGAGCCGTGGATCCTGACAAACCGCTGTGGGTTGCTTGGACGCTGCGCGAAACTCCGGGTACTGGGCTACGCAGCGGCGAGTCTCTGGAACAGGCAATGGCAGCCGTGCAGCAATATCAGCCGGATGCTTTTCTATTTAACTGCACGTCACCCAGCGCCATCACAGCGGCGGTTGAAACCTTGGCGGAACTGACGAACAAGCCCATCGGTGCCTATCCCAACAGCTACCATGTTCCGGAGGGGTGGACGCTGGACAATGAAAAGTCCATGGGTGGCCGAGATATGGAAGAGGCCGAATTCATCGGCTACAGCCAAGAGTGGCTGGCTAAGGGGGCGTCGATCATTGGCGGTTGCTGCGGTATTGGTCCCGAGCACATACAGGCCATGAGTCGTAGGCTGAAGAGCTAGAATGTCGAGGTAGGGTATAGAACAAAACCCCGGTAAAAGCTCACAGCTAAATTAGTGCACAATATCAGCGCAAGATGTAATTGATTCGAGGAAGGAGAAAGGGGGAATCATGGAAAACCAACAGGTTCTGATTGATCGTCTGCCGTCGGGCAAGCTCAAAGCCGATGACTACCGTCTGGTCGACGGGCCCATGCCAGAGCTGGGGCCAGATCAAGTGCTGATCAAGACCATCGCCTTTGCCATCACTGCGGGAACTCGGGCAGGTTTGCAGGGCAGTGCCAGCTATGCCGGTGCTCCTGCTGCGGGCCGGGTAATGAACGGAACCGGCGTCGGTGAGGTGGTTGCCTCTAATGTGGAATCCATCGCTGTTGGGGATCGGGTGACCGCGCCGACAGGGTGGCAGCAATACGCAGCGCTGAAAGCGGATCTGGTTACTGTAATCGACCCTGCCCACGACCCCATTCACTACCTTGGGCCCATGGGGGTTAACGGGCTAACCGCATATTTTGGTTTGCTCGAGGTAGGAAAGCCCAAGGCAGGCAATACGGTGATGGTCTCCGCTGCCGCCGGATCTGTGGGGCATATGGTGGGCCAAATGGCGAAGATCCAAGACTGCCATGTGGTGGGCGTCTGCGGCAGTGATGAGAAGGGTCGGCTGCTTACAGAAAAACTGGGGTTCGATCGTACGGTGAATTACAAAGATGCGAACTACCGCCAAAGCCTGAAAGAAGCGACCCCCGATGGAGTAGACGTATACTTCGATAATACCGGCGGCATGATTCTTGGCTCGGCACTGTTTCGTATGAACGTGGGTGGCCGTATCGCTTGCTGCGGCGTGGTATCCCAATACGATACCGATACGCCGGAACCCGGCCCCAAGGGCGTACCGGGATTACTGGTAAACAATCGGCTCACCATGCAGGGATTTTTGTTGTTCGACTTTGCTGATCATTACACCCGCGCCAGATCGGACATATACGGTTGGCTGGAGTCGGGTCGCTTGACCAGTCTTCAGGACGAAGTCGTTGGCTTGGCTGCTGCTCCGGAAGGGTTTGTGGACCTCTTGTCCGGAGGCAATGTCGGTACGCGCATCGTACGGCTTGATCAATAGCCGTGACGACTGCTAACAAGCTAGGCGTTCTTCGAGGGTCGACCCGGCAGCGCAGATTTTCGGCTTTGGTCACCGTCGGGCTGATGGTGCTGGGCTTATGGTTCAGTCCATCGACATCCGCCGGCGACCACGCCGGGTCAGATGTCGGTATCAAGAATGCCTGCGAACAACTGATCCTCGACTACGCCAGTTTGCGTGACCGGCGTCGCGGCACTGAATTTGCCAACTTGTTTGCCGTTGACGGTGTGCTTACGGTTAATGGTAAAACCTTTGTCGGGCGCAAAGCCCTTGAGGCGCGCTTTGCTGAGGCGTCAGGCCAACGCACTCGGCACATGATGAGCAACATTCGCGTCACGGTTCAGGGCGCTGAGCGCGCATCTGCGGTGAGTTATGCGCTGATTTTCGTTGGGGAGCAATTATCACCAGAAGATACCGTTCCGGTTGCGGTGTCCGGCTTCACTGCCATGGGCGAATACCACGATGAATTTGCGCTCACTGAAGACGGCTGGCGCATTACTGCCCGCCGATTCATACCGGCCTTTGTGCCGAAATAAACATGCACACCGGTCTTAGTCTAGTCGACCTGCTCGTGGTCGCTGCGGTGATGTTGGGCGTGACCTGGGCCGGCCATCGACTCAGCGGATCTATTCGCGATCGACGAGGGTTCTTTCAGGCAGACGGAACCATGCCTTGGTGGGCGGTATCAGCGAGCATTATTGCCACCGTCGTTAGTGCGGTGACTTTTGTTTCTGTGCCTGCGGCGGTTTTTGCGCCCAGCGGCAACCTCACCTACTTTCAGGTCATCTTGGGCCTAGCCCTAGGCAAAGTGGTCGTTGCTCGAGTGTTGGCCCGCCCCTTTTATGAGAGTCAAAATCTGGCCACCAGCTACGAATACGTGGGTGCGCGTATTGATCCGAGGACTGGAACTTTCTCCATGACTTTGGGTCTGTTGCTCAACACCATCAATTCTGGGGTCAAACTGCTGACGGCGAGCTTGGTCTTGGACGTAATCAGCGGCTGGGGTTTGGCCGGGTGTGCTCTGTTCATCGTCAGTATCAGCGCCCTCTGGGGAGCCCTAGCTGGCATCAAAACCGTAATTTGGACGGACTTTTTGCTGTTCCTGTTGTTTGCTGCCGGAGCGCTATTTTCCTTGTTGTATTTGTTGGGTGAGATTGAACAGCCACTGAGCCACATGTTGGCGAACTTGGATGCTCAGGCAAAGCTGGTTCTGTTCGACTTTGACAGCGACATCAGTAAAAGCAGCACCATTTGGGCCGGCGTGATCGGTGCGGTTTGCCTGAGCATTGCCCAAGGTAGTACTCAGGGTACTTGGCAGCGGGTCAAAGCCTGCCGCAGTGTCAACGACGCCTGCAAAGCCTTCGATGCAGCGGCATTGTTCTATGTGGTGCATGTTCTGATTCTGGGCGTTGGTTTGGCGCTTTTCGCGTTTTATGGTGAGCGCGGGCTGCCGGAGAGTATGGCCGCTCAGTTAGTGGACACACCGGATCGTATTTTTCCCTACTTTATCGCCACTGAACTTCCACCAGGTGTATCCGGATTGTTTGTGGCGGCCATTTTTGCAGCAGCGATTTCAACCCTAGATTCGGCCTTGGCGGAAGGTTCGGATCTGACCGTGAACCACATTTATGCTCCCCTGCGCCCGGATCAGAGCGAGGGGCATTACTTGGCTGCGTCGCGGCTTTTTATGGGGCTATGGGCGCTGATCTTTTTTGCTCTGGCAATGTTTTTCGCCAGCTACTCGGCCCAAGGGCTGCTGCAACTTACCTTTAAGCTACCGAATTATATCTACGGCGCCATCTTCGCCAGTATTTTGTTGGCGCGTTTTGGTCTTGGCTCTTTTCGATTGATCCTTTGGGGCTTTGCCTTGGCTTGCGCCGTCGTGGCTTACCTAGCCACCCATGGAGTGGCCTTCTTCTACTGGTGTCCTATCTCTGGAGGTGCGATGTTCGCCTTCGTTTGGGCGTTGGATCGCCGGCCCCTGGATTGGTCTGGCGTTGTGAGGGCTCGGCCAACCTGCTAACACTGAACGCCAGCCTTGGTCTTTGCAGCGAACCCCTGAGTCAGTTTCCCAAGGCTTACCCTGTTGCGTTCTATCTATTTCAATTGACCTTGGGCAAACATCCTTGCTCTGGAAGGTTCTCTGTTTGGCGCTGATCGTCGATTAGAAGCGTCATGTTCTCTGCGATGTTGCCGACGTTCTTGCCGATTTTCTTGCCCATGTTTTTGGCGATGCTCGCGTCGGTGTTGGCGCTCTTGCTGGTGATCGTTATGACGGTTCCATTTGCCGTCGCGCCGGTGGTCGCGCCGGTGTTCACGTTTGTGTTCTCTGTGGCTGTATGCATGCTGTTTGCGGTGTATTCGTCGTTCCAACCGGCGTTGATGAGCCAATAGCCAGTCGTCGCTAAATCCACGGTAGTGGGAAACATGTCGCGGTTGGTGGCCAAGGGATACCCCTAGCCGCCAATGTTTGAGTGGGTGATGGGAATGGTGATTAGGATAGTGGAATCGGTGAGTGGATGGGTGGCGTAATCCATGCCTCCCGAAATGAAGGTCGTAGAAGCTGGTATCGCGCCAAACTTGCTGATGCCGGAGCGGAGCAACGTAGCGGTGTTTGACCGGATACCGTTTGATTCTTCGGTCTGGGTGGTGTCCAACCTCATGGTAGGTGGGTGATAGGTGACGGCCTGATGTATGAGTAGGTCTGCTGGGGTGAACCACGTACCGCTGAGTGCTCGCCATCCGTATCGGATCGCCGGCAGCAGCCGGCGCTAAACGTTCGTCTGCCAATGCGGCCCAAAGCCGCCGGTTTTCATGGGTGGCAAGTGCTTGGCCAAGTTCACTTACCCACACCAAATTGGCAGCCATATAGCTCAGCAATGCGGGATACTGCATGAGGTTCAGGGTGGGTTGGTCGAAATTCGGGTCACCCCGAACGCTGGAGGGTTCACTTAGATAGCGAGCTGCCAGAGCAATTTGCTCGGGGTTGGCGCTGGCGGCAAACCCAGCGCTTACCATGTGATCAGGGTAGTGAATCAGCGGCAGAATAAGGGATCGCAATTGTCGTGTTGGTCGCCCTGAGACTGCTTTTTTCTCGAGCGCCTGTGGCGGCCTTGACCCGCTGGCGGTTTCCGCTGTCGCGTCTAGTGCAATGGTGGTCATGCTCAGCGATACGCCGGCAAAAAACAGCAGTTGGTAATGACCCATTTCGAACTCCTATAGCAGCAATGGGAAGATGCTAGGACCAGAAGTCTGAACCGTGGCTGAACCGGTTATTCAGGGCGTTAGGTGCTCACAGGGCCAGAATCCAACACAGAGCGATGAAGGCAATAGCCAAGATGCCACTTTGCTGCTGTCGCTGTGCGGATATGGCGGCAAAATCCACTCTAGACAGCTGTAACCCGGCGATGACGCCAAAAGCAAAGCCTGCCAAGTGGCCACCGACATCCACGCGCTCTGAACCAAAGCCGGTAAAGACCAGCATGGTCACCGCTGCAAAGATTGGTGCTAGGTTGCGTCGCCAGTCCTGTTCTCGGAAAGCGCCCTTGCGCCAGAGTAGGGTGGGCGCTAACCCGAGGGCCGCGAAGTTGGCGGTGGACGCGCCCAAGGCCCGAAATTCATTCGGATGCACATAGGCATTTAGCAGGTTCGCCATGGCCGCGCAGCCAAGAATGGTCAGCCAGCCCACACCGGAACCTAGATATCGGGCAACAAAAAAACCGAACAAGCTGCCAAACAGACTGTTGCTGAGAATGTGTTCCAAGCCACCGTGTAGTGTCAGGGCGGTAACAGCCCGCCACCATTGGCCTTGGGTCACCGCCTCGCTGTGCAGCACGCCTGCATCGACGACGCTGGTATTTGAAAAACCTTCGAGGGCGGGCACTGCCCAAATCACCGCGAGAAACCCCAAGACGCCCAGCCAACCGCTGTCCACGGTGGGAACCTCGGTTTTAGCCGGCGGTTGTTTGCTGTTTTCCTCCCAATAGGCGGTGAGTTCCTGATGGGCCCGGGCCTGCTCTTGGGGCGGCACCATCAGTGACCAAGGGGAAGATGTCGCGTTCATATCCACGCGGTGGGCAACTTTGACCGCCAGCAGCACCAGGCTAGCATCCTGAATCACGCGCTTGTCCTCAGCGCGAAACACTTCAATCCACGGGGGGTCTTGGTCAGTCATGCCGCCATGGTAACAAGGAAGCTAGGCGGGAACCGCGAAACCTGCTGTTCCCTGCAGTGGGGCGGAAGTTGATCGGTTGTCCGGGCTGTGGGTTTTACGTCGGATTGGCTTGCTGGCGTGGCTTGGGCTCTGACCGAGGGCACCGTGTTAGGTCACAATTTCCGAGGTCTGGCGAGCCAAGGCTTGAACCTGCTGATACAAGTGGTCGGTCAGGGTCTGTCGGTTATCAAAGTGGCTGAGTTCTGCCCACTCTAGTATGTCGCCGATAACCGCCTCCAGCGGCTTGTCAAAACGAGCACGCGCTTCGCTGAGCAGTAAGGCCATGCGCAGAGGTTCGGCAATGTGTGAGGCCAGATGGAAGGCGCGCCGATTTTGGCCAGGAAAATAGACTGGCAGTACGCTGGCCTCTGCGTCGCGAATCAGCTTGGCGGCAAAGGTAGTCCACGGCGCGTCTACCACACTGCCAAAACCCTTTTTGTCCGCAGTGGACACGAACCCTGACGGAAAAATTAAGATGGGAACGCTATCTGCCAAACAGTCTTGGGCTACTTTTTTCACCCGAATATTGTTTTTCAAGGCTTCCTTGGTCGGACTGAAATCAATGGGTAAGAAGTAGGGTGCCAAGTCCTTGTCCTGACAGAGCAGGGAGTTAATCAGAATGCGAAAGTCGCCCCGTGCTTGCAGCGCCATATCGCACAGGGCCATACCGTCAACGATGCCAAACGGGTGATTGGCTACAAATACCAGTGGTCCGGCTGCAGGGATCGTTTTTAGTTTGGTGCTGTCGTAGTGACGTGCGATGTTGGTTTTTTCAAAGGCCAGCGCAAAGAAGCTGTGCACATCGAAGGGGCCGCGTTTCAGATTTTGGTATATGTCTTCAATCTGCCTGCGCCCAAAGAGGCGTTCAACGGTGGAAATGAGCTGGCGGGTAAACCAAGGATCGTCAGGTTGGGCGTAGGTGATCTTGGGTTCGTCCCGAAGATAGGCGGCGAAGGCTGGATCCACCTCCGGGGCGGGTTTCGATTGGGTGTGCGGTACAGGCATTGTAGTGCCCCAAGGACTCAAGAGCTGCAGCCTAGCTCGTTGCAAGGGCCTGTGGAAACCCCTCCTGCCGTCCGCAGCGGTTGGATTTGAGGGGTAGAACGCGACCCGGTGCCCTGCATTCGTCCCAGCAGGCCGTGCTGTCAAAGCAAAGTGTTGAACAAGGACTGGATTTTCCCCATCAGGGTTGCAAAACCGGCCCCAGTCGCCAATATAGGCACATCGCAGATCTCTCTGCACAGTTGTGTTTACACAAAAGAAACCAAGGCGGCCCGTGAACTGTGTCGCCAAGAACGACAGGTGATATCAATGGAACAACGATCAATGAATCAAGCGTCGGTAGCCAGTCTGTCAGCACTGGAAACCAACAAGGTACTGAAAAATACCTATCTGCTGCTGTCCGCGACACTGGGCTTTAGCGCCCTAATGGCGGGTCTTGCCATGGCGATGAACGTCCCTCCAGGGGCTTATCTGATTTGCCTTATTGCCTCCATGGTGCTAGGTATGTTCGTGCTGCCCAGAACAGCGAACTCCGCTGCCGGTCTTGGGGTGATTTTCCTGGTCACGGGTTTGTTAGGCTTCGGTCTTGGCCCGGTAATTAGTATTTATCTCACGATGGCGAATGGCGCACAGGTCGTTAGTACGGCCCTGGGCGGTACGGCGGTCATTTTCTTAGGCTTGGCCGGCTATGCCATGGCCTCTAAGCGCGACTTCTCCTTTATGGGCGGGTTTGTAGCCATTGGTATGATGGTGATGGTGGTCGGCATGATCGCTAACATCTTCTTGCAGATCCCGATCATGGCGGTTGCCATCTCGGCGGGCATCATCTTGCTGATGAGCGCTATGATCCTGATGCAAATCGGCTCCATCGTGAATGGTGGCGAGACCAACTACATCATGGCGACCTATAGCTTGTACCTGAGCATCTTCAACATCTTCATCAGCTTGTTGCAGCTGCTGGGTATTTTCGGTGGCGATGACTAGTCTGGGCGACTAGGCCGCCCTAGGCGATCCCAAACCCGATGGAGACTTCGCAGCGCGGAGGGTAAGTCGGGTTTTTTATTGGCGAATGGGTAAAACACCATGGAATGGATGCAGATCTTAGCGTTGGTTGCCGGGGGCATGATGTTGTTTGCCATTTGGCCCATGTATAAAAATTGGCGGGAAAATCCGGTTGAAGCTCAGCCCGGCGACTGGTCGACGGCCATGTTCGTGCTGGGGCTGGTCATCCTGTTCGTACTGATGCTGATCTGGTCAGTGCAGTAAGCCCAGAGGTTGGGTCGGGTCCAACAGGGCTGTACCGCGGCTGTTACTTCCCGGTTAGGGCGGTATAGACCTTGGTAAGCTGGTTCGGCAGGTCTTCCATCTCTTCAATGATCATGTAGCGCTCATCTGGGCACATGCGTTTTAGGTAGTCATGGCCGGATTTGTCCACGGTCATACAGAAGGTCTCGATGCCTTTTTGTTGGGATTCCTGCAGGGCCCGGGCGGTATCCTCCACGCCGTAATCGTGATTGCCCCGCACCGGGCCATAGTCGCAGTCTTGGGGGAATCCATCACTGATCACCATCAGCACCTTCATGGCGCTGCCAGTGCTCATGAGTTTGGTACTGGCGTGGCGAATGGCGGGTCCCATGCGTGTGGAACCCTTGGGCACCATGGCGGCAATGCTTTTCAGGGTGTTTTGGGAAAAGGCATCGTCGGGTTCTTTGGCAATGAACAGCTCTACATTGTCCTTGCTGTAACCCGAGAAACCGTAAATGCCGTAGCTGTCTCCCAGAGCCTCCAGTGCTGCAGCCATTACCACCATGGCCTCTCGCTCCAGATCGATGATCTTGCGTCCCGGCTCTTCCACCTCTTCTTCAACGTCGTCGAAGCTGGCGTACCAACCACCCCGCATATCGGCATCGCTCTCTTCGTAGTTGGACCAGTCCTTGGGTTCTGGCGGATGAATCGGGTCATCCGTCGAGGCCGATAGGTCCACCAGAAAAATAGCGCTGACGTCTCGTTGAACCCGCTCTTTACGGGAGTAGACCCGCTCGTTGGGGCTTTGGCCTGCACGAATGTCTTGGCGGGCTTCGATAATGGCATCTAGGTCTAGTTCATCCCCATCCTGAACCCGCCGAATGCGCTCAAGACCAGTGGGGCGTATGTGCTCCAGTTGGCGCTGCACGGTGGATTGGTAGGCACGAATCACCTGCTTGAGCTGGGCGACGTCCTCCTCTTTTTCGCCGTCCAGGGACTGTTCGAATACCCGGCACCACGCCCGCAAATAGGTGCGGTTTAGGTAGTCCCATTCATCGTAGCGAAAGCTTCGGGCATCCCCCTGTGTGTTGCCTAGGGCATGAGCCACCGCCGAGCGTTCCATGTCCACTCGGCGTTTGAGGGTATCGCGTTCTTCCTTCAACTCCTTTATTTCGATGTCCATTTGGCGCTGGCTGCCGTCACCGGCGTCGCCAAAGACCGCCTCTTTCTCTTCGCCTGTTGCCGTGTCCATCGCCATGGATTGATTGAGCTGTTCGTTTATTTCCTCCAGCTCTTCTTCCCACTCTTCCACCCGCTGCTCGCGATTGAGCCAGTCCATGAGGGATTCATCGTTGCTGGAATAACTGCTTTCTGTCAGTTCGTAACGACCCGCCACCTCATCGTAGTGCTGACAGAGCTTGGCCACGCTGTCGTAGACGCTAAGGGCAGTATCTGCGTGGTGCACCAGCGAGGACCGTAAGGCCTGTTCCAATGCGTCGCTGGCCAGAGACAGAGGTTCGCCCATTTGCCAGCGTTTGGCTTGGGCGATTAAATCGGTGTTGGTTTCCATCTCCAACAAGTGTTCGTGGTAGCTGGCCAAGTGTCGGCCTAGGCCCGGGTAGTTGCGTAACAAGTGGCCTTGAATGCGGGCGTCTTCAAAGACCAGAAATAAGTCCTCAGCCAAGCTGGGCACGGAAAAACAGTCGAATAGCAGGCGAAAGTCGCCAATGCGGGGACCGGCATCCGGGTTTTCCTTGTAGCGTGATTTGAGATCCGGCAGCTGGGCGAGGGCGGTTTGCATGCGAAAGCTCAAGGTGTCGCATTCCCGTAGTCCAATCTGCTCCATCACCAGAACGCGGTAGGCCGAGGTGTTTGTGGTAGCCAAGGATTCGGGTAGGAACAAGGTGCCACTGTTCTGGCCGGTGGTGTCAACGCTCAGCTTTAAACGCGGATTACTTTTAAATTCTTGGCTGCCGCGTATGTGCAGGTAGCGTCCAGCGATGCCTTCGGCAAATAGAGCCAAGGCGGACTCCACGTCAGCAAGCAGCGTTTCGGGTTCGGAAACGTCAGCCTCTGTCGCTGTGACCTCACTCATCGGATTCTGCGCTAGGGCAAAATGACATCGACAATATCGGCAACAGCCTGCTGTACGCTGGCGTCGTCTGATATGGCGCTGATGATGGAGGCGGTAGCCGCACGCCTAGGACTGATCCCAGCGGCAATGAGTTCGCCGGTATAAATCAGTAAGCGAGTGCTCACACCTTCCTCGAAACCGTGTTGTTTGAGGTTGCGTACCCGTTCGCCAATTACCGCAAGACGCTCGGCGGTGGCGGTATCGACCCCGGATTCGTGACCAATAATCTGCGCTTCGGTGGCGACGTCGGGGTAGTCGAATTCCAGACTGACGAAGCGCTGTCGAGTACTGGGTTTAAGGTCTTTCAAAACGCTTTGGTAGCCTGGGTTGTATGAGATCACCAACAAAAAATCCGGGTGGGCATCCAGTAGTTCGCCGGTTTTATCGATAGGTAAAATACGACGGTGATCTGTGAGGGAGTGAATGAGCACGGTGGTGTCTTTGCGAGCCTCTACGATTTCGTCTAGATAGCAAATAGCACCTGTACGCACGGCTCGGGTCAAAGGTCCATCGGACCAAACCGTTTCATCGCCTTTCAACAGATATCGGCCCACCATGTCCGTGGCGGTAAGATCTTCATGACAAGATACGGTCAGCAGAGGTTCGTCGGGCTGATCATCCGTCGAACGCCCATCCTTCAGCAGCCAGCTCATATGTTCTACAAAGCGCGTTTTGCCGCAGCCCGTCGGTCCCTTGAGTAAGACGGGTAGACGCGAGGCGTAGGCAGCCTGAAAGACTTCGACTTCGTCTGCCAGGGGTAGGTAGTAGGGTGCCGCTGTCTCGGCGCTGGAACTGGATGTTTGAGTCATGTCTTGCCTATTGGTGTTGTCTGGCCGAGGCTCTGAATTCAAAGGTCAAATCATGCGCATAGCGGCGTGCAGAGCTTGTGAAGATCGAAAAAATGGCTGGCCAGCGTACCGCCAGTACCTTGTCGGGAGTCTGAGCAGGCGTTAACGTGAAAAAAACAAAAGAGAAAGCACAGTGGCGGATCAAGATAATGGCGATGCGGGCAACACCCGAGATGAAACCGATGAGCTTTTGGATGCGACCACGGGGCTTGTTCTGCCTCTGCTGCATGCTCTGGATGCCCTGCAGCAAGCCGGGCGCCTGATGCATCCACCGGCTCTGGCCGAAGTCGTTGAGGCCATCGCCCAATACCAAGAGCCTCTGGAGGCGGGACGTCAGGCATTTACCGCCGTGCAGTGGCCTGAGCATCTAGAAACATTCACCCTGCACGCAAATATGGCGACCACCCTGGCCCTGCGAGCCTTCGACGGTTTTGCTCAGGCCATGGAGAAGCCGGAACCGGCTATGGCTGCCTACAAAGCCATGGGTTTGGCCACTCAAGCCTATGCAGCCGCCTATCCTCTAGCGACCATGTTACCGCCAGTAAGCCGCTTTTATCTTGAGCCGGATGTTCGAGACGACGCTGCCTTGCAGCAAAAGCTGATGGAAGCCGACCCCCAAATGCCTAACGTGGGTGTGATGCACGCTGAAAACGCGTCAGAACAACGTGGAGGCTTCTCGATGTACGTGCCCGAGTACTATCAAGGAGAAACGCTGCCCTTGGTCATGGCCTTGCATGGCGGCAGTGGTCACGGGCGTCAGTTTTTGTGGTCTTGGCTGCGAGCCGTGCGCTCCAATCCATGCATACTCATTGCGCCCACCTCATCTGAGCGTACTTGGTCCCTGATGAACCCCGCCGCGGACAGCCAGCGACTGCAGGATCTCGTGGCTTACGCTCGGGAACATTGGTCCGTTGATCCCCAGCGGATACTGCTTACCGGCATGTCCGATGGTGGTACTTTCAGTTACGTCAGCGGATTGCAAAGCGATTCGCCATTTACTCACCTAGCGCCTTGTTCTGCGTCATTTCACCCCATGCTTTTGGAAGTGGTGGATCCAGCGCGTTTGCAAGACCTACCCATCTATTTAATGCATGGGGCCTTGGATTGGATGTTCCCGGTTAGTGTGGCACAAGAAGCCAATGCGGCCCTGAGCGGTGCCGGAGCCAAAGTGGAATATCGAGAGATCGCAAATTTATCTCACACCTATCCCCAGGAGGAAAATTCGCGCATCTTGAACTGGCTCCTTAACTAACCGCGCTGGTTGTTTTTGTCGTGTCGGGTCCGGAGCACAGCGTTCGTATTATTGGCTACAGCCCAGAGTATGCAGGGGACTTTGCTCGACTGAATTACCAGTGGATCGAGCACTACTTTCGAATTGAGGATGAGGATCGGGCGGCCTTGGATCATCCTGAGGCCTATGCCATTGCGCCGGGTGGCCAGATTTTCTTTGTCCTGCAGGGTGAGCAGGTCGTGGGTACAGTGGCATTAGTCCCCAAGGATTTACAGGCCGATGGCAGCTTTCCGAAGTTCGAGCTGGCAAAAATGGCTGTGGATCCAACCTATCAGGGGCAGGGTATTGGCAAGGAGTTGCTCGATCATGCCATCGCCTATGCTCGAAGGAGCGGAGTTAGGCAGATCGTGCTGTCGACCAATGATGTCTTGGCGCCAGCACTGAAAGTATATGGCGACGCCGGCTTTGTGGCTAAACCGGCAGCCCAAGATGAGCGCTACGAACGCAGCAATCTATTCATGCAACTGGATTTGTAGCGTTTCGCTGTCGATGCGCCTTAATTGGTGGTCTCTGGGTTTCCCGCCTTAAGTTCATAGCGAATCAATAGCAGTATCCCTAGCGTGCTCCAAATAACAATGGTCAACCATTCTTCAGGCCATTGTAGGGCACTGTCGCTCCAAGGTAAGAAGGCTGCGATCAAACCCAGCGACAAAGTCACGGCGCCATACCCTACAAGGCGTGGATGGCTGACTTCAAAAGGACGCGGCATGTCCGGCTCTCGGCGTCTTAGCACCAAAAAAGAAATGGCCACGAAGAGAAATGCGATGGTGGTGGCGAAGCTGCCACTGTTGATGAGCCAGACCAAAATGGTTTTGCCAAATAGCGGTGCGATCATGCTAAGGACACCGATGGTAGCGATACCTACCCAAGGGGTTTTATAGGTGGGGTGAAGTTTGCCGAAAACAGCGGGCACATGACCCGAGTGTGCCAAGGCGTAGAGTACCCGGGAGCCACCCACGATGAAGGCGTTCCAACTAGTCAAAATGCCGCCAATTCCGCCCAGCACCAGTAGTGTGCCAGCCCAAGGCTGCTGCCACAGCGCTCGGGCAGCATCTGCGGTGGCCATTTCGCTGCTTGCTTGCTGTTCGCTGGTAAGGCCTAGGCCAACGGCGAATGCGATTAATACATACCAGCCCACTGCGCAGGCCACCGAGATCACCAACAAACGACCGATTTGATTTGGGGGCAGGTCAATTTCTTCAGCGGACTGAGGAATGACATCAAAGCCGACGAGTAAGGCAGGCACCATGATCAAGACCGCTAGGATTCCTGAAGCGGGAGTGGCGATCAGAGGTTGTGTATTTTCCAGATTGCCGAAGGCTGCGGCACCCGAGATGAGCAGCGCCCCAGATAGAATGATCAACCCCGTCACCAGCGTTTGCATAAACGCCGCGGTGCGAATTCCCAGCACATTGATCCATGCGACGGCAGCGGCAGCACCGGCTCCGAGCAGTACAAAGCCAAGATCTACATCGCTGCCCAAGAAGGTCCAAAGGGTGCCAAGGCGTATTTCCGGAAACAGGTACTCCACCGCACTGGGCAGCGCAACGGCCTCAAAGAGGCAGACATTGACGTAGGAAAAGAGCAGGGCCCAAGTGCAAGCAAAAGACCAACGGTGCCCCAGCGCGCGCTGGGTGTATATGTGCTCACCGCCGGCCTTGGGCATGGCGGCAGCCAGCTCGCTGTAGGTAAGACCAATCAGGGCGACGGCGAATCCGCCTACCGCGAAGGCGATCAGGGTGCCCAAGCTGCCCGCATCGCTTAACCATACCCCAGTCATCAGCACCCAACTCCAGCCGATCATGGCGCCAAAGGCGAGGGTGACTACCTCTCGTGATTTAAGAACCTTGGCGAAACGTGTTGATTCGGACATAGGGCTTCCTGCGACATACTTGCAATGCCGATACTACTTGGGGTTCAACAAAGTTGCGGAGAAAATTCACGGGGAGTCGGCGGCGGGCGCTGGTATGCTTGCGGACTTCAAGTTGTTATCGAGAACAGGAGCGAGCGTTGTCTAAGACGTTAACCTTTAGTCACCGGCATAAGACTTTTGAATTTCGGCTTACCGACGACGGTGCTATCGAGCTTTGGCTTGATGGCTGTCTGCGTAAGCGTCGCGATGCCTCGGGTAAAGAGCCGCAATACGTGTGGACCAATGTCGAGCTGGAATGGGAAGAACACCACTACATTGAGGCGCGGTATTGGGCTGGGTCTGGGGAACTCAATATCACCGTTAATGGCGACCCCCTGCTGCAGCAGAATCTGCGAAGTTAAAACAGTATCCATTATGTCTTTGCCACCCACCGACATCTCCGAGCCTGCCTTGGCTGCCTATAAGGTCGAGTTCGATCAGCAGGGTTATGTGGTGGTGCCCGGGGTTTTGGAGGATGACCTTCGCCAAAGGCTGATCGATCAAGTTCGGCAGGCCATGGATCCCTTGTTAGGCCCTGCGGAGTTCGAAGCCGATGTGGGATATCCCGGCTCGCCCAAGGATCGATCTGCACCGGGAGGCTCAACTCCCAGACGATTACTTCATGCCTACGCTCGATCCGACGAATTTAAGTTGTTGGCTGCACAGCCCGAGGTGGTTGCTCTATTACAAAGGTTCATGGGCGAAGGCGTATGTCTGTCACAGTGCCATCACAACTGCATAATGACGAAGCATCCAGGCTTCAGCAGCGCGACCCTATGGCATCAGGATATACGCTATTGGTCCTTTCAACGCCCGGAGCTGATTTCGGCTTGGTTTGCGCTGGGGGATGAGACCGCGTCAAACGGTGCTTTACAGGTGATCCCCGGAACTCATCTGCTGGATTTCGAGGCAGAGCGGTTTGATGGGGAGTTGTTTTTACGCCCGGAACTGCCGGAAAACCAAGCGCTGATAAACGCCGCAGAAACTGTGACTCTGAATGCTGGTGACTTGCTGCTCTTTCACTGTCGGCTATTTCATGCAGCGGGGCGCAACGGCTCCGATACGGTGAAACTGTCTCCGGTGTTTACCTACCACGGCAGCGGCAATCGCCCCCTGTCAGAAACGCGATCTGATCGTTTTCCCAGTATCGAGATGGACAACGCTTAAAGAGCAGGGATAGAAACAGCCAGCGCCGGGACAGAGGAACGGAAAGTAAACGTTGCGGAACAATAGAGGTGTTGAGATACCTAGCGCTCAGATATAGCGTTGGCACGGCAAGCCACTAACAGCCAAAATGCCAGTCATAACGTAAAGGATCTAATTCGCGATGGATCGTGATCCAAAAAATAAGAACAACGTGAATTCGGCCAAGGGCGACGAGACCCAAGATTGGGGCGATTTCGCCTCGGCCATGCAGGATGTGGAGCCTCTAACCAAGGGCAAACAAACCTTTGCGCCAAAGACGCCAACTGCCGAAGAGGATCTTCAGGCGCGTAAAAAAGCAGCAGAGGAATTTGCCTCGGAACCGCAAGCGGACAATTTTCTTTCCCTTGGTGAAGTGAAAGCTCGTGATCCATTGGAAGTGCTGGAGTGGCGACAGGACGGCATTCAACTGGCCGTGTTCGACAAGCTTCGCAAAGGCGGTTACGACATCGCTCGTGAACTGGATTTGCATCAGCGCACGGTGAAAGAAGCCCACGCTGATGTGTTTCGACTCATCGGCGAAGCCCACGCAAAAGATTGGCGCTGTGTGCTGATCAGTCATGGCAAGGGTCTTCGCAGCCCTACGCCCGCCCGCCTAAAAAGCTACGTGGCTCACTGGTTAATCCAACATCCGTTGGTGCTGGCCTACTGTTCCGCCCAGCGTCACCGGGGTGGCACAGGGTCGGTGTACGCGTTGATCAAAAAATCGCCCCGCAGCAGCGAGGAAAACCGTGAGCGCTTTGGTCAGAAGAGCGATCTCTAGCTGACCTACCTGCATTTAGTTGCAGCGATAAGCGCTGAAACTTGCGGTGCCTGCATCAACGTCACCAGTCTGAACCAAGTCTGTTGCGCCCAGTTCCGCGGCCCGGTTGCGGGCCAGTACGATCAGTTCTTCCTTAACCTTGCCGGTATTCCGGTCAATCAACACTTTGTCCTTGGTTTGGCTGGAGATGTTGCCCACTAAGGTACATGCCGCGACAGCCTCAGCGTCGCTTTGAGCCACTTGGCTGCCGGCCTCGCTGAGAGATACGTACGTGCAACCCCCCAGGGCAAAGGCTGCTAAGACGGTGGCGAAACATTTCATAATTTGGTTTGTCATAGTGTTCTCTATTGTTCTAACGGATTGATTCTGAAAGCTAGCCTGACGTTTGCCGTTAAATACGGCCCTTGCCAAGCTCTAAAATGCCGCGGCCGATATTCAAGCGCAGCACATCGCTGGCACCTTCTGCCAGTCGCCAAGCTCGTACTTTTTTGTAGAGGTGAGCCAGCGGATGATCGTCGATTAGGGCTTCTCCCCCAACCAGTTGAATGGCGGTATCCACCGCTTCGCCGACACCCTCGGTAGCGAAGACCTTACAGGCCATGCCCTCGTTGACGATGTTTTCGCCCTGATCTGCCAGCCGGGCGGTACGATACAGCATGCTGCGTGCGGCAAAGGCCTTAATACGCAAGTTGGCGTAATGCCAGCGCACGACGTCTTTGTCCCCCCTGGGGGCGCCGCTTTTGTCCGGGCTTTGCAGGTGGGACTGCAGTAAATCCATGACCCACATCATGTAACCGCAGGCTTGGGCTGCAAACAGCAGGCGTACATCACCGATTTGCCTTAAGGCCTTAGGTAGACCTTGGCCAAGTTCACCAATGATATGGCTGACCGGTACCACGGCCTGCTCGAAACGAAAGGCCGCATGATGACTGCCGTCCAAAGAATTGAATCGTTTGTGCAAAATAACCCCGTCGATGTGGGTGTCGATGACCACCATGGAGGGGCCATGGTCTTCAATGCGCACAAGGGCGTTTATAAAGTCAGCGTCGGCACCGCCGGTGACATAGGATTTTTGCCCGGTGATGACTAGGTTGTCGCCTTGGATGACACCGGCGGTGGGCTGGACGTTGTCGGGTTCGGTAAAACCAAAACTGCCGCGTTTCTCACCGGCCAATAGCGGTCTAAGGTGACTGCTGGCCAAGGGTTCCCCTACGCTGCCTAACACACCGGGGCTGGGCCCAAATACCGCATCCAACCCCGGCGGATTGCTGGCGGCAAGGGTTTCCCTGGCGACGCATAGGGCGAGCTGGCTCGTGGCGCCGCCGATGCCGGGCTGGGTTAGCTCGAACAGCCCGGCGGCTTTTGAGGCCTGACGGATTTGATTGCGGGCTTCAGCGGAATCTAGGCCTGCCAAGGGCAGCATGTGCTGTTGGGCAAAGGTTTGGCAGCGTTGGCGCAGGTCCACCAGATCTGGACTGAGTTGTTCGGGCATCTGTCTTCCTTGATTGGGTGGCGGGGTCTAGCCCGGCATGACGGTTAAACGTTGGGGACAATGGTCATTACGACGATGACCAGCGCAAGAAACACCATGGAGACCAAGCTGTAAAACAGCAGGGACTCGCGCTGGACGTTTTGCTGCACCAAGGCTTCTACCTCTTCAGCGCTTCGCGCTGACGTGCTGGTGTTGATGCGGTAGCGGGTCACATCACCGGCCCGAGTTGGCAGCTTGACGAACAGCTCCGGTGTGGCATCCAACCGGCGAGCCACTTCCGCAAAGCTGATGCCGGTGTGTTTGGCGATTTGAGTGGGGTGCAGGGCCGGACTGCCTTGTTCAATGAAGCAATAATAAATGTCCAGCAGCAGCCGAGATTTGCCTCGAAATCGAAACTCTAAAGGGGTTAGTCCCAGCATGTTGTCAACCGATCACCAAATTGAACGCACAGTTTAACGACTATTGTGCCCACTTTCGCAGCAGTGCTCATCCTCGCTCACCAATTAACATGGCCCGTCTAGGCCCGGGTAAACCCTCCACGGTTTTGCTCGGATCCGATGGGTCAAGGGCTTTATCCAAGGACTCGAACTGCATCCAGCTTGTGGAGCGCTGCTCGTCTAGGCCCGTAGTGCTCACATCAACGACCTGAATGTTTTGAAAGCCTGCGTCCAGCATCCAGCGCTCCAAAGACCCCAGATCCGGGATGGCGCCAATGTTGCGCATGCGGGCGTAGCGGCCCTCGGGGTACAGCACGTGTGCCCCCTCCACGATCAGCGTCTCCATGACGCACTTGCCGCCGGGTTCCGTGAGCAGGTGTAGCTGGCGGATGTGTTCGTGAGGGTCTCTGCGATGATAGAGCACGCCCATACTCAGTACCCAGTCGAAGCGATGAGTTGTGGTGAGTTCTTCAATGCCCAAGGGCAGCACCCAATGTCGGGGGTGCTGGAGGAAGTGCTGTATGGCCCGATGCTGCATGCAAAATAGTAGGGTGGGATCCACACCAACAACGCTGGCGGCTCCGGCTCCCAGCATGCGCCAGCCGAAGTAACCATTGCCACAGCCAATGTCCAGAATACGCTGACCGTCCAATGCTCCCATGGCCGATGCTAGACGATCCCATTTCCAGTCTGAACGCCATTCGGTGTCTATGTACAAAGGGCCAAGCTGGAAAGGACCCTTGCGCCAAGGATGCAGTTGACGCAGGCAACTCTCCATCCGTGCTAGATCGGTCTCGGTAGCGCCTGACAGTTCACAGGTAATGGCAGGGCGGTCCAAGGCAGTTGTGTCTGATTGTAACTGAGGCAAGGCCTCGATGGCGGTTTGCCACTTAGTGTAGTCACCGTGGTTTTGTGCGCTGAACCGCTGCAGGGCCATAGCCTTGGGCCAGTCTGTGATCCAGTCCGGCCAAGGGCTACTCATGGGCAGCCAGCACCTGGGTTGGTGAGGCAGCGAAAGACACCCAGTTTATGCAGTGGAACCACTGAATGATGTGGTTAAATCCAGATTGCTCAAGACGCTCTTGATGGGCTTGTGGGGTCTCTACCTGCATCACATTTTCTAGGGCTTGACGCTTTTGGCTGACCTCCAGCTGGCTGTAGCCATTAGCCTGCTTCCACGCAAGGTGAGTCCCATCAAAGAAAGTCTGGGTATCTGGATCATGGTCTTGCACCTTTTCCGACAAGATCAGCAATCCCGCAGGGTCCATGCTCTTGGCGATACGCCTAAGCAGTTCACCCCGGTGCTGGGGATCCAGAAATTGCAGCACGAAGTTCAGCATCACGACCTTGGCGCCGGTGACATCGACCGCTAATAAGTCGTCCAGCCGAAATTCAATGCGTGGATCCTTAATGTGCTTCCGGGCTTCATCGATCATGGCTTGGGAGTTATCCACGGCCACGATGTCAATGTCTGGACTGGGGCAATAGGTGAGTAAGGCCAGGGAACTGGCCCCAAGCGAGCAGCCAAGGTCATAGGCGACGCCGTCGGTACCCATATGTCGAGCAGCCATTAACCCCGCCATGGGTATGACCAACTCGTAGCCCGGAACCGAACGTCGGATCATGTCGGGAAACACCTTCACCACTTCTTCGTTGAAAGCGAAGTCCACGATGTTGGCTTGGGGTTTAGAAAATACTTTGTCGCGCATGGGAATTCCTTTTGCCAGACCTGCGGTCTGGGGTCTTTCTGCTGGATCGCGATCTAACCAACAAGGTCAGCACAGATTTTCTGCGGCCCGCGAAATCACTGCACTACTGTTCAGTTAATTGTCCAAGGGCGGCAGCGGGCAGTCCAGTGTGGTGGCAATGCCTTTGATCAGGGCAAACTCACTGTCCTGAAGCTGGCCGTCTGCGGCGGCGATGGCAGCGCAGGCGTCCAAAAATTTGGCTTTGAGATCGGCGCTCAGGTGTCGGAGTCTTTCGAGTGACTGGTTCAGCACCTGATGGTCGAAATACTGAACGTCCATCATGGCGGAACGACTACCCCACAGTTTGGCACCGCGCTGGTAAGCGAGCAGGCGCTGACCGTTGTTCTGACTGCTGGCCGCGGCCAATAGGGACAACGTTTGACAGACCTGCTTATCCACTTTGTCCGGGCGAGTAATTCGGCCGCTGCCTCGAAACGGCTGCACAAAATGGGCGTACAGTTCCTGAGTAATGATCCGGTGAACGACCCACTCAAACAGTTCAACCTGACCATCGGCGACAATCAGTTGTCCGATCAGGTCATAACACCGCTGATACTGAGGTTTAGACATTTCCTTCAGAGTTGGTATGGCTTGATCCAGCAACACCAGCCGGTGCTGTTGGTCTTGGTGCTGAATTTGCCCGTACATGGCGGGCACGAGGCTGGGCACGCCAGGTTCGGCCAGTTGTTGAATGAGGCTCAATTGATGCCCTCGGGTTGCCTCGTCGGCACTGAGCAGCATGGCGTAGACTAAGGCCCTAGCTTCGAAGTTGTCATGACTGGCATTGTTAAGAGTTTGATCTGTGCTTGAAATCAGCTGTTGTGCACTCGCTAAATTAGCGCTGCCGCAGCGCTGACTAAGTCCTTCGCTCTGGCCCGCAAAGTGGGATGCCGAACTGCTTTGGGAGCCATGGTTGCTGTTTTGCTGGCCACTGGCTTTCTCGGGTTTCCAGTTCGGATCCAGAGCCTGAATTCTCGCCTCTAGCGGTGGGTGGGTGGCCATGACGCTGCTGAAGGATCGTATGGCACCAAAAAACAGATGGCTGTTTTCGTCTGCCTGTGGGGATTGCAGGCGAGAGCCGGTACTGTGGGCGCCGATTTTTTTCAGGGCATTGGCGATGCCTTGGGAGGAGCGGGTGAACTGAACCGCACTGGCGTCTGCCAGATATTCCCGCTGACGGCTAACTGCGGCCTTAATCAGCTGGCCAAAAAACGTCCCGCCATAGCCGATAACCAGCAGGCCGATCCCCAAGGCGATTAAGCCTCCCCGTTCTCTGGAACGGCTGAACATGGAACCCCGCATCAAGGCGCCGCCGATGATGCCAAGAATTAAGATGCCGTTGAGCAGGGCGATGATGCGCAAGTTGATACGCATGTCGCCATTCAGGATATGACTGAATTCATGGGCAACCACCCCCTGAAGTTCCTGTCGATTCAGCAGATCGATGGTGCCTTGATTGATGCCAATAACGGCGTCGTGAATACCAAACCCGGCGGCAAAGGCGTTGATGGAGTCTTCGCGGATCAAGTACACCGGGGGTACCGGCATACCCGCAGCGATGGCCATTTCTTCCACCACATTGAGCAGTTGACGCTGTTGAGGGTCCCGGGTGTTCTGGTGAATAAGCACCCCGCCCAGAGATTCTGCAACGGCCCTGCCGCCGCCACGCAGGGCCAGGAATTTGAATCCGCTGGCGACGGCGATCAGACCAACCACTCCAAGGCTGGTATAAATCCACAGCTCTTGGGGCGCTCGGGCGATCTGCTGGGTAAACGACAAGCCCGGTTGGCTGTCGACGAAAAACACCAGCACCAATAGGTTGGTCAGCACCACTAACGACACCACGGCTCCGATGAACAGCAGGGTCAGCAGGCGGGTGTTATGCCGGGCTTTATTTTGGGCCTGAAAAAAATTCACGGATCAATTCACGGATCAAAAAGAAACCTTGGGGGCCGCCTGAATCGCTTGGGAGTCCTCAAATTCCAGTAGCGCCGCGTCGCTGCTAAAACCGAACATATTGGCGAACAGCACTGGCGGGAAGGAGCTTCGATAGGTATTGAACTCGGTGACTTGGTCGTTAAAGGCCTGTCGGGCAAAGGCCACCTTGTTCTCGGTACTGGTGAGCTCCTCGGACAGTTGGGTCATGTTGGCGCTGGCCTTCAGATCGGGATAGGCCTCCATGGTGACGTTGAACCGACTCATGGCACCGCTGAGCACCCCTTCGGCACCGGCCAACTCTTGTATAGCTGCGGGGTTGCCGGGGTTTCCAGCCGCAGCAGCCAGACCCGCCACGGCGTCATTGCGGGCGCTGATCACGGCCTCAAGGGTTTCCCGCTCGTGGCTCATGTAGGCTTTGGCTGTTTCCACCAAATTCGGGATCAGGTCGTAGCGACGCTTGAGCTGTATTTCAATTTGCGAAAACCCGTTTTCGTGGCGATTTTGCAGCTCTACCAGTTGGTTGTAGATACGTGCCACCCAAAACGCCAGTAGCGCCAGCACCACTAAAATAATGATCATTTCCATTGAAAACTCCTCGGATGAAACCGATTGCTCTGCAGGTGGGCATCATGCGGTGTTGGGAGAAAAAAGTAAAAATCGGTGCGCGCCGTCGTGAATTTCACGGCATATCGAAATCCCGGGTGGTTAGATATAGTCAATAGATTGAGGTTCTAGGATTTAGGATGAGTGAGCAGCTTGCGGCGTTTGATGATTCTGCGTTTCGACAAACCATGGGCAATTTCGCCACGGGAGTCGTGGTGGTGACCGGGTTGCTGGAGCAAGAGCCTATCGGCTTTGCGGCCCAATCCTTCGTGTCTTTGTCCCTGGACCCGCCTTTGGTGGCGTTTAGCCCGGGCAAGTCGTCTTCCAGTTGGCCAAAAATCCGCCAAAGTGGCAGTTTTGGCATCAATATATTGGGCCAAGATCAACAGGCGGTGTGTGCGGAAATGGCCCAGTCTGGCGTGGACAAGTTCGCCAATGTCCAGTGGCATTCTGGTGTCACCGGCGCACCCATGCTGGAAAATGTCCTAGCTTTCATCGAATGTACGGTAGAGGCGGAGCATGACGCGGGCGACCACACCATTGTGGTTGGTCGGGTGGTGGATTTTCAGAGCGTTAACGGACAGTCCGCACCGTTGTTGTACTTCCGCAGCCTATACGGATCGTTTATGCCGTAGTGTTCAAAACAAAATTGCTTGGGAGGGGAAACCATGGCACAGCAAAAGAAGCTACACAGTCGCGTTTGTGAGATTTTAGAAATTGATCGGCCCATTGTTCTGGCCGGTATGGGCGGAGCCAGCAGTCCGGCACTGGCTGCTGCGGTATCAAACGCTGGCGGTCTAGGAGTACTGGGGGCGGCGGCTTGCGGTCCCAGACAGCTTCGGGAGTGGATTCGCCAAACCCGCGAGATGACCGACAAGCCCTTCGGTGTGGATACACTGCTACCGGCCTCTGTGCGGCGAGCCAGTTACGACGACAGCGAAGGCCCGACTCCCGCAGATCTGCTGCCGGAAAGACAGGCCTTTGCCGAAGAGTTCATGCGCAAAGAGGGCATCGACCCATTGGAGGCGCAGAGCCGCCAGCGAGGCCCGGATGACGATGAGCCAGCGTTGTTCACCAAGGAATTTTTCGAAGCCCAAATGGACGTCATCATTCAGGAGCGTGTTCCTGTTTATGCCTCAGGTCTGGGGAACCCCGGGCCGTGGATGAGCGAGCTTCGAGCCAATGGCACCAAGGTGATGGCGGTGGTGGGCGCAGTGCGTCACGCCATTCAGGTTAAGTCGTCGGGTTTGGACATTATTGTTGCCCAGGGACACGACGGCGGCGGGCACAATTCGCCGGTGGGCACCATGGCGTTGATACCACAGGTGGTGGACGCCGTGGGCGACACTCCGGTGCTCGGCGCCGGCGGCATCTCGGACGGTCGTGGTGTTGCCGCGGCCCTGATGCTGGGTGCCGAAGGCGTTTGGGTTGGTTCGGCTTTCTTGGCCTCAGAAGAAGCCAGTATTTTTGACTTTCAGAAGCAGGCCATAGTCGATGCAACGGAAGAGGGCACGTCGGTCTCCCGCACCGTAACAGGTAAACCCGCGCGGATTATTCGATCCAAATGGACTGAGCATTGGGTGAGAGAAGACGTGGAGCCTCTGCCCATGCCCTATCAAGGCATGATTTCAGGGCCGGTTATGGCTGCTGCAAATCGAGACGGTCGGGGTGATATCAACCCGGGGTTTGCAGGCCAGGGCATTGGCATGATTAAGGCCGTTCGGCCTGCCAAGGAAATTTTCGATGAGTTGGTCTATGGCGCGGAGCAGGCTCTGGCAGGTACCACCAACCTGCTGCAATAGCACCGCGTTTTTCGAAACAGTGTCTGGGCGGTCAAGCCCAGACCCGTCTTCTGCGCATCAGGCGTTTGGTGATAGCGCTTCCAAACACGCCCAGTCCAGCTCGCCAATGTTGCCATTGGTGTTGATGGGCTGGATGCATACGTGATCGGCTCCTGCTTCCATGTGCTCATTGATCCGGGCACGCAGGGCATCCACATCACCCCAAGCGAAGGTTTCGTCGATAAAGCGATCACTGAGATTGTCGATATCGTCTTCAGTCAGACCCATGCGCAGCCAGTTGTTGCGATAGTTGGGTAATCGGTTGTAGATCTTCGCCACAGGTCGCGCCAGTTCTCGGGCTTTAGCGGGATCCGTTTCCAAGATCACTTTTTGCTCAACGCACAGTAGCGGTCCTTCCCCTAAAATCTCTCGAGCCATCTTGGTATGAGACGGACCGGTAAAGTAGGGGTGGGCACCCTCGGTGTGAGTTTTCGCCAACTCGATCATCTTAGGGCCAAGTGCTGCGATCAGGGTTTTTGGTTCGGCCTCTTCCCGTACTGCCCGGTAGGGTGCGGTGCCCATTTGTTCCAGATAGTTACGCATAGTGGTTACCGGTGGCCCGTATTCGAGCTTACGGACACCCTCGACTAATGGTTTGTGTGAGACTCCGATAGCCATGAGGAACCGGTCGCCGGACTGTTCGGCTAAGGTGTACTGCAGCGCACGGCTGACAGTGGGTTCGCGGTGGTAGATGTTGGCAATACCGGTGGCGAGATTAAGCTTGGATGTGTTTGCCAGCAGCCAAGAGGCTAGGACATAGGGGTTTTTGCCGACGGTTTCAGGCAGCCAAAGGGTGCTGTAGCCCAAGGATTCTAAGCGCTTTGCTGAGTTCGCGGCATCGGCGGAACTCACGTCGTCGAAGAAATACCAAACTCCTAACTTTCCTACGTCCATAACTCTCTCCAGTAATTTGATAGCAGAACAGGGTAGCGTTTCTTTTCTGGGATGCAAAACAAAGACGAAAGTTTTAGCCCTGTCGGAGTTTTTCCGCTGGGGCTAAGGCTCGCAAAGGCGCTAAACTGTGCGGCCGGCTCGGATTTGAGTCGGTGTCGCGAAAACGGGCTAGAGCAATCACGGCCATGGCCCAGAAGTTAAGGCATCCGCATTAAGTGACTGACGCTAACCGCAGAACTGAAAGGGCAGAGAACCCAGAGCTCTCCGAGTCTGCCGGATCCCAGGGTAAGATTCAGACGCCCGAGTCGTTGGGCGATGCGGCCCAGCGCCCGTCTATCTGGCAGCTAGCGCTGCCGAGTATTTTGGGCAACTTGAGCTACACCATCGTTGGCATGGTACAAACCAAGTTCGTCGGCGAGTTAGGCCCCCAAGCGTTAGCCGCGGTAGGCGCAGGCCAGCGGGTGATGTTTGCCATGCTGGCGGTATTGATGGCGGTGAGCGCCGGTACCACGGCCTTGGTCGCTCGAGCCTGGGGAGCGGGAGACTATGAAGAGGCCAGTCGGGTCACCATGGCATCGCTGGTGTTGGGTGCAAGTTTGGCGGCGGTAGTAGCGACCCTAGGTTTTTTCTTTGCCGGGAACTTGGCTGGCGTCTTCGGCTTGGACGACGAGACTCTGGCCATGGCCACTCTCAACATTCGCTGGCTGTCTTTTTTCAACATTGCCTTCGCTGGCATGCTGATCCTCAGCGCGGCTCTGCGCGCATCTGGCGACGCGTGGTCGCCTTTGTGGATTGCTGCGGGTATCAATGTGCTGAATTTGCCCCTGCTGTATGCCTTTATCTTTGGTCGCTGGGGTATGCCTGAGATGGGTGTTGCGGGTGCGGCTGTGGCAGCGGGTATCGCCTTCTCTCTCGGCACCTTGGTACTACTGACGCTGTGGGTGCGACAAAAATTCCGGGTTCGCCATGTGGCTGGTGGTTGGTGGCGGCGCCAACGCCTACGTCAATTGGTAGATATCGGCTATCCGGCAGCCCTAGAGCAGGGCGTGTTCCAGCTGGGCTTTTTCATCTTTTTGATCGTGATTGGCCATAACTACGGCACGCCGGCTTTTGCCGCCTACAATATTGGGGTCAATATATTGGCGGTTTGTATGACCGTGGGGTTTGGTTTTTCCATCGCGGGGTCCACCTTGGTGGGTCAAAATCTGGGCGCTAAGGATTTCGCAGGAGCCGCCCGCAGTGGTTGGCGCGCCATGTGGATGGCCATTGCGTCCATGGGCTTGATTGGTCTGACGGTTATGTTTTACGCTCAGGAGCTTGCCGAATACTTTATCGGCACAGGTCCCCAAACCATTGCCTACACGGTGCAGTTTATTTACATCCTCGGTGCCATGATGCCGCTGCTTGCGGTGGAGTTTGCCATTGGCGGTGCGTTGAGAGGGGCCGGGGATACTCGCTTCCCGCTGGTCACCACAATTTTGGGACTGTTGGTCATGCGCTGTGGGCTGGCTGCCTTGGCCGCCTACTTCGGTCTGCCCGTTATTTGGGTCTATGCCGCCCTGATTGGCGATTACGTTCTTAAGGGGATCATGTTGATTTGGCGTTTCCGTCAAGGCCGCTGGAAAACCATCATTCCCGACAATCCGACCTACTGAGCGTTTTGCTGGCGTAACTGAGTCGATGACTGGTCGTTGCGGTACACGGATTCTGGTACTCCCTGACACAGGGTGCGCAGCGACGGGGGTAGGCTTAGGTCGTCCAAGCTGACAAAGCGCTGACCTTCAAGCCGTCCCAGCACTAAGAAGCGTATGCCAAGTTCCTGAAGCCTGCGGATGGCCTTGTCGCGATTTTGGGTGCTTTCGTCGTAAAAGCGTAGCTCGCCGATACGTGACATGGTGTCAGTGCCTAGGACGAAGGTCGCTTGGGGGAATAGCTCAGCCTTATCTACGAAGTTCGCCTGATTGGTGAGCCAAACATCGCAACCTTCAATGGCGTCCAAACGCTCCCGTACTGACAGGTAATCAAGATCCGGCTTGTCAGCGTTTCGCAGAGTCAGCTCAAAGGCACAGGGTTTGCCGCAGATGTCTTGGGCGACCTTCACCATCTCGTAGTGGCCGTTATGAACTGGGTTGAACGAACCGGGTAAGATCAGCCGGCCATCGTGATTGCCGCTGCACCACCGATAGGGTCGAGTGCCGAGTAACTCATGCCACACAGGATCTGCTTCCCAGGAGTCCATGGTCGCGCCGCTCCAAGTCTGATTCAGCAGCGCTGCGCCAAGGCTTTCAATGAGTCGCTCGCGCAACAGCCGCTCCTGTTCCGAGCGCGGTTGCTGGGGATCCAGTTCTTGATAAAAACCGTAGGTAGCTGTGGCGGTCTGTATGGCCCAATGAGCCCGAGTTTGGCCGCGTTTTGTTCGGTCGGTAACTAGGCTGGCAGTGCAGCCCAAACCAAAGTAAGAGCCCGCCTCACCAAGGATACTGGCTCGCTGAAAGGCCGCCATGGCCAGTGCCCTGGCCGTTGCCGCGGACGATGCCTGTTCCGGTGCGCGGCCCAGCAACTGGGTCAGGGCGTTATTGGCATAAGGGATCGTGGCATCCAGCACGGTTCTGGATGCGCCGGCCACGCCCAGCAGCTCGCTGAGCAAGGAGATGCCGCCACCTGTGACGTGCAGTACGCCTTGCCAAGGCGAATCGTGCAGTGTCTGAATGGTTGGGCTGCTCACAACTCAGCCTGGCGTTTGCAAAAAAGTTTTGACCCGGGAAACAAAGCCTTCCAACTGATCGTGATGGACCCAGTGACCGGCATCGGCAAAGGCTTCTACCTCAAGGGGGCAAGTGAAGCTTTTGGTGCGGCCATCGGCGATGGGATCCGAGGCCCAAGATTCCAAACCGCGAACCAACAAAGTCGGACAGGTGATTTGACCGTACAGCTCAGCCATGTCGCTGAAGGGCACGCCGATGGGCGAAAAGTTGCGAACGTAGTTGTCGAACTTCCAGCTGTAGGTGCCGTCTTCGTTTTGATTACTGCCGTGAATGGTTAGATGCCGTGCTTGGGCTTCGGACAGATGGGGGTTTTCGGTCTGCATGCGCTGAAAGGCATCCTCCAGAGAAGGGTAGCGCTTTACCAGCCGGCCAGAAGATTCGCGCACGCCGTTCATCCAGTCGTGAATGCGCTCACCCATACCCATTTCTAGGCGTTTTTCGATCATTGACGGTGGTGGCCCCATGCCTTCAATGGCCACCAGTTTGGTGACTTTTTCGGGGTGCAAAGCCGTGTACAGCAAAGAAATTGATCCACCCAAGGAATGACCGATAACCGTCACTGGGGACATCTGCTTTTGGTGCAGAAGCTGGGCGATGTCGTACACATAGTCGATTTGGTTGTAACTGCCACCGATCATCCATTCGCTATCACCATGTCCGCGCAGGTCCGGGGCAATGATGTGGTAGTCATGGCGAAAGTGCTCAGCCACCCAGTCCCAGTTGCGACAGTGATCCCGACCGCCATGGATCAGAATCATGGGCGGCGCATCTGGATTTCCCCAGTCCGTATAATGCAGTCTCAGACGCTGTGAAAAATAGGTATGGGATGTGGGGCCAAGAGTCACGGTCATGCTGGGGTCCTGATTAAGGTTTGCTGAGGTTTGTGTCTGCGCACTGGCGCGGGATGTGATTATAGAACACCTCCGCCACTTTGCCCCTGCGGTTTAGCTTTTTTCCAATCGTCCTGCACGAGCGCTGGTGCCACGCGCTATCACCGCCTCGATAACGAAGCCTAAAATTAAAATAAACGTGGCGCTGATGTGGTTCAGCAGACCCAGAGAAAAGAACAGTTGGCCGCAGGCGTAGATGCCTAGCACGCGCAACATGCTGCCGTAGGCCATGCCACCGGTCTTGCGCACCATCATGAGGTGCCCGTGGTAATAGTTGCGATAAATGATGATGGCGGGCATGAGGCACATGATCAGGGTGGCGCTTTGAGCTATGGCGATCACGTCCTCTGGCAGTCCCATCAGATCACCCCAAATCCATTGATGTAGTGGGGTCAATGCGAACACCAGCATGATGGCGGTAATCCCAAGGCAGACGACCATCATAAATTGGCGCTTGGTGGGCAGGTCATCAAACCCGAAACTGATGAAAAAGTGCCGGAACTGATTGGCAGCCTGCTGAAAAATCATGCTGAAGTCGAAGGCTACCCGCAGAGCGGCAATGTTGGCGATACCGTCTGGGGTTCGAGCAACGAAGGCAAATAAGATCGGCCGGCTTAGGGCGAACATGACGCCTGTGGTGGAGACGGGAATGAAGAAGCTCAGTAATTCCCGGTAGCCAACATCCTCATGTTCCAGCACCAGTGGTGGTTTGTAGAGCGCGTAACGTGCCCAAAGCAGCAAGGCCAGCATGACGAGAACCCCGAGTATTTCCGCACCAACCACCACGTAAGCAGGTTTAAGGGCTAGGGCCAGCCCGGTCACTAGGGCTGCGACCACGACGCCGAGATATACGAAGTTAATGAGGGTGCTCCAGCCCGTGAGCTTCGCTTGTACCAGCAGACCTGAAAAATAGTGCCGCTGGCCGTTGAGTAGTATTAGCGGGCACAGCAGGGTCAGGTACTCACTTACCCGCTGGGTCAAGGCCCCGTCAATGCTGAAGATCGAAGAAATAAACCACCGGCCGCCGTCTGTGCTGGCAATGACAGCCAAGGGCAGCATGATGACGGCGCTGGCCATGACCACAAATCGCCATGACCGGGCCATGGCTTGAGGGCTGCGGGCATACACGTTGGAAAGCTGGGCGATGAACTGCAGGGCTGCGTTGAAAAAGCTAAACACGCCGTAGGAGAGGGCAAGTACCGCCAGCTCCGTCACTGCGTCCGGATATCTGGCTAAAGTGGCATTTTGAAATTGAACCGACAGCACCATGCCGACACCGATGAGGGCGAGGGGCCAATAGAATCGCCAATAGGCAAGCACCGAGGGTCGTGCTTAGCGTCGAAAGGTCAAGCTGAAGGTGACAGGCACGCTGTAGCCGATAGACGGCAAGCCGGCGATTTCCCGCAGGGCCTCGATTCCCGGCTGCAAGTTCAACTGGGAGGCCTTGACCACGATGGGGGCGATGGTGGTTACGGTGACCGCGTTGTCGCCACTGGGACTGATGAGTACTTCTCCGGTAACAGAGGTGGTGGTTCCGGCCAGGCTAAGGGTTGCGTTGATGGGTAGGGTTGTCGGCTCTGTTTTGCTGACGCCCTGCAAATCAATGACGGTGGCGACTCGAGCTTGCGGAAACTCGGCGACATTAAACAACAGGCTCTGCATACGTTCATCGCGGATGCCGATACCAGTATTTACGCTGGTTAAATCGATGGCCATGGAGACTTTGCCTGCGCCGTCGATGGTGCCCGAGAGCACATCGAAGGTATGGGTCTCGGCGATGTGACTGGCCTTGGTGGAAATGAAGTTTAGCTGCGAGGCCGTGTTGTCCAACTGCCATGCACTATGTGCGAACCCTGCCCCAAACGCGCTGACCATGGCCAAGATGCCAGCAGCAAGATTGCGTCCTTTATTTCCTCGGCTCTGTCTTTGGCTCTCTCTTCGAACAGAAGATCCTTGGAGTAAAGTTCTGCCGAAAAAAAGGCGCGTAAAAGGCGACTGCCCGGAAAGGTTCTGTAGGGTGATATCGCGCAATGACATGAGTTTCTCCAAATGGCCTGTCCGGTTACAGCGTTCGGCTGATCAGCTCTTTCATGATTTCGTTGGTACCCCCATAAATAGATTGGACCCGAGCATCTCGATACATGCGAGAGATGGGGTATTCCTCCATATAGCCGGCGCCACCGTGGAGCTGCAAGCATACGTCGATGATCTGGTTCTGTTTGTCCGTCGTCCAATATTTGGCCATGGATGCGGTTGATGCGTCGAGCTCACCGGCCAAGTGTTTGACCAAGCACTGATCAACAAAGGTTCGTGCGATCAATGCTTCGGTTTTACACTCGGCCAGCTTGAATTTGGTGTTTTGGAAATCCAGCACGCGTTGACCGAAAGCCTTTCTCTCTTTCACAAAATCCAAGGTCAGGCTGATGGCCCGTTCCATGTCCACCACAGCAGCTTGCGCAATGTTCAGCCGTTCTTGAGGCAACTGCTGCATGAGTTGAACAAAGCCCTTGCCTTCCTCACCCAACAAATTGTCAGCGGGCACTCGGCAGTCTTCGAAAAACAGCTCCGAGGTGTCTGCGGCGGCTTGTCCCAGCTTTTTCAAGTTGCGGCCTTTGCTAAAGCCCTGGGTGCCGGTTTCCACCACGATAAGGCTGATACCCTTGGCACCTTGGGATGGGTCGGTCTTCGTTACCACGATCACCAAGTCGCAATGTTGGCCGTTGCTGATGTAGGTCTTGGAGCCGTTGATGACAAATTCGTCTCCGTCTCGGATGGCCGTGGTGCGGATGCTCTGTAAGTCTGAACCGGTGTTGGGTTCTGTCATGGCGATGGCGCCGACCTTGGTGCCGGTAGCCATGTGAGGCAGCCAGCGTTGGCGCTGGGCCTCGGATCCGTAGTGCAAAATGTAGGGGGCGACAATTTGGCTGTGCACTTGGGTGCCTAGGCCCGATGCGCCGGATCGAAGCTGCTCTTCCATGATGACGGTTTCGTAGCGATAGTCGCCGCCGCTGCCGCCATACTGGGTCGGCATTTCTGCCAGCAGGAATCCCGCTGCGCCTGTTTTGCTCCAGGCTGATCGGTCCACGATGCCATTGGCTTCCCAAGATTCTTGGTGAGGTGCCAGTTCTGTTGTGAAGAACTTTCGGGCGGCATCGCGCAGCATGGATAACTCGTCGTTCATCCAGGGGGAAGTGTAGTTTTCAAAAATATCGGTCATGTCTGGTTCCTAACGATGTTGGCAGGCACTTGCTTAGGGATATCCCGCTGCCGAGTAGGGTGCTGGAAATACCTCGATCCTCGCGTCTCGATTGGCCCGGCACTTTGCCGGAACCGACGAGGATGACGTTAAAACATAGAGGTTATCACCGCCAATCATGCAAGCGAAGGCTCCGCGCCCGGTGTCGATTCTATGGGTGACTTCGCCGCCTTCGATTTGACGAATACAGTCATTGGATGATGGCGACGCGCTCCAGATGCCGCCACCACTGTCTAAGCATATCCCATCGGGCAATGCACCTTCGGGAAGTTGCGCCCAGACGCGTCGGTTGCTCAAGTCACCGTCGGAGTCGATATCAAAAGCACTTAGAACTCCGCCGAAGGTCTCGGCGACGATTAGGGTCCTTGCATCGGGTGTGATAACTGAGCCGTTGGGGAACAAAACGTCCTCAGCGACGACCTTGGCACTTCGGTCAGGGTCCACGCGTATTAGTTTCGTGGCACTGGGCTTAGCTTGCCTGTGTGGATTGAAGCCAAAGTTGCCGACATAGGCTCGGCCCTTGGCGTCTACCACCATATCGTTGCAGTGATATGGGGCCAGATCGGAAAGGTCTGCATAAACCTCAAGGGTTGTACCGTCGAATATCAGCAGTTGCCGCTTGGCCATAGACACCACCAAAAGTCGACCGTCAGGCAGCCAGCCCAAGCCCGAGGGCTGGTCGTCCTCCAGTTCCAGAACAACCTGCTTTTCTCCTGCCGCGGTCACCGTGCATACGCGCTGGTCGTGCATGTCACTGAACCACAGTTTGTCATCGCGCCAGCGCGGTCCTTCTGCGAAGCATAAGTCTTCAAGCAATACGGCCATATCAACCTCCTCAGCCAAGGGCTTGCCTCACAGATTAGCAGTAAATCGGAGTTAATTTGGCAGGGTTTAGAGGCTTAGCGGGGTGGGGGGGTCTTATGCGCCGGGTAGGACGCGCATTCGGTGTTTTTGATTCGGCCCGGCGCCCCGCTTGGGCCGAGAAGCTGCTGCGGGGTGCCGTTATACCTGGCTAGGGTGGTTAGTCCGGCTGAATTGTATCGGCAATGACGCTGGTCAGTTCTTCTGGCGCCGTTTGGGGGCTGAATCGGCCCACCACTTCCCCGTTGCCGTCCACTAAGAATTTAGCGAAGTTCCAGGGAATATCGGTATTACCTTCTTCGTCCGGACGAGCGGCCTTCAACATCCGATAGAGGTCGCAAGCACTACTGCCGTTGACGTCAATTTTGCTGAATATGGGGAAGTTCGCGTCGTATTTGCTGGTAGCAAATTCCAATATCTCTGCCTCGGTACCCGGTTCTTGGGCGCCGAATTGATTGCAGGGAAACGCCAGCACCGTGAAAGGCTGGTCTTTGAAGTCTTCTTGCAGAGTACGCAACCCGGCGTACTGATTGGTGAGGCCTCAGCGGCTGGCCACGTTGACGATCAAACAGGTTTGGCCGGCAAACTGCTGGAATTGGATGTCGTTGCCTAGGGCATCGGTCATAGTTAGGTCATGAAACTGCATTTAAAGTTCTCCTGTCGTTGGACCCTGACCTTAGCGCAATCTAATGGCAGGGCAAACTGTCGCGAGGGCTCCTTTTCAACCGCGCGAACCCACAGTGGCGCTGAGGAGTCGTTCTGTTTAACATCAGGCTCGGGAACTAGGAAAGACCAAGTCTAGTTTGGGGGAGCAAAGGTCATCTGATCGGGGGTGCTGAGGGTTACTCAGGGTCCCGCCACCGCAACTATTCTTTACTTCAGCCAGTCGAAAGCAGTGCCTCTGTCTAGAAGCACAGCCAAAACTCGATGGCGGTCTGAAGTGGCCGCGGAGGGTTGTCGCTGCGGCCTTAGTTCATAACCGCCAGCGGCGTAAGCCACTGTGTCGAAACAACTGCTTTTACATTAAAGAGGAATTAACGATGCGCGATGTTGTTATTGTCGATAGCGTCCGAACAGGCCTGACAAAAGCCTTTCGTGGTAGCTTTAACCTGACTCGTTCTGATGATCTTTTGGCTCACTGCATAGACTCACTTCTGGATCGCAACCCACAAATGGGTGCTGACGAAGTGGAAGATGTGTATGTCGGTGCGGCAAGCCACACAGGCGAGCAAGATGGAAACTTGGCGCGGTTGGCCGTGGTCTTGTCCAAGTTGCCCATTACCGCAGCAGGCGTGACCATCAACCGCTTTTGTTCTTCTGGTCTGCAGTCTATTGCGCTTGCGGCCAACCAAATTGCAACCGGTCAAACCGAAGTAGCTATTGCCGGTGGTGTAGACAGCATCTCTATGCGTACACGCCAAGAGCCAGGAAAGGCCAAGCAAAACCAGCGCTTGCTGGATGAAAAGCCAGAGATTTTCATGGCCATGGGCAACACCGCTGAGGTGGTAGCACGCCGCTATCAAGTAACCCGCGAAGCTCAAGACGAATACGCACTGCAAAGTCAGCAGCGCTATCAGGCGGCTGTAGAAGCTGGCAGCATCGCTGAAGAGATCGTTGGCATGAACGCCACCATGCTCAAGGTGAACAAAGAGACCGGCGAAGAAAGCCACGAGCAAGTATGGGTCGACAAGGATGAGTGCAACCGTCCGCAAACGACTCTTGAAGGTCTGGCATCTCTGCCACCTGCCTTTGAAGAAGACGGCTCAGTGACTGCGGGTAACGCATCACAGTTGTCCGACGGCGCGTCCATGACGCTGCTGATGAGCGCAGATCGTGCGGCTCAGTTGGGCCTGACTCCAATGGGCATCTACCGTGGTTTCACCGTGGCCGGTTGTGAGCCAGACGAGATGGGCATTGGTCCTGTATTCGCTATTCCACGTTTGTTGAAGAATGCAGGCCTGTCTATTGACGATATCGATCTTTGGGAACTGAACGAAGCCTTTGCTTCACAGTGCCTGTACTCGCGTGATGCCTTGGGCATCGACAACGAGAAGTACAATGTTCTCGGCGGTAGCATCTCGATTGGACACCCATTTGGCATGACCGGATCGCGTCAAACGGGATCAATTCTGCGTGAGCTCAAGCGTCGCAACAAGAAGTATGGCGTTGTGACCATGTGCATCGGTGGCGGCCAAGGCGCTGCCGGATTGTTCGAGTCTGTCTAGCATCATCTAGAGGCAGCGAAGGGCGACCATTCTTGGTCGCCTTTTTTTTGCCTAGCGTTTTTGACTGAGTCCTACCATGACGCCAGCTTTCCTGAACAATGCGCAACAAACATCCTGTCTAGTAACATTTTGAAACACGCAGGACATGGCTCGGAAACAGCCGACCCTGATAATCCCAGCATCAAACCATTGTCAGACTCATCACCTCAAGGCACCATGAGCGCTATGGCGACACTACGTACCAGTTGTATCAACCGTTTGTACCGACACCTATCTAGCGGATTGGCGGCGGTTGTGTTGTGCGTCGCTGGTGGTGTCCCCAGCCCAGCCCAAGCAATGGCGGTGGGTTCGGAAAGACAGGACGAAATACCCGCCAAGGAAATATCTGCCACGGGAAAACCTCTCAAGAGCGAGGTATCCAATGTCTTGCCGAAACAACAAAACGAAGTCGAGCTGGCCAGTTTCACAGACCAGCAAATCGGCAGCTTACTGCAGCAATGGCCAAGGCTAGATGCAGCCCAGCGTCGAGATTTACTGGCAGAAGTGCGTAAGCGCATGCAGGCGGCCGGAGAGTCGGCGAATACGCCCTTGGTATCCCAGCGTACTCCATCCTTGACGGTTCGAATTCAGCGGGCGAAGACCCAGCATCGGTATGGCAAGCCGGCCCCGCGAAATGTTATCGGCGAGCAAGAAGCAGTCGAGTCAGAAGAGAGTGCGGTAGACAGCCCCAGGGAAGAGCGAGACCAACCCAAGGGCTTGCCAAGGGATTTGGTGATTCGCGCCACGGTTACCCGAACCCTGCCTGACGGTAGTGTGGTCACGACAGAAGAGACTCTCGTGCCTCGTGTTGTTGCCGAGCGTCTAGCTGCAGCCCCGGGCGTTGTGGAATCCAACGTAAATGTGCCCGTGCAAGTAAGCGGCGAGCAAAGATCTCGGGGGTCGGTAACCGTCGTTCGAACCAAGGTTCGATTTGGCGCGGGATTTGACCGGCGACAACACCACGGTGAGACCACAGAAAAAAACGGGGTAGCGGTGCGAAGGGTCTCTACGTTGAATAACGGCGAAACCGTTGACCTGACTCAGGAACGCTAGGGTGTCTTCGGCAGAGCTTCAAGAAACCAATGTCGAGCGTATCCTTCTACTGGACGATGATCCCGAGATATGTGAGCTAACCCAAGCCTACTTGCAACAGCAAGGATTGAGGGTGGACACAGTACAATCTGGGGAAGCGTTGGATCGCTATCTGGCAGAGCATGAAATCGATCTTCTTGTATTGGACCTCATGCTTCCCGGGGAGCATGGGTTGGCCATTGCCCAGCGCTTAAAAAAACTCAGTGATCTACCGATTATCATCATTTCTGCTCAAGGCGATGAAGTGGACAGAATAGTAGGGCTGGAACTGGGTGCTGACGACTATCTGCCTAAGCCGTTTAACCCAAGAGAGTTGTTAGCTCGAATTCGAGCAGTGCTTCGGCGTAGTGGTAAAACCAACGCACCAGAAGAAACGTCGACGGCGGTAACCTTCGGCAGCTTCACCCTTGATTTGGCCGCGCACCAACTGCGCAGCGGTGACACAGACATCGCTCTGACGTCTGGCGAATTTGATCTGTTGGCGATACTCGTGGCCCATCCGAACAAGGTGCTACATCGGGATCGTATTTTAGATCTGTTGACCGGCGCCGAGCGTTCACCCTTCGATCGATCCATCGATGTGCGGATCACACGACTGCGCTCTAAGCTGGAGAGTGATCCTGCGAACCCCGCCTTCATTAAAACGATATGGGGCAAAGGCTATATGTTTTGCCCCTTGAACGCCGATGCGTCCGGCGCCCGCTAGCGGGGTTGGGCGGCCGCACACAATTCTGACGTCAGATGAGTTTGCTGAACCGAATTCGACACGCGGAAACGTTTAAGCCTCAGTCCCTGTTGGGGCGGACAACGCTGACCTTGGCCGTCAGCTCTCTGATGATTGCGGTGGTATCCACCATTGCCCTCAATGTTTTCATTATCGACCCCATCGCAGAACGGTCAGCGGACGATGAGGCGGCCTTGTTAGTATTGTCTGCTCAAACTTGGGTGGAGCTTCCGCCCCAAGCCCGGCCTTATTTCGAGTTGGAGCTTGCGCAAAGCCACGATCTGATCATCAGTGTTGCGGAACAGTCCCTGCCGCCGTTAACGCGATATCTGCCTTTTACCGAGCTGCTGCTGTCTAAACTCCGCCAGCGCCTAGACTTAGATGTGAGCATATACGACGGGGACGACCTGATCTGGGTGGACGTTCCCATGGCGGATTACAACCTGCAGATTGGTTTTTCTCCAGATCGTCGGGACGTGCAGCTATTGTACGTGGCGGTGGTTATTGCAGGTCTAGGTGCAGGCATCGTATTTCTAACTTCGCTGCTGATCGTGCGCAAGATCGCTCGGCCGCTGGTTCAGGTAGCGAAGCAGGCAGAAGAGTTTCGAGGGTTGGCAGACATCGAACCTCTGCCAGAAACCGGTCCTCGGGAATTGGTCTCGCTGGCGCGGAACTTCAATACCATGGCCAGTGAAATTGCCTTGCTCTTGGCCAATCGCACAACGTTGATGGCAGGTATATCCCACGACTTGCGAACACCACTTACCCGCATGCGTTTGGCTCTCGCCTTGCTACCTGAAGACGTGGATCCCAGCTTGGTTCAGCGTTTTGAAAACAATTTGGAAGCGATGGACACATTGATTTCCGATGCACTGCGCTTTGCCAAGGGCACCCGTGAAGAACGTCAGCAGGTTCCGCTGAGGCCCTTGATAGAAGACATGCTGCAGAGCTTTGATCAGGCGGTCAGCTTCCAGAGCAGCGTTGCGCCTGACCTGGTTGCAGACCTTGCGTTGAATGCGTTCTCCCGAGTATTTATGAATCTGGTGGGCAACGGGCTCAAATACGCCAACAACGTCAGTGTTTCCCTCACCGCTACCCAGTTGGTGGTAAGCGATGACGGTCCGGGTATCCCTGAAGCGGAACGAGCCCGGGTGTTTCAGCCCTTCTACCGCTTGGAGGGGTCACGCAACCTAAGCACTGGGGGCAGTGGTCTGGGTCTCGCGGTGGTCCAGCAGCTATGCGCTGCGCATGGTTGGCAGGTGAACATTGGCGATTCGCTTCAAGGAGGCGCGACCTTTATTTGGCGTTTTGGCGAAGAGGCCTGACCCTGGGTCGATGGCAGTCAAGGCTAAGCGTTGCTTTAAGCAGCTAAAAATTTGATGCAGTAGACATCGATACAAATTGTCACAAAAAACGATTCGTCAGACATTCTCGTGAAACCTCGAGTGCGGATACTGGCTCCGCTACCGAATGAGGTAGCGTTTCTCTCCAGGATCTCGAGAGGTTACGGGTCGGTGCGGGGATTGGCGTAGGCGTAGTGATCAAGCCGCCGATGTCAAAGCCGTTCAGACACTGCCTCTGCTAGTACGAGATCATCACGAAAGCCGCCGGTTTTCTCTCCAGACCGGCGGCTTTTTTTATCCCGACCCTTCGCTTGTAGAGCTGACTCGCAGTGCAACGCCGCCAGTATTGGCTTGTCGGATCTGCCGCCCTTTTCTGTGCACTGAATACCCATTGATGGGCCCCGCATTGCCCATGCGCAAGGCATCGCCTCTGCCTAAATACAATGAGTTAAGTGGCCAAGATCCTGATTCCCATTCCCGATCTTTGTTCTTTTCTACAGTGTTGGTAGACGCAATTGGAACGTATTATTGGTGCTTGGCGCACGGCCTAGACACACAAGGATTTCTCACCATGACCGACCAATCCGCCCAAGGCGATACCACTACGAGCTTCGACAACATTGTTTACGAGATAAACGGCCCCTTGGCGTTGATCACGATTAACCGGCCGGAAAAACACAACGCGATTTCGTTAGGGACGCTAGATGACCTACTCCATGCTGTAGATTTGGCGGCCTATGACGATGAGGTTCGAGTCATCGCAATCACAGGAGCCGGCGGCAGAGCCTTCGCCGCGGGTTCTGACCTGTCCGAGGTTGTTGATCGTGACTTTAAGAAAGCCTTAGAGCCCATTGTTCAAGGCTTGGCGGACAAGCTAGAGCGAACGCCCAAGCCTACGATTGCGGCCATTGATGGTATCTGTATGGGCGGTGGTTTAGAGGTGGCGCTTGGCTGTGATTTGCGGGTGGCAACTCCCCAATCACGCTTCGCAACACCAGAGGGTAAGCTGGGCATCATTCCCGGCGGCGGCGCCACCGCGCGGCTGCCCCGCATTGTGGGTCGTGGCTGGGGCATGGAGATGATGCTGATGGGAGAACCCATCGATGCGGATCGTGCCCTGCAAATCGGCTTGGTTACGCGCCTGGTGAGCAGTGAAGACCTCATTCCCGAGGTTCAGCGCATGGCTGAGCATTTGGCGTCCTTTGCACCCTTCGTGCCTCGCACCATGAAGGCCATGGTGCACTTCGGTATGGAGGCCAGTTTGGCCGGTGCGCTGATGTTCGAAAAATACGCTCAAGGTGCTCTGGTTCAAACCGAAGACAAAGCCGAAGGAATCAGCGCTTTCTTAGAGAAACGTACCCCGGAATTTAAAGGCCGATAAGGCGGAAGAAGGCTGCATCACTATTGTCCCGGAGCCGTCTTCTGGGACATACTCAAGGCTCAATTTAGATAAGGAGGGGATCAAATGGCCGTAGATAAGTTCCCGGTGGAGGGCAGTCATATCATGATGTTTGCCCGGTCTATCGCCGATGACAATCAGATTTATTACGACGCAGATTATGCAAAAAACACCGAGGCAGGAGGAGTGATTGCGCCGCCGACTTTCGCTCAGTCTTCTGCGCAGTTCGATCCGAACTATTTTTTGCGGCCTAAGATTGGTGAAGATTGGTTTGGCTCCGGTAAGGAAGCCACCAGCATCAAGAAGAAAGAATCTTCAGGTGGCGGCGGAGGTGGCGGTGGCGGCTTGCACGCCGAACAGCACTTTGAATACCACCGGCATGTAGGTCCGGGCGATGTCTTAACCGCGGAAGTAAAGCCGGGTAAGACTTGGGAAAAAGAAGGTAAGCGCTCAGGCAAGCTGGTCTTCACCGAAACCGTTACCGAATACCGCGACCAAAATGGCGAGTTAGCAATAACCGCACGTGGCGTTGGTGTTCGTACCGAAAGACCAGTGGATCAATAGGGGGAAACAATGGCACTTTCAGCAAGCAATTTAAAAGCCGGCGATACGTATACCGAATGTTTGGTAGAGGATCTGTCTCGTACCCAAATCGTCATGTACGCAGGGGCATCCGGCGACTACAACCCGGTTCACAGTGACGAGAAGTTCACCAAGGAAGTGGCGGGTTACCCGTCAGTGTTTGCCCACGGCATGCTTACCATGGGTATGACAGGGCGAATGATTACCAACTATGTGGGCGACGGTCGTTTGACCAAGTACGGGGTGCGTTTTACCAGTCAAGTGTGGCCCGGTGATACTCTGAACTCCACGGCCACCGTGGTCGACGTCACCGATGGTATCGTCAACCTGAACATTGAGACCACCAACCAAGATGGTGCCGTGGTGCTATCAGGCTACGCGGCCGCTCGGGTGGACTAGGGCAGGTAGGAGAGTGCTTTTTACCGATGCGTCAGCGGGTTAGACCCTGACGTTCCGTAACAGGATCTGTCGGGAATCGCCGAGAGATACCGTTACAACCCGATAAAAAGTGCGTCCTAAAAAAACGGGAACCCAACTGGGTATCCCGTTTTTTTTTGTCCGTGTTTTTCTTCCTAGGAGCCCAGGCCCGTAGCTTTAATAGACAGGACGCAGTTAACCCAGATCGCGGTTTACCACTTTTCTAACGACGTACGCACATCCAGTTCGAAGGTCCAAGCCTGCCGAGGCTGCTGGTACAGATAAACGTAGCCGTCGACGATGCCGTCGATGTTAATCATGCCCTCATCGCCAAGTTTGGCGGCGTATTCGGGCAAGCCCCGCTTTATTTTTTCGCCGCCAATGGGGCCATCCACCACCACATGGCCCACGTGTACTCCTTCGCGGCCGTATTCCTTGGCCATGGCTTGAGCCAAGTTGCGCAGGGCACCCTTGGATGAGTTGAAGGCCCCAAAATTTTCTCGTCCTCGCAGGGAAGCGCTAGCGCCGGTGAAAATCAGGGTGCCCCCATTGCCGTCAAAACGCTGAATCGCAGCCCGGCCAAATAGAAAGCCGCCAAAGCAGCAGACGCGCCAACTGTTCTCGAAGAACTCGGCGCTCATATCAGAGATGCGCCCGGGAGTATTGTTGCCCGTGTTGTAAATGGCGAGACTCAGATTATCCCCAGCCATGTTGAACAAACGCTCGGTGTCCGCCTCTGACGTAGCATCGGCAATGACGGCCTCGGCGCTGC
Source organism: Gammaproteobacteria bacterium (assembly GCA_038151515.1). GTDB lineage: Bacteria > Pseudomonadota > Gammaproteobacteria > Pseudomonadales > Azotimanducaceae > UBA4421. The sequence goes on along the minus strand of JAYOVN010000005.1, from coordinate 15,547 downwards.
CGCCAGCGCTGACGATAGCCTCAACTACCGCGTCCAGCTTGCCTTGGGTACGTCCTGCGATGAGAACATGTAGGCCCAGACCGGCGAAGCGCACACACAGTTGCGCGCCCAATCCGTCCAGTGGACCAACGCCGCTTACGATGGCTACAGACATTAAGACACCTCCGGAATGACTTGCTTAAATGGGTGAACGATGACGCTTTGGAATAACCCAGCCTTGTTGTAGGGGTCCTGAGCGGCAATGACCTTGGCAGCGCCTAAATCGTCGCACTCGATAATCACGATGGAACCGATTGGCTTTGTTTGGTCATCACTGAGCATCGGCCCAGCAAAACGGACGTTCTGGGACGCGAGAAATTCAAGGTGCGCCGGACGAGTTTGTTGGCGCAGTTCAAAACCATCTGCAACGTCATGGCATATCAAGGCAAACAGCATAAGCACTCCTAGTGATACGAGTTCGAGAAAAAATTAGGTGTTTAGATGATTTTTTAAGTGGTCGATGGTGACCAAAAAGGGGCGTCGAGAGCACTCAAAGACTGCAGCAGTGCCGAAAAAGTCGTGTACCACACCCTCGCAGGCCATGACATCCACTTGGTTGCCTGCAGATTGCAGAGCCTGTCCATAAGCTTGACCCTCGTCACACAGTGGATCGAACTCCGCTGTAACTACCAAGGCGGGTGCCAGCCCGCTGAGATCCTTGGCGTAGATGGGCGCGGTTCTGGGGTCTTTTCGGTCAGCTGGATTAGGGCAATAGGTGTCCCAAAACCAGTCCATCAGGGGCCGTTCCAATAAATAGCCTGTGCCGTTTCGACTCCAAGATTCTTGATCCATGGTGGAGTCGATTACCGGATAGAACAGGCCCTGAAAAGCCAGTTCCGGACCGCCGCTGTCACGACTGATTTGTGCCATGGCGGCGGCCAACGCGCCCCCAGCACTTTCACCGGCCACACCGATGTTGCCGTTGTTATTCAGCTGTTCTCGGTTTTCAGCAACCCACAGTAGAGCGGCGTAACAATCATCCACAGCGGCGGGAAATACGTGTTCTGGCGCCAGCCGATAGTCCACAGAAACCACCACTAAGTCTGCAAGGGTCGCGATCTCACGACAAACGGAGTCGCAGGTGTCCAAGTCGCCGATGACCCAGCCACCACCGTGAAAGTACACCAAGGTACCAAAGGGGCCGTCGCCGGCAGGCCGATAGATGCGGACTGGAACTTGTCCCGCCGGACCATCAATGGTGGCGTCTTGAATGTCATGGACAGCTAGATCAGGGTTCACGGCTCGAGAGGTGCGGTAGTTTTCCCGGGCGTCGGCAACTGGGATTTCGGTCATGCTGGGCATCGGCCCGGCGGCGGCCAGTTGGTCAAAAAGCGCCTGATATTCTGGTGCTAATGGCATTGAAATTTCTCCTCTTACCCCAAATTAGAAGCCAAAGAAGCTACACTATCGTGCTGGCGAAGACTAGAAAGTGCTTTGATCGTTCTATCGATAACATGAAACGCGATAAGATCGTAACAACACAAACGAACGCAAAAAAAGCGACAAGATCACAGGAAAAGAATCACAGTCCGAAAGCGGACAAAGAGCTGAACCACAACAAGGCATGACTCGATCAGGCTGGGAGTGGGTGGCCCGAAACATCAATGGAGACGCCGATGACCCGGTTTGATAACGCAAAGACCCAGCAAAGCAGCGAAGAAAAAGACAAAGAAGCAGAGAACGGTAAATCGTCCAACATGTTGGAAAGCGTGCTGCATAAAAACCGCACCCTGACGCTGTTTGGTGAGATCAATCAAGACGTTGCGCGTCGTACCGCCGAGAAGCTATTGGCCTTGGCTTACGAATCCGACGACCCCATCACGCTATACGTGGGTTCTCCGGGCGGACATGTGGAAAGTGGTGACACCATCTACGACATGATTCAGTTCATCAAACCAGTGGTTCGAATCATAGGCACTGGCTGGGTTGGCAGCATCGCAACCCACATTTATTTGGCAGCTGAAAAAGAAAATCGGTTTGCCTTGCCCAACACCCGTTTCTTGATTCATCAGCCTTCTGGCGGGTTCGGTGGTGATGCCACGGATATTCAAATTCACGCTCAAGAAATTCTTAAAACTCGAGAGCGTATTAACGGCGTCATCGCAGAGCGAACCGGCCAAAGCCTGGAACGGGTCAGCGATGACACCATGCGCGATTGCTGGATGAGCGCGGAAGAGTCGGTAGAGTACGGGCTGATCGGTAAAATCATCACCAGCATTGACGAAATCGCCTAGTTCGTGACGAGCCGCGGTGGCTGAATTCATCGGTCATCGCCACTCTCGTGAGGTCGCGCCGCTGGACTCGGCCTCAATTCCTTCCTCTGTTTTCCCCCGAGCCATTCCCGGCTATGTTTTTCGCGCCTGCTTCACCTTGATGCCGGGATAGCCTGAGCCATTGCAATTTGGCGTTATCCCGCGTAATTGTTCGGGGGTTGCCAGTAGCTAGCGTTTTAATAGGGGAGAACTATGGCTTATCAATATAAATTGCTCGGTGTCGCCGTTCAGGGGCGTATCGCCACCGTCACCATCAACAATCCGCCGATCAACATCATCACGCCAGCCTTGTACCAAGAGCTGGCAAGCTTAGTGGCTGAACTTAAAAACGATGACGATCTGACCGTAGTTGTATTCAAGAGCGCGGACCCAGACTTTTTCATCGCCCACTACGACGTGTCCAACATCTTGGAGTTTCCCACAGACGGTGACGCTGAGCGCAGCCTGGAACTCAGCGACTTTCACATCATGTGTGAGCGGGTTCGTACCATGAACAAGGTGACCATCGCGCAAATCGAAGGTCGCGTCGGCGGTGGTGGCAGCGAATTTGCTGCCAGCATGGACATGCGGTTTGGCGTAATTGGCAAAACCGTGGTGAATCAAATGGAAGTGCCCCTGGGTATATTGCCCGGTGGTACCGGTACCCAGCGGCTGCCGCGTTTGGTCGGTCGCGGGCGTGCCATGGAGATTGTGCTGGGCGCCGACGATTTAGACGCAGAAACCGCCGAGCGTTGGGGTTATTTAAACCGAATTTATTCGGCGGATGATATTGATGCAAAAGTTGCCGCGCTAGCAGAGCGCATCGCCAGTTTCCCCGTGGAAGCCGTGCGTTTGGCTAAGGCTTCCGTCACTGCATCGGATTTGCCTTTGCAGCAGGGACTACAGGAGGAGGCCTACTTGTTTCAACGCCTGCTGCGCACGGATTCTGCCCAGCGCAACATGCAGCGTTTTATGGAAATGGGCGGGCAAACCCGTGAAGGAGAGCTGAAGGTGGGCGAGCTTTCTCGCCAGATTTGTGAGCCTGACTAGGCACCCGGCGAGCGCACCCGACGGATCTAAGCGCATCACGGTCTCAGATGCGTTAGGCGTTTCGAGCAATCATGCGCTGGGCAACGGCTAAATAAATCAGGGTGGGGATCATTACCGCCAGCATCGTCGGCACACTGAACACCGCCGCCATGGGGGCAAACAGTTCCTGCAGGTATTTGAACCCAAGGCCGATAAACAGCCCCATGGTTAGCCGCTGGCCCATGCTGGTTTGACGCAGAGGGCCGATGACCACAGCCAGCGCCATCAGAGCCATGCTGACATAGGTCAGCGGCGTGAGAACTTTTTGCCAAAACTTCAGCTCGAAGGGCAAGCTGGCGGCCTTGGATCGATCACCTACTGACAAATACTGGTGTACTTGTCTTAGTGTCATCTTGCGTGGATCTAGAAAGGCCTGGCTCGCCAACTGTTGAGGGCTAACCGGATTCCGCCAGGGTAGGGTTTGATACTGTTGTGAGACGCTGCTGCGGGCGGCCATGGATGTCACGTTGACGTCCGATAGCTGCCACTGCTCCTCGGCGGCCAGATAGACACCGCTGGCTGCAAATGTAGCTTCCACTAATCTGTTAGAGCCGTCGATACGGTACAGCAGCAAACCGGTCAATTTGCCTTGGTTGTCCACACCGCCAACGTGGGCGTACTCGTAGCCGTTGTCCAGTTTTCGGCGCAGCCAGACGCCGTCTTCCGGGGTAATGGCCGCCGACTCGATGCGCGGTTGCTCGCTTAACCCCATCAGCACCCGTTGTTTTCCTTGCTTACCTGCCCGTTCCCCTGCCGGCGAGACGAACTCGCTCAACGCGAAATTCACCAGTAACACCAGCAGTAACGTGGGTAGCAAGGCTGTAACCAGTCGCCAAGGAGACACCCCGGCAGCGCGGAAAGCGGTCAGCTCCCCGCCTTCGGCCATGTTGCCCAGAACTAACAGTAATCCGATAAAGATACCGTAGGGCATCAATTCTTCGATCCGCCGAGGCATGGTCAGAAGCAAGAATCGCATGGCCTCGCTAAAGCCATAGTTTTCATGGTCCTTGTTCAGTTCGTCGATCAAAGCAAAGGAAAGGGTCAGGCCGCTGAGCACGGCCATGACCAGCAGAATTCCCAGAAGACACTTACGGGTTAGGTAGCGGTCCAGCAGGATCATGATTGGTCTTCGCCGGGCTTTGAGGCGTCGCTTTCCGCCAGGGCTTGCATGGCCTCATCGTTACTGAAATAGATTCCGCCGCTGATGGTGCTTTCTAGGCCAACGGGTGAGAGCTGCTGAGCCACAGGGCCTTTAAGCTCGCTCAGGCTCAAGGTAATGCCGGCATCTGCCAGTGTCTGGCTCATGCGCTGCAGCATGGCGAGACCTGTGCTGTCGATTAGATTCACCGAGCCGCAAGCCAACAGTACATGGGTGGTTCCCCGGCGCCGCAACGCACGGCCAACCACCCGGTCTTCAATCTGTGACGCGTTGGCGAAAAACATGTTCTCGTCAACTCGCAGGGCCAGTACATGGGCGTGCAAGGTGACCGGGTAGCGCTTAGCCGAGCGAAACTGCTGACTGTCCCCCAGTCGCCCGATCTGAGTAATAACCGGCTGGCTAGAGGAGCGCAAAAAAAACGCGATGGACAATACGACACCGAACAGTAAACCCACCTCGACACCCAAGGCCAGCACGCCTAGGGCTGTGCCCCATTCGGTCCAGCAATCTTGGCGGTAAACTGCCCAATTGCGTCGCCAGCTTTGCAGGTCCACAAGATTTAGCACCGAAACCATGACGATGGCTGCCAAGGCTGCATTCGGCAGATTGACGAATGCGTCAGTAAAAAATAGCAGCGTGGCGATTATGATTAAGGCGCAGACCACTGAGCTAATTGGGGTGCTGGCCCCAGCTGCGTAGTTCACGCCAGATCGAGAGAAAGAACCGGCCACCGGATAAGCCCCGGTTATGCCCGCGCCAATATTGGCAGCGCCAAGCGCGATGAGCTCTTGATTTGGGCGTATCTGATAGCGCTCCTTGGCGGCTAGGGTTGCACCGATGGAATAGCTTTCGATGTAGGTAATCACAGCGATAACCGAGGCAGACGGCAGCAGATCCAGCCACAGGGTTACGTCCGTCAGAGGCCAGCCGAGGCTCGGTAAACCATTGGGCACCAAGCCCACAGTGTCTAGCTGGTCACCAAGATTTAGGCCCCAAACGGCGACTACGCCAGCTAGGGCGGCCCAAAGAGGGCCGGTTTTCGCAAGCGGATGGCCGGAGTCTCCTCTGCCAAAGGCCGAGAGCAGGGCCCCAATGATTGATCTAGAAAAAAGTAAAAAAACTAACGTACATAGCCCAAGGATAAGAGTTGTCGAATGCACGTGCTCAACCTGATCCAGTAAGCCACTTAGCTGCAGCAACGGACTGCCGGACTGATCGATGTGCACACCTAGGATGGCCGGGAGCTGGGAAATAATGATCAGTAGGGCAGCAGCGTTGACGAACCCTGTAATGACAGGGTGGCTTAGCAGGTTTACCAAACCGCCCATGCGAAAGGCCCTTAGCCCAAATAAAATCAGACCAACCTGAAGGCAAAGAACGCTGGATATCAACAAGTGAGCGTCACCGTAGTTTGGTGCGTGTTCGGCAATGGCTGCCGCTACGAGCAACGCGGCCACGGCGACAGGGCCAACCACCAAATGTTTTGAACTGCCCATGACCGCGTAAATCAGCATCGGTAGCAAGCACGCATAAAGTCCGGCCTGAGGCGGTAGTCCAGCTAAATAGGCATAGGCCACAGCCTGGGGCACGGTCACCATGCCCACAACCAGCCCGGCGATGGCATCCCGGCTCAGATCGTCTCGCGTATAGTTTTTGAGCACTGGGATAATAGGCACCAACAAGTGCCACTTGCGAGCAGTGAGCAGCAGGCGGTTGGCTAGACGCACGCGCCACACCCAAGGAAATCGGATCCAGCGCATCCCAGGTACAAATGGCAAAGAGTTGGTTGGCAACACATAAGCCCAGTTTATCAGTCCCCGCTAAGCTAGGGCCGTTTTTTTAAATGGCGGGATTGTCGAATTCCCCCAGCCGTTGGGTGCTAGACTCTGTGCTCTGGTGGAGTAGAGAGGAGAATAACCATGGATGTGAAAGCCGCAGTAGCGACCGCAGCCGGACAGCCCCTGAGCATTGAGACCGTTCAGCTGGAGGGCCCAAGGACCGGAGAGGTCTTGGTTGAAGTCATGGCGACGGGAATTTGCCATACAGATGCCTTCACCCTGTCAGGGGGTGATCCTGAAGGTATTTTTCCCTCCATTTTGGGTCACGAAGGCGCTGGCATCGTTCGAGAGGTTGGGGCCGGTGTGACAACCCTTGCCCCCGGGGATCACGTCATTCCGCTGTATACGCCGGAGTGCCGCCAGTGCAAGTTCTGCCTGTCTGGTAAAACCAATCTTTGCGGCGCGATCCGCGAAACCCAGGGCCAAGGGATGATGCCTGATGGCACGTCGCGCTTTTCTTTGGGCGGCGAGCCGCTCTACCACTACATGGGCACCTCCACCTTTGCCAATTTCACCGTGGTGCCAGAAATTGCTTTGGCGAAGATTCGTTCCGACGCGCCTTTCGACAAGGTCTGTTACATCGGCTGCGGCGTAACCACGGGGCTTGGTGCGGTTATGAATACAGCCAAAGTTGAGGCCGGAGCGACGGTAGCGGTCTTTGGGTTGGGGGGAATTGGTCTGAACGTAATACAAGGGGCTCGGTTGGCCGAAGCCGAGCGGATCATTGGTATAGATCTGAACGATGCTCGTAAACCCTTGGCCGAAGCCTTTGGTATGACGGATTTTATCAACCCCAAGGATGTGAGCGACACCGTTGCGGCCATCGTCGACTTAACCGACGGCGGCGTAGACTATTCCTTTGAGTGCATTGGTAACACCGAGGTCATGCGACAAGCCCTTGAGTGCTGCCACAAGGGTTGGGGCGAGAGCATTATTATTGGGGTGGCTGGCGCTGGCCAAGAAATTGCAACCCGACCCTTTCAACTGGTCACCGGTCGAGTCTGGAAAGGCACCGCCTTTGGCGGAGCCAAGGGGCGCACCGACGTTCCGCAAATTGTTGATTGGTACATGGAAGGCAAGATCAACATTGATGACTTAATTACCCACCAACTGGCGCTCGAGGACATTAATCAGGGTTTCGATTTGATGCATGCCGGAGAAAGTATCCGCTCGGTGGTGGTTTACTGATGGCGGAAAAACAGGTCCAAGACGCCTGGCTTGCTCAGGTTAGAGAACCGATCTTGGATCCTGAGCGGCGGATCTGTGACCCCCATCATCACTTGTGGGATCACGCTGACAATGCCTACTTGCTGCCTGAGCTTTTGGCTGACATTGGTGATGGTCACAATGTGGTTAGCACGGTGTTCATGGAATGTGGCTCCATGTATCGCGCGGAAGGACCCGAGGCCCAAGCACCTCTCGGCGAGACAGAGTTTGTGAACGGTATCGCGGCTATGTCGGCTTCCGGAAATTACGGCCCGGCTCGCGTATGCGCGGGCATTGTCGGCTACGCAGATTTGTCACTTGGAGATGAGGTCGGGCCGGTTTTAGATGCTCATATGGCCTTGTCGCCGAGGTTTCGCGGCATTCGGCACGCGGTAGGTTGGGACGCTAGCGATCAAGTACGTAACTCCCACACCACTCCGCCCCAACACCTGTTGCAAGATGCCCAGTTCCGTCGCGGCATTGCCCAACTGCAGCAGCGCGGCCTAAGTTTTGACGCTTGGCTCTATCACCCACAGCTTGGCGAGCTAACAGAGCTGGCTCAGGACTTCCCATCGCTGACAATCGTTGCAGACCATTTTTGCGGACCCTTGGGCATAGGTCCCTACGCGGGGGAGCAAGAAAAGATTTACGCTGAGTGGCAGCGACAGTTCAAAGCCTTGGCCCAGTGTCCCAATGTCTATCCTAAGCTTGGCGGTATCGCCATGCCCATTAACGGTTTCGGATGGCATAAAAGAAACAGACCGGCGACTTCGGATGAGTTGCTGGAAAAAACCGGGCCCTATCATTTGTGGGCCATTGAACAATTTGGGCCTGAGCGTTGCATGTTTGAGAGTAACTTTCCGGTTGATCGGCAAAGCTGCTCCTATCATGTGCTTTGGAATGCGTTTAAAAAAATGACCAAGGATTTTTCCCCGGAAGAACAAGACGCGTTGTTTTTCGGCACAGCCAGCAGGGTATATCGGCTTGAGAATTAGACTGCTGTGTTGAATGCCAGATCGCCTGCAACGGTGGCTCAAGCGACAGTCCAACATTCGGCATAGGCGTACCGACAGGCAGACGGACAGGACAAGGTACAGGTTGGGCAAATAAGGCATCAGTCAACACTTGGGTAACTGGATAGCTGAGACAAAGAATACAAATGGGAACGGAGGCAGCGGTGACAATAGAAGTGATAGGAGCGGGCTTTGGGCGCACGGGAACCCTCTCATTGAAGTTTGCGTTAGAAACCTTGGGCTACGACAAGTGCTACCACATGATGGAAGTTATTCTTAACGAGAGTCATGTGGACCAGTGGCGAAAGGCCGCTCGGGGCGAGGCCTTGGATTGGAGCGAGTTGTATCAGGGCTACAGGGCAACGGTCGATTGGCCCAGTGCCAGTTTTTGGCGCGAACTGTTAGTCGCTTATCCGAACGCCAAGGTTATTTTGACTCTGCGAGATTCTCAGCAGTGGTATACCAGTGTCATGAACACGATTTGGAAGCTTTCCTCAACAGCGCTGGAAGAAGGGCGGCGTCGTGGTGACGAGGAAATGGTAGAGCGCGCCATGATGGGCGATGAAGTGATTTGGGGGGGTGTCTTTGGCAATCGCATGGATGACCGGGATCACGTTATTGAGTGCTTCGAGCGCCACAATCAGGCGGTTATCGACAGCGTGCCCGCAGAGCAGTTACTGATTTACCGCCCTGGCGACGGCTGGGAACCTCTGTGTGAGTTTTTACAGAAACCGGTACCTGACACAGACTACCCCAAGGTCAATTCCACTGAAGACTTCTTGGGTATCTGGCGACAGTCTGCTAAGAGTTGAGACGCCCAGACCGAGATGGCGTTAGGCATTCAATGCGGGGTTCGTCACCTCGGGCATGAGTCCTAGAAGAGAGAGCAGAATCAAGCAAAAGGTGGCTAGCACTACGTAGGCCAGAAAGCTCACGAAAATGCTGCGGGTAACCGTATGAAAATCACCCTGCAGCTCTTCCTTGAATGTCGTGAGCATTTTGCCCTGCAGAACTTGGGTAACCAGCAGCAAAAACAGCACCTGACCCACATTGGAAAGAATGGCTTGGGTCATGTTGAACTCCATAGCCCCGTTCTGACCCACAGTGGGGCCCATACTTGTGGGGCCAACAAAGCTCATGACGACTAAGAAATATAGACAAAACACCAGCACACCTGCGCCTACCACGGCCATGGCGGGCCTTTTCATGCCAAGGGCGTGGTAGTTGGCCGCCAGTAAGAAAAATCCAGCCAACATAGAACCGAAGAATGTGGCAAAGCCAATGCCGTTAAGAGAGTACAGCTTGGGCAGGTCGTTGCTCTGGGGGTCGCCAGCCGGGGTCGGGTCGTCAGAGTCGTTCATGAATATCCTCAAATATTAGGCGTTAATACTCGACGGGCCGGAGGCGGATAGCAAGAACAGGGTTAGTTATTGCGGAAATTTCTATGATGCTCTTTTAGCCTTGCCGCGTAATCTGAAACTTCAAATGCTTCGGCATAGCGCAGTGAACCGAATGCCCCATTGGCGCGCCGATACTTGGCCGCGATACCGGCAGGCCGAGGCTGATAAAAGGATTTTAGCCAAGCCCGATCAAAGGGAGGTTTGTGCCGGCTATTCAGAGATGGCAGCCATTCAAAGACCTGACTGGCATGACAGGCCAGCAAGTCCACGACCTGTTCCTGTACCTGCTCAGTGTCGACGATCCAGTCCATACGCATGGGCCGAGGATCGGTAAAACCATCGTAAGCCAGCAGAACCGCAGGCAGATCGGTTAGGGGCGGCTGTGTCCTAGCAATGGCAGGCACTTGGAGTAAATAAATGCAGTCCTTTACCAGTTGGCCCGTAGCTCGATGATCCGGGTGGTAATCCGCTGTGCGGTGGGTAATGACAATATCGGGCTGGTAGCTGCGAATGGCGGCGATCAAGTCTTCTCGCAGTTCAATAGAGGGCGCCAGTCGGCCATCATCTTGGGGCCAGATTTCCAGTTCCGCACCGAGCAAGTCTGCCGCTTTCTGGGCTTCCACTTGCCGACGTTGGGCGAGCGCCTTCGGATCTAAGGTTTGATGTCCGGCGTTGCCGTTGGTCAAACACAGTATCTTGATCTGATGTCCGGCCTGCCGCCAGAGAGTCATTAACCCACCGGCACAGAATTCTGCATCGTCTGGGTGGGCCATGATCAGCAGCAGTCTTTGCGCCTGCATCTTTTATGTTTGCTCTGGGTCAGACAAGAGCATGCAGATCCGGTTTGCGCTGGCCATAACCGGTGGCCGTTTCAAAGGCTTGGGCAATGCGCAGTAGGGCAAGATCGCCCTTGGGTTTGCCCACCAGCTGCACGCCAATGGGCAGACCTTCTTCTGTGAAGCCACCGGGTATGCTGATGGTCGGTAACCCGGTAACCGAGATCATGCAGCAGACTGCCATCCAATCGATGTAGGTAGGCATGGCAATACCGTTGATTTCACGGACCCAGTCTATGTCCGCATCGAAAGGCGGAACTTGGGCGGCGGGAATAATCAGAGCATCGTGATCTTCAAAGAACGCGACAACCCGACGGTAAATGTTGGTGCGCTGCAGTTCTGCCTGCAAGAGCTCGTCTGCGCTCAGGGCTAAGCCCTTTTCAATATTCCAGCGCGCCGTATCCTTAATATTGTCACGCCAGTTTGGGTCCACAGTTTCCAGCCGCATGGCGAGCAAGCGCAGGCCAGCGGCCCGTTGGGTTTGGAACACATCCATGGCGCCATCCAAATTCGGGCAGGAATCCACGACTTCGGCACCCAGTTCCCTCATAACCGTCCCCGCTTGGCCGATGGTATCAGCCACTTCTGGATCAATGGCGAGGGTGCCCAGATCCTTGCTGACGCCTATGCGCAGGTTGGCAAGTTCTTGGGAACTCAGCGGTTCAAGGGCATCCAAAAAGGTTGTGCCTGGCTCTGGGAGTGTCAGCGGGTCACCGCTGTCGGGTCCCGCCATGATCGAAAACAGCAGGGCTGTGTCGGCAACGGTCTTGGCCATGGGGCCTGTGGTGACCATGCGACCGTACCAGCCGAAACCGCGGTTAAAGGGCATTCTGCCCATGGAGGGTCGAAAGCCCACCACATTGCAGAAACTGGCGGGGTTGCGCAGTGAACCGCCTAGGTCGCTGCCGTCGGCAAGGGGCAGAATGTCCGCCGCCAGAGCGACGGCGGCTCCGCCACTGCTGCCCCCGGGGGTCTTGGTTAGGTCATAGGGGTTGTAGGTGTGTCCATAGAGTTCATTGAACGTATGGGACCCCAAGCCAAATTCGGGCATGTTGGAGTGGCCGATGAACAAGGCTCCAGCCCGACGAAGTCTGGCGGCCAGTTCATCATCGGCCTGTTCGAGGTTGTCCGCGAAACCTTTGAACCCCCAGGTTGTGGCAAAGCCTTTCACTGCCACTGCGTCCTTGGGCGCCATAGGCAAGCCGTGTAGGGGACCGCGCTCGGCAGCAGGTATACCGTCGGCAGCCGCGGCTAGCGCCATGGCCTGCTCTTCGGGAAGCAGAGCGACCAAGGCATTGAGCGCAGGATTGAGGGCTTTTATCCGGGCATAGACGTTGCGCATCAGTGCCTGTGCGGAAATGGTACCGCGCTGCAAATCCCGACAAAGGGACAGGGCGTCCTGCCAAAGGGGTTCAGGCGGTGGTGTTCGTGAAGGCGTATCAGACATTGGCGCTCTCGGTTAGCCAGGCCAGCAAATCATCCATGACCTCGTCGCGATTCAACTCATTGAGCATTTCGTGACGCCCTTCAGGGTACAGCTTTAACTGCACGTTTAAACCCGCCTTACGGTAGCGTCGTTCTAGCTCCAACAGGCCCTTGGTCTCGTTGTTGATGGGATCATCGGTTCCGGCGAACAAATAGATGGCCATGTTTTTGTTAATGCGCTGTATCGAGCGCGTTTGCACGCTTTCCCCTTGTGAGGCAAACATGGATGCCAGTCCACTGGCGGTCAACGTCGCCCCGCAGAAAGGGTCTTCCCGATAGGCGGCTACCTGTTCACGATCTCGACTCAGCCAAGCAAAGCCGCCGTCGCCATCACCGTCACGCTCAAATTTCTTGTTGTTGTTGGCGAACAGAGCTTTGCCGATCAGCGGACTGGGTGAAGACGGCGTCAAGCGCCAACTGTCGAAACGGGTGATCCCGCCGCCAAGCAGGGTGCGTAGCCGCGGCATGGCGCCGGGCGAGCCGCTCAGCACCAAGGCTTGGAGATGGTGGCCATGGGTGTAGGCGTATTGCTGGGCCAGCATGGCACCCATGCTATGACCAAATAAAATAGCTGGCCTGTCATTCTGCTGAGTCATCCACTGCTGCAAATAGGCCAAATCCGTCAGAGTTTCGTGCCAGCCGTGATGGCCCATATCACCAACCTGGCACAGCGGCGGCAGGCTCAGCCCGTGACCACGAAGATCCGGGGCGAACACATTGAAGCCTGCGTCGTTCAGTTTCTTTGCCAGCCCACCGTAACGACCACTGTGCTCCCCCATGCCGTGTGCAACTAACACGTTAGCCCGAGCTTTCCCGGGTTCGCCGCAAAGCCATTGGCGGCAGAAAATACGATGGCCTCGTCGGGGCAAATACAGTTCGTCGCCAGGATTTTCCAAGATTGCATCTCTGTTGTTGGGTGTGACCGAAAATATAGCGTAACCCGGGTGGCAAAGACTAACCGCCAGTTCAGTTCCAGACTCCGCGAAGTTGTGTTGACGGCTTCGCCGCTGTCTTGCAATTGCCTCTTGGTGCTCTAGGGTAGTCGGCTCGAAAGACAAATATGGAGTGTTATGCAGTCTTCAAACGAGGGTTTGGGCGAGGGTTTGGATCGTTTGATTTTTTTTGGCAGCGTGGCGGGTATCGTTTCCTTATGCGTACCCTTGGCTCTGTTCCCCGAACAAGGTGGGATCATTCTGGGTCAGGCTTTTGACTTTCTCACCCATAAGTTTGGGGTCATGTACGTTGCTGGCGCGTCACTGACTTTTGTATTTCTTCTTTACCTAGCCTTGAGTCGCCATGGCGACATTCGTCTGGGGGACAGCGAACCCGAGTTTTCTACCGTCAGTTGGGCTGCCATGTTGTTCTGCGGGGGTATCGGTACCAGTGTCCTTTATTGGGGCGTGGTGGAGTGGGCCTACTACTTTCAGGCCCCACCCTTTGAGGTTGAGGCGAGGACCGCAGAGGCCATGATGTGGTCCGTCAGCTATCCGATCTTTCACTGGGGTTTGATTGGCTGGTCTCTCTACGTCCTGCCCGGTGTCGCTATCGCATACAGCTACTATGTCCGTGGCGCTAAATCACTGCGCCTGAGCGATGCCTGTGAACCAGTCATCGGACGTCATGCTAAAGGCGCAGTGGGCCGGGCCATTGATCTGCTCTTCGTGGTTGGCTTGGTAGGGGCCTGCAGCATGGGCATTGGCTTGGCGGTGCCGCTGATTGGTGCCTGCGTTTCCCATCTGTTGCAGGTGGATCGCGAATCTCTGGGTTTCGCCTTAGACGTTGCCGTAATTTTGGTGGTGACCTGTATTTTCGCGGGTAGCGTTTGGGTTGGCCTCGAAAAAGGCATTAAACGGCTGAGTGATATCAATGTTTTGTTGGCGCTGTTTTTGCTGATCTTTGTTTTTGTGGCTGGCCCTACCTTGTTCATGGTGGAACTGGGCTTTGAGAGCATCGGCCACATGCTTCAGAACTTTGTGCGTATGAGCACCTACACTGACGCTGCGGGAACCAGCAGCTTTGTGGAAGATTGGACGGTGTTTTATTGGGCTTGGTGGTTGGCGCTGGGCCCCTACATGGGAGTGTTCATCACCAAGATTTCCAGGGGGCGTACTTTGCGTGAACTGATTCTTGGCGGTATCGGCTACGGCACCTTGGGCTGTACCTTGTTCTTCGTCATTTTGGGCAACTACGCTTTGTATTTGGAAACCCAGCAAATCTTCGCGGTCATTGAAACCCTGAAAACGGCGGGTGCGCCTGCGGCCATCGTTGGCGTACTGGGAACGCTGCCCTTTGCCGGTATTGCCATTTTGACCTTCACCATCGTGTGCGTGATTTTCGCCGCAACCAGCTATGACTCGGCGTCCTATACGTTAGCGGCGTCGGCTACTCGATCCTTGGCGCCGGAAGATCATCCCCATCGGCTGCACCGGGTGTTTTGGGCTTTTTTACTCGGTCTGTTACCCATCACGCTGGTATACATGGGAGGATTGAAGCCCCTGCAATCCGCAGTCACCCTAGCGTCGGTGCCGTTGTATCTGGTTACATTGACCATGACCATCGGCCTGTGGCGCTCCATTCGTGCAGCTGAAGAGGGCGCCGCGAATTCCCAGGCCACCCCAAGGGCAACATGACAGCAGAGGATAAGGACATGACCCAACTTGACTGGCAGTGGCTAACTCTGTCCCAAGCGTGCCAGCGCCTGAAGAGCGGTCAAGGCAGCGCTGAGCAACTTACCCAAGAGATGTTGGCTCGAGCGAATACGCTCAGTGACCAAACACAGGCCTTTGCCATGCTGTTAGCCGATGACGCGTTGAGCACAGCGAAAGGGCTGGACGAGAAGCAGGCCGCCGGTGAGCCTCTTGGTTTGCTTCACGGGGTGCCGATTGGTATCAAAGACCTGCTCTTTACAAAAGGCCTGCCCACGGCCTCCGGTACGCGGGTGATGGCTGATTTTCGACCAGAATTTGATGCCACCGTGGTGACTCGCCTGCGTCAAGCTGGAGCGGTATTGATCGGCAAAACCCAGCTTACAGAGGGTGCTTTTGGCTCCCATCATCCCTCCATCAACGCGCCGATAAATCCATGGGATCAGGATTTGTGGTCTGGGGTTTCCTCGTCGGGCTCAGGGGTTGCGGTGGCGGCGGGCCTGGCTTTTGGCGCCATCGGTTCGGATACCGGCGGCAGCATACGGTTTCCCTCGGCTAGCTGCGGTTTGGTGGGCCTCAAGCCCA
>JAYOVN010000004.1:0-78237 GCA_038151515.1 Gammaproteobacteria bacterium | reverse complement strand
CAAACTGCGACACCATCGTTTGGCACCCTCGTGCCCACTGCACAGGTTGCGTGGATGGCGATTTGCAATGGAAGGTATCAGCTGGGAAGGGAACAATTTACTCCTACAGCGTGGTACGCCTGAGCTATCACCCGTTTTTCCGGACCAAGGTTCCCTACGCGGTGGCCTACGTGGATTTGGATGAGGGGCCACGGTTCCTGACAAACGTCACGGGTGTGGATGACCCTTTAACCGACGTTTCCGTTGGTCAGCGGGTAGAGCTTGCTTGGGAAGAGCATGAAGAACTCTCTATCCCTTTGGTAAAGCCGGTATCCGAATAAGCCAATCGTAGTCTGATAGGCACGGACTAAAACCCCGGCCACACTTCTAAGGGTCGGGGGTTACATTATCATCGCGGTCTACCCGAAAGGATGGCGGTTGCTGCTCGTCATTGTCCCAGAGGAAGCCATCGGTCTTGGTGCATTTTTCCTAAATGTTATGTGATTCTGGTTGCGCATATATGTCTAGTGGCCGCTGCACCAACTCAAATATCGAAACACTTCGCCCACACTAAGTTTAGAACCTATTGGTGACTACTGGCACAGACTAAGCTTATCGCTGTGACTTTCTGCGGTGAGCGCAGCATTGTTAAATCTATGCACCAGTGGTGATGACGCCCATATGAATGCAGGGAGCGTTTTTAATCCTAAAAGCAATGCCATAGGCACTATGTTTGTTGACAATTAGCCGAAGGAGCCGTTACTCCAAGTTGATCTCAGTAAGACTGTGATCTTGTTAATAAATTGACCAAATTACTTTTCAAGTTCAGATTCTTATCAACTAAAGCCTCTATACTCTGGGAGGCCACATAGTAAGCATGGTCACGGGGTGCATGCTTGGTTTCTGGGCTAGAGAGGTTGGATGTTCAACACCATGAAAAACAAAGAACTGCAATGACAGGAAATGCACTGGTCGAAAACTACAACAGCGCCCCCCAATTCGAATTAAACGCGACTCGTCAGTTTGTACCCTGGCTGATTGAGCAGGACATCAGCTTAGGTTTTAGTACCTACCAATCGGGTAAGGTGATGTTGATCGGTCATAACCAACGACAGCAGTTGTCTATTTTCGAGCGCACCTTTGAGCGGCCTATGGGGATGTGGAGTGACGGTCAGACCCTGCTGCTGAGCAACTTGTATCACCTGCACCGCTTCAACAATACCTTGGGCGCACATGATGAAGCGGATGGTTATGACCTGTTATACGCCCCCCATGTCAGCTACGTGACGGGGGATCTTGATGTGCACGATGTGTCCATGGGCGCCGACGGCAAGCCGGTGTTTGTGAATACCCTGTTCAGCTGCATTGCCACCACCAGCGAAACCGCCAGCTTTAAACCCATTTGGCAGCCCGATTTCATAACAGACTTGCACCCGGAAGACCGCTGCCACCTAAACGGTATGGCCATGCAGGACGGTAAACCCGCCTATGTCACGGCCATTGGTAAAACCAACGTCGGCGAAGGTTGGCGCAGCCATCGCGAGAGCGGGGGGCTGGTTATTGACGTTGACAGTAACGAGATTGTAGCCCACGGGCTGTCCATGCCCCATTCGCCACGCTGGCATAACGATCAATTGTGGCTGGCGAACTCGGGTACCGGTGAATTCGGCCGACTGGATCTGAACAGCGGTAGCTTTGAACCCCTGGTTTTTTGCCCCGGCTACATACGCGGTGTGGCCTTTTATGGCGATTATGCGGTGCTGGGCCTGTCGCGACCGCGGGACAATAAAACCTTTAACGGTCTGGCGCTGGATGCGCGGCTGGAACAGGAAAAAGTACCGGCCCGCAGTGGTTTGGTGGTGGTCGATCTGAAAACCGGTGCGATGCCTCATGCGCTATACGCCGAGGGGTTCATTTCTGAGCTCTACGATGTGGTTGTTCTGCCCCAGGTTAAGCGTCCCAGCATGATTGGTTTTAGGAATGATCAGATTCGTCGTGTGATTTCTATCGATCACCCGGCGTAAATTACCGAGCAAGCGCATAGACACGCAACGAGAGGGCGCGACTCAGTTTCACGCTCGATTGATGACCTGCTCGGTACAGGCGGTGAGTGTTTATCAGGGGTTAGGTATAAGCCCGAAACGAAGATATCGTCCGGGCTTATAGTACTGCTAGATCATATACAAAACCGCGATATAGCCAGTGATGCCCATCGTGATGGTATAGGGCAGGGCCATGGTTACCATGCGCATGTAGCTGAGGTTGATCAGCGGTGCGATGGACGAGGTCAGCAGGAACAAGAATGCTGCCTGACCATTGGGCGTGGCGACGCTGGGGATGTTGGTCCCTGTGTTAATGGCCACCGCTAGGGCATCAAATTGTGCTCGAGAAATCACCCCGTCGGTAAAGGCCTGTTTAACCTCGCCAATGTAGACAGTAGCCACGAACACGTTGTCGCTAATGGCAGACAGTAGTCCATTGGCGATGTAGAACATGCCGGGCTGGGCGTCTTCAGGCAAAGACAATACATAACCAATCACCGGCGAGAATAGATGCTGATCGTGGATAACGCCAACGACACCAAAGAACACCACGAGGAGGGCTGTAAACGGCAGCGCCTCTTCAAAGGCCTTACCCAGATCGTGTTCGCTCACTACGCCGTTAAAGGCCGTTTGCAGCACGATAATGGTTAAACCAATCAAGCCCACCTCGGCGACGTGAAAGCCCAAGGCAAGTATCAGGATGACTGCAGAAATCCCCTGAATGACCAATCGGGCCTTATCTTGCGCCGTGCGCTTGGCAGCTTCTGCTTGATCAAAGTCCACGAGAACCTGTCGTACCCGTTCCGGTAGCTGTGCGCCGTATCCAAAGATTTTTGTTTGCTCTAAAAGCAAGCAGGTAATCAAACCCACTACCAAAACAGGCATGGTTACTGGTGCCATGCGCAAGAAAAATTCAACAAAGTTCCACCCGGTATAGCTGGCGATCAGCAGGTTCTGAGGTTCGCCAACCGTGGTGCAAACCCCACCCAAGGCGGTACCTACCGCCGCGTGCATGAGCAGGTTGCGCAGAAATGCCCGGAATCGCTCAAAATCCGGGTCTTCGGCGTCTCCGCTTGCCTGTTCGACGTTTTTGTACACCGTGTAAAATCCGACAGCCACGCTGATCACGACAGCGGTGACGGTTAGGGCGTCAAGAAATGCAGATAAAAACGCCGAGATGAACGAGAACAAAAAGGAAATCAGCATTTTCGAGCGAATGGAGAGCAGCACCTTAGTAAAGGTGAACAGCAGCAGTTCTTTCATGAAGTAGATGCCGGCTACCATGAACACCAGCAGCAAAATCACTGGGAATGCGGCTACCACTTCGTGATAGACGGTATCCGGTGACGTCATACCCATGACCACGCCCTCTAAGGCCAGCAGGCCGCCAGGTTGTAGCGGATAACATTTTAAGGCCATGGCAAGCGTGAAGATGAACTCCAGCACCAGCGCCCAACCGGTGATGTATGGGCCTGCTACCAGCAGCAAAATAGGGTTCAATACCAAGAAAGCGACGATGGTTTTTTTATACCAGTCCGGCGCATGGCCTAGAAAGTTCTGGGTAAAGGCGCTCATGGTTGTTTGCATGCTAGGTCCTTGATTACTGCTGAATGAACAAAACCGCGTCTACTGCGCATATGTCAGTGACCATCAGAAGTGGGCAGACCTGCGCGGGTTAGGGCCTCACTAGTAGGCCGACAAATACAGAAGATATCTCGGGGTGGGCTGCTTGGGCAAGGGTAGTCGTAGCTAAAAGATCAGCTCGTGCGAATTAATGCGGGGATCGTTATGCTTAGCGTCAACTAAAATTGTGCCAAGGGGAGTTTTGTATGTGGCCGAGAAATCCTGACGAATTCGTCGCAAATCATGTGATGCCTGAAGGGGCAGACACCGGCGATGCTTGGTACTTTGTATTCATGCGCGGTGAACTGGTTTGTAAAACGGTTCAGGGGGCTCCGGAACCCATAACCGCCGATGACTTTCGCTGGTTTGATGTTCAGGTCCACGGCAAACACTTTTTAGGGCATCACGGTACCCTCGGCTGCTTCGCGGTTAGTGCCAGCGGGAGTGTTCCCGAAGGCTACGCGCTAATGCCGTTGCGAGGGCTTTTAGGCCGTACTAGTCAGTCTTTGTTTTATTTGGCAGGTAGAGCCCAACAGATCATCGAATGGCACGACACTAACCAATTCTGCGGCCGTTGCGGTTCGGCGATGGCTGTGCATGCGGAAGATCGCGCGATGACCTGTGCTGATTGTCGCATCGTCAACTATCCGAGATTGTCGCCCAGCATTATCGTGCTCATCACGAGGGGAGAAGAAATGCTGCTGGCTCGCAACGCCAACTGGCCAACTAATATGTACAGCACTTTGGCGGGTTTTGTAGAACCTGGAGAGTCCATTGAGCAGACGGTTCATCGGGAAGTGCATGAAGAGGTTGGTCTTAGGGTCGATAACCTTAAGTACTTTGGCTCGCAAAGCTGGCCGTTTCCCAATTCCTTAATGCTTGGATTCCATGCGGAATACGAGGGTGGCGATATTGTCTGTCAGCCAGGAGAAATTGCCGACGCCCAGTGGTTTACCAAGGACACGCTGCCGCAGACTCCGCCTAAGACGGCCATATCCGGCTGGCTAATAGACGAGTTTATTCAATCTCTGAGGTAGGCAATTCCGCGCCAATAACTGCCAGACTGGGTGGCAGCCCGGTGACCTGTTTCAGGGTCGGTGGACGATAGAGTCGTCCTCTAGGAAGTTTGCCGATTTTTGCTGAACGCGGCGAAGGTCTTAAAGACCCAAATGAGGTGGCCGTTGGAGCGGATCTGACCTTGCATGAAGGCCGCCACCATATCTTCTTCGCCGCTGAATAGGCGTTTAGCCTGATCTTGCGACTCAAAGTATAAGATCAACTCGGCGGTGGCAATTTCTGGGAAGGTCAGGGTTCCGTTGCGAATGTCGAAAAACAGGCTGTCGTTGGGAAAGCGCAGTTCGATATCAGTTTCTAGGTCCGCTGCGGCCTCTGCCGCGAAACTCTCTTTTAAGAACGATTGCATGGAAGATCCCTGACGAAATTGTTGCTTAGGTTTTGGTTCAAGCACACCCCACCGATGGGGCACGGCAAACTATCAAAGCCTCAGCAAAGTTCAAGAGCCATACCACCTGAAAGAGTAAGGCTAGAAAGTCTCCGGCGCTGGACGCTGGTGGCTGTGAATCGCTAAAGTAGCGCACCCTTCTGTTACGGCTGGTTTTACATGAGCTTCTTATACGAATACCTAATGTTCCTAGGTCAGGTCGTCACCCTAGTGATTGGTTTTTTGGTTGTGGTCTCATTCTTGGCCTCTTTGAGCAATCGCGCCTCCGCTGGCGAGCAGGGTCATTTGCAGATTCGTAAGCTCAACGATCGACTGAGAGACCTGCGTTTCTCTATGGAAAGTCACTTGCTGTCGCCAGATCAGGCCAAAAAACAACACAAGGCTGAGTTGAAGCGAGAGAAATCGGAGGCCAAAAAAGCAGCGAAGAAGGTCGCGAAATCACCTAAGTCTGAAGCGGCTCAAAGCGTAGGACTTCAGAGCACTACTGAAGAGAACGCCGGAGAAAAGGGCGCTGGGGAAGAGATTGGTGTTGAGGATAGCGCTGAGTTGCAGGCCGTTGATTCTCATCCTACAGAGGCTGCTGAACCCTCAGGCGAAAAACCGCGAACCTTCGTTATCCGATTTGATGGAGATGTGGCCGCGACAGCGGTGGAGCACTTTCGTATCGAAGTGTCCGCTGTCCTCACCATGGCCCAGCCCCGGGATGAGGTTGTGGTTTGTATCGAAAGCCCTGGCGGCATGGTCCACAGTTATGGCCTTGCGGCCTCCCAAATGATGCGTATTCGGTCTAAGGGCATTCCATTGACAGCTGTCGTAGATCGCGTAGCTGCCAGCGGGGGCTATTTGATGGCTGCGGTAGCCAACAAAATTGTTGCTGCACCCTTTGCCGTAATAGGCAGCATTGGGGTTGTGGCTCAAGTGCCCAACGTGCATCGGCTGCTGAAGAAAAATGATGTGGATGTGGAAGTCCTTACCGCTGGCAAATACAAGCGCACGCTGACCTTGCTTGGGGAAAATACCGATGAAGGCCGGGAAAAATTTCGTCAGGAACTCGAAGACGTTCATGCGCTTTTTCAGGACTTTGTGGTCGAGAATCGGCCGAATCTGGATATTGACGCCGTTGCCACCGGAGAGGCTTGGTACGGCACACGAGCGCTGGCGTTACACTTAGTAGACGAACTCGCGGCCAGCGATGAGTATTTGATTCAACGATGCCAAGAGCGGGATGTATTTGATATCGCCTGGGTAGAAGTGAAACGGCCCATTGACCGGGTCCTAGATAAGGTTAATGGCGCGCTGGATCGGGTTAATCACGTATTGGAATTTGTCAGAAAGTAGTAGGAGGGTTGGTTATGGGGTTTAGAGCATTTCGGGTAGAAAAAGATGATTCGGGCTTTAGCCGCAGCGTTGTGGAGCGCGAGGAGGGCGAGTTGCCTGAGGGCGAGTTGCTGATTGACGTAAAGTACTCGTCACTGAATTTTAAGGACGGCCTTTCTGCTACCGGTAATCCGGGTGTGACGCGGAACTTTCCCCATACGCCGGGAATCGATGCCGCAGGTGTCGTATTGGAATCCACCCACAGCGATTTCGCTGTTGGGGATGAGATTATCGCGATTGGTTTTGATTTGGGCATGGGTACCTCAGGTGGCTTTGCCCAGCGCATTCGTATTCCGGCGGGTTGGGCAGTGAAGTGTCCTCAGGGGTTGTCACTGCACGCCAGCATGATTATCGGCACTGCCGGATTTACCGCAGCGGAGTGTGTGCAAAAGCTTGAGCAAGCAGGCATGACCCCAGAATCAGGTCCGGTTTTGGTGACCGGTGCCACTGGAGGTGTGGGTTCAGTGGCAGTAAAGCTGTTGGCTCAATTGGGTTATCAAGTAACTGCGGTAACCGGCAAGGCCGATAAGGCCGAGTGGCTGAAATCCCTTGGCGCCGCTGAGGTGATCAGTCGAGAGGACGCCACTGCCGGCGCAGATAAACCGATGTTGCCAGAAACTTGGGGTGGCGTTGTCGATACCGTTGGCGGGGACATCTTGTTCAATGGGGTGAAAAGTCTTCGCTACGGCTGTAGCTTGGCCGCTTGCGGCCTGGTGGCTGCACCTACCTTCGGTGCATCAGTGCTGCCCTTTATTCTGCGTCATGTGAACCTGTTGGGTATTGATTCGGTGCAACTCCCGGTGGAGCAAAAAGCAGAAATCTGGCATCGACTGGCTACAGATTGGTTGATGGATCTAAGTGAGCTGGAGGAAGTGTTGACCCTGGACACCCTGTCCGACGGCATCGACCGGATCCTAGCCGGTAAGATGGTGGGTCGAGGGGTAGTGCACCTATAGCGTCATTGGCCGCGACTGGACTCAGTCCCGCCCCTAGTTCCCGCACTTCAGTCTCGCCTAAGTGCGGGATCTGCGGCGATAGGACTGGGGTAGCGTGACACAACCCAGTAGCTGTTCACCAGCAAAGTGACCACGGTGGCGGTTTGCAAAATCGTCGCCCCGGCGGTGCTCAGCAGGCCGGCGCTGAGGGCCATATAGCTGACCAGCAGCGAAAACTCAGAAGCTTGCCCAAGTCGTAGGCCAACTTCCTTGGCACTGTCTGAACTTTCTCCTTGTGCCACAAGCAAGCGCCGAAATGTCCAAGGCTTCACCAGCAATATCACGAATGCCAAGGCAACGATGGGCATCCACAGGCTGCTCAGCAGGCCGAGGTTGATGGAGGCGCCAACGGTGAAGAAAAACAGCACTAAAAAGAAGTCACGCAGGGGCTTGAGATGATTGGCAATGTACTGGGCAATGGGGCTGGTGGCCAAGCTTACGCCAGCGATGAAACCGCCGATTTCAAAGGATAGCCCTAAGCTGTGAGACGCAAATGCGATGGTCAGACACCAGCCGATGGCCAGTAAAAATATGTACTCGTGAAAAGCATCGAATTTCGCAAGCAAGGGCAGTATGGCAAAACGAACAACGAACAGTGCTGTGGCAATGAGGGCAGGTAGTCCAAATACCAGCATCAGTAGTTCTTGATGGTTGTCGCTGGGTCCAGCGCCAAGATAGCCGATTAACAGGATGGCGATGATGGCCAGCAGGTCTTGAACCAGTAGCAGGCTGATAACGATTTCTCCCACATGCCGGTGGTGGAGCACCGTAGTCGGCAGCAACTTAATGCCAAGGATTGTGCTTGAGAAAGTGACCCCGATACCGACGATGGCGGCTTCGGTTAGCGAGTACCCGAAACTCAGCATGACCCCGGCGCCAACGCTGAAAAACATCGCCGTAGTTCCCACGGCGGTGAGCAAAGATTCCCCAAGCATGTTTTTCAGTTTTTGTGTGGGTAGGTCCAAACCCACCAAAAAGAGTAAAAAGATGATGCCGGTTTCAGCAATATTGCCTAAGAGTGTGGTGTCGTTAAGTAAGCCCATGCCATAGGGCCCCAGCAAGGCACCCAAAATGATGTAGGCCACCAGCATAGGCTGTCGGGTGAATAGCGCTGCCGTCGCCACTACCGCGGCCCCGGCGAAGATCAGAAAAAAGGAAGTGAGGATGTCGGTGTCGGCCATTGGTTCAGCCTATCAAATACCCGATTAAATAAGTGAGTTGCGAGCCACCGGGGGCTCGCGGAAAGTGAACCTGTGGCCCACAACGTGCTAGATCAGTTAAGAAAGTGGGGAGTTGGGTTACTTACCGACGCTTGATAGTAATCGGTGTGGGGAGAGACCCAGCGCAGCGCCGTTTGAAGGTCACGTCCCTGAGGCAATTCGATCACGTTGAATCCACATCGGGCTAGAAAGTGAACGATGTCCTCGTGCACACCACCACGAGCTACTAAATCGCCTGTGTAGCGGTAGCGGGTACGCAGTAGAACGGCAAGGGAAAGGCCCCGGCCATCGGTAAGAGCTGGGAAATCCACGGCAATAGCATCGGCGCTCAACCAGCTTTGATCCGGTTCACTGTCTACGTTTACCGCAACACGACCACTGGAACCTTCGGCGGCCTGCCAATCGCTCAGTGACTGCCACGGAGCATCGGGTTCGTCAATGATCTGCCAGCCTTGATCTGTGTTTCTAAGCAGCTGAGGCATAAATGTTCTCCTTGAAGGGGTCGATGCCAACGCGGTTAAAGCAGCTAAGGAAAGACTCGTGATCCAATCTAAGGTCGAGGTATACCCTTAGAATTTTGTCAATAACATCGCACACTTCTGCCCGGGCAACGGAAGGACCGACGATTTGACCTAACTTTGGGGGGATTTCGGAGTGCCCGGCGTGACCACCCAAGGAGATCTGGTAGAACTCTTGGCCTTTTTTGTCCACACCCAAGATGCCGATGTGTCCGACATGGTGATGTCCGCAGGCATTCATGCAGCCGGATATGTTTAGGTCAATATCGCCGAGATCAAACTGGAAGTCGTAGTCTTCGAAGCGACGCTGAATGGCTTCGGCCACTGGCAGCGACTTAGCGTTGGCCAAGGAACAATAATCACCACCGGGACAGCAAATCATGTCGCTGAGTAAACCATTGTTGTGACTGGCCAGAGCCTGTGCCTCGGCCTGCTGCCACAGCTGAAACAGGTCTGCCTTGGCCACATGGGCCAGCACAAAATTTTGTTCGTGACTGATTCGTATCTCGCCAAAGCTGTACCGTTCGGCCCAGTCTGCCACGGCATCGATTTGTTCTGAGCTGACGTCCCCGGGCGGTACGCCCACGCTTTTCGTGGACAAAGTGACCACGGCGTAGCCTGCGCGCTTGTGCGGCCCGACATTGTGGGTCAGCCATCGATTGAAGGCGGGATGGCTCAACCGCTGGTCAGCCAAGGTTGCGCTGACGTCGGGTTGGTCTGTGTAGGCGGGCGGAGTAAAGAATTCGCCCAAGCGTTGGAAAGTGTCCACTGGAACCGTGTTAATACCGTCTTTCAGATGGCTCCATTCTTCATCCACCTTGGCCTTGAAGCCCTCGGCGGTCAGGGCACGAACCAGAATTTTGATTCGAGCCTTGTATTTGTTGTCGCGGCGGCCATAGCGGTTATAGACCCGCATAATGGCTTCGGTGTAAGTCAGTAGATGCTTAATGGGTAGCCCTTGGTAGATCAGCGCGCCGAGGACCGGGGTGCGGCCCAAGCCGCCACCGGCGTAGATATC
The DNA here is from genome assembly GCA_038151515.1 of Gammaproteobacteria bacterium. Taxonomy (GTDB): domain Bacteria; phylum Pseudomonadota; class Gammaproteobacteria; order Pseudomonadales; family Azotimanducaceae; genus UBA4421. Next base: position 68,003 of record JAYOVN010000004.1, on the reverse strand, counting down.
AACTAGGGCATTTTCTGGACTGGCGTCATCACCATAAATGCGCATACCGATGTCGTGGACCCCAATGGCGGCACGATCTTGGCTGGCGCCGGTGACGGCTATTTTGAACTTGCGCGGCAGCCACTCGAATTCAGGGTGGGAGGTAGACCATTGTCGGAGTAGCTCGCAAAAGGGTCTCGGATCGATGTGTTCGTCCGCGGCTGCGCCGGCAAATTGATCTGTGGTGACGTTCCGAATACAGCTACCGCTGGTTTGGATCGCGTGCATATCAACATCGGCAAGAGCCTGCAGAATATCGGGTACGTCCTCGAGTGCCGGCCAGTTGAACTGCATGTTTTGCCGCGTGCTCAAGTGGCCATAGCCGCGATCGTAATCCCGAGCGATGCTGGCTAGGGCGCGAAGCTGTTTGCTGGATAGTGTGCCGTAAGGAACTGCCACACGAAGCATGGGGGCTAGGCGTTGAATGTAGAGTCCGTTGCGCAATCTCAACTGTAAAAACTCATCGTCTGAGAGCTTGCCATCCAAATAACGTTGGGTTTGATCCCGATAATGGGCAACTCGTTGGTTAACGAAGCTACGGTCAAATTCGCTGTATTGATACATAAGTCGAATAATCCAAGGACAATGGTGTGGGTCGTCTACACAAGGCGGTGTTACAGGCCAATGAACCTGCATTGATCAGCCCTAACATGGGATAGACGAAAAATGCGGGCGGAGTTTAACGCAGGGCCACGAGCTTATCGTCAGTCCATTTTGTTCTAAGCAAATAAGCTTAAGTGTAGTTGCCGAGCTTTGGCGACTCGACACCCGCTTCCGTAGGCGTGTTTTGATCCCCAGTGTCAGTTTCTTTATCTGACGTCCTTTGCTTTTTGTCTGGTGATCGCTGTATCACTTGTACTGATCCCAAGTGGCCCTATAATTGCGCCGCATAGATTTGCGGTGATCCGGTTAGCGATCACCAGAGAACTTAGGCAGCGATGCGGGATAATCGCTTCAGTAACGTAAGCAATTGGCAGAGTGGGGATTTATGAGTGACGAACAACAAAACGCGGTAGAAGAATCTGCGGCAGTAACAGCTTCGGCAACAGACAACGGTGACAGCAGGGCTGACGCCAAGGCGATTTTCGTGATCTTCACCGCTGCGGTACTGTTCTGCGTTTTTTACATTTCCGGGTGGTCTTTCGACCTGTAGACCTCAAGAGCTGTAGATCTTTAAACCGACAGCCCTAACCATCATGGCCGGGGCACTTCAATCCGACAAAAGCGGCTGCAGGCGTTGCCTTGCAGTGACCTCATCCAACCCCTTTCGTTTGCCATAGTCCTGAACCTGATCCTCGTCGATTTTGCCGACACCAAAATATCGAGCTTCCGGGTGGGAAAAATACCAGCCGCTGACCGCGGCGGCTGGGCTCATGGCATAGCTCTCGGTAAGAGTAATACCTGTTTTTTCGGTGGCATCAAGTAAGTCGAACAAGGTCTCTTTCTCACTGTGCTCCGGGCAGGCCGGATAGCCAGGGGCGGGACGAATGCCCTGATACTTTTCTTTGATCAGCTGCTCGTTATCCAAGTTTTCGTCACTGGCATAGCCCCAGATTTCCTGTCGAACCATGCGGTGGGCGTACTCGGCAAAGGCTTCAGCAAAGCGGTCCGCCAGCGCCTTGATCATTATCTGGTTGAAGTCGTCGTTGGGGAAATCTGCTAATACATCATTCATGTGAATACCTGCAGTGACGGCGAAGCCCCCAAGATAATCGGCACCTTCCGGTGCTACGTAGTCCGCCAAACAGAGGTTGGGACTTAGGTCGTCGGGCTTGGGCGCCTGCTGACGCAGGTGGTACAGATCGGCCAAAGGCGTCTGTCGATCCTCGGCTGTGTACAGCCGGATGTCGTCGGTGTTAAGCCGGTTGGCAGGCCATATGCCGATGATCCCGCGGGTTTGCAGGCGGCCGTCGTCTATCAGCCACTGCAGGCGCTCTTGTGTGTCCTGCCAGAGGTTTCTGGCGGCTTCACCAACGATTTCGTCCTCCAAAATATTGGGGAATTTGCCTGCCAGTTCCCAGGTCATGAAGTAGGGTGACCAGTCGATCAGGGGAACCAACTCTTCTAGGCTGGGAGTTAACACTTGGGTGCCCAAGTTTTTTGGCTTGGGTGGGGTGTAGCTAGCCCAATCAAAATCTAGGGCGTTGTCTCGAGCGGACTCTAGGGTAAGGAAGGCGCGCTTTTCACGCCGGGCTTCGACCCGGTCTTTGATTTTTAGATATTCTTCGCGGATCTGTGCTGCGTAGGTCTGATAAGCCTCTTCTGGTGCCAATAGCTTCGCTGCAACGCCAACGGCGCGCGAAGCGTCACTAACGTAAACCGTGGCTCGATTGTCGTAGGCCGGCGCTATTTTAGCCGCCGTGTGGGCCTTGCTGGTCGTGGCCCCACCAATAAGTAGGGGTATGTCCAAGTTCAGGCGTTGCATTTGGGCGGCCACATTCACCATCTCATCAAGCGAGGGTGTGATGAGTCCGGATAAGCCGATAGCGTCTACCTCTTCGTCGATAGCCGTTTGCAAAATCTTCTCCGCCGGCACCATGACCCCAAGATCTAAAATATCGTAGTTGTTGCATTGCAGCACCACGCCAACAATGTTCTTGCCAATGTCATGGACATCGCCCTTTACCGTGGCCAGCAAAATTTTGCCCTTGGCCCGTTGCTGAGTAGCCGGTTGGTTGGCTTTCTCGGCTTCGATAAAGGGAACCAAGTGCGCTACGGCCTGTTTCATAACCCGGGCACTTTTGACCACTTGGGGGAGGAACATCTTGCCGGTAGCGAATAAATCACCCACCACGCCCATGCCCGCCATTAAGGGGCCTTCGATGACCTCCAGCGGGTGGTCTACGTGTTGGCGGGCTTCTTCGGTATCTTCAATTACATGGCTGTTGATGCCTTTCACTAGGGCATGAGTTAGGCGCTCGCTCACCGGCAGGGTTCGCCAAGCTTCTTCCTGTACAGTTTTATTCTCGCTGGCGCCTGCGTAGTTTTGGGCCAGACTCAACAGTCGCTCGGTGGCGTCCTCGCGGCGATTAAGCACTAGGTCTTCTGCAGCCTCGCGTAACTCTTGAGGGAGTTGGTCGTAAATCTCCAGTTGTCCTGCGTTGACGATGGCCATGGTTAGACCCGCACGTATGGCGTGGTAGAGAAAGACCGTATGAATGGCCTCCCGGACTTGGTTGTTACCGCGAAAGGCGAAAGAAACGTTGCTCAGCCCACCTGAAGTGCTTACCCCCGGCAAATTGCTGTGGATCCAAGCCACGGCATTTATGAAATCTACCGCGTAGTTCGCATGCTCTTCGATGCCCGTACCAATGGCAAAAATATTGGGGTCGAAGATGATGTCGCTGGCATCCACACCTACCTGCTGGGTCAAAATGTCGAAGCTGCGCTGACAGATGTCGATCTTGCGCTGGTAGGTATCCGCTTGGCCGTCTTCATCGAAGGCCATGACAACCATGGCGGCACCGTAGGCTCTACAGCGTTTGGCGAGGGAAACGAAGGCTTCCTCGCCTTCCTTGAGGCTCAAAGAGTTAACGATGGCCTTGCCCTGTACACACTTTAAACCTGCCTCGATGATCTCCCACTTACTTGAGTCGATCATGATAGGTACCCGGGAAATGTCAGGCTCTGTGGCGATAAGGTTCAAGAAGTGCTGCATGGCCTCGACGCCGTCTAGCATCCCTTCGTCCATATTGATGTCGATGATTTGGGCGCCGTTTTCTACCTGCTGACGCGCCACCTGAAGGGCTTCAGTGAATTGGTTTTCCCGAATCAGTCGAGCGAATCTGGCGGACCCTGTGACGTTTGTCCGCTCACCGACGTTAATGAATAGCGCATCTTCGTTGAGTTTTAACGGCTCTAGACCCGCAAGTTTCAACTGGCTTTTGTGAGGGACGGAGGTTTGCTTGGGGGCGATTGGTTGCTCAGTTAATGCCATTGGTCTGGGAGCAACATCTTTCACCGCGTCCACGATGGCGGCGATGTGTTCTGGTGTGGTGCCGCAGCAACCACCGACAATGTTCAGCCAGCCCGCTTGAGCGAATTCGCCAATCAATACGGCCATTTGTTCAGGGTTTTGGGTGTATTCGCCAAAGGCGTCGGGCAGGCCCGCATTCGGGTGTGCGCTGACGCCGCTTGTACTTAGCGCCGCCAGTTCGGCTATGTAGGGGCGTAGTTGCTCTGCGCCAAGAGCGCAGTTTAGGCCCACAGCCACCGGGTTTGCATGCTCCACTGAATACAGAAATGCCTCGCAGGTCTGGCCCGACAGGGTGCGTCCGCTGGCATCGGTAATGGTGCCTGACACGATCAGGGGGTAGGGCTCTTCCAGTTCTCCATTGACCCGATCCAAGGCGGCGATGGCAGCCTTGGCATTCAACGTGTCGAAGACGGTTTCGATAAGAAACAGGTCCACACCGCCAGCAATGAGTCCTCGGGCCGCCTCCTCGTAGGCTTGGCATAGACTGTCGAAGTCTACGTTGCGAAATTCTGGGCGGTTAACATCTGGAGAGATGCTGGCCGTGCGATTGGTGGGGCCGATGCTGCCCGCGACAAACCGGGGCTGCTCGTCGCTGCTGTATTCATTGGCGCAGCGTCTGGCGATGCGTGCGGCCTGTTCGTTGATTTCAAAACACAGATCTTGAGTACCAAAATCTGCCTGGGCGATGTCCGTGGCGTTGAATGTATTGGTGCTAATGATGTCGCAGCCGGCGGCTAGATAACCGGCATGCACTTGGGCAACAATTTCAGGCTGGGTTAGATTCAATATGTCATGGTTGCCCTGGAGGGGCTGTCCAAGGTCGGCAAAGCGTTCGCCTTGAAAGGCTTCTTCAGAGAGCTTGTAGCCTTGGAATGCGCTGCCGTAAGCGCCATCTAAAACCAAAATTCGTCGCTGCATCATTTGTACCAGCATGGAACGCGTCAAGCGTGGATTGGAGCGACGGCCGCTGGTGGATTGGGCTTGCATGAACGTATAGATCCCCGTTATGTCCTAGATTTTTTGGTCTATGGGTTTTTCAACACCGATACTTTAGGCAAGCCACTGTTGTAGAACAAATCGTGGGCTGATACGTGGTCTTGAGAACCGCTCATGATGGTCGCTGGGCAACGAATCAAGCCCGAGTGCTTTTGTCCGGATAGATTCTCTGCAAAGGTCGCGGTGATCTGTACAATGTGGCCAGTCGTAACAGACCACCCGAATAAAAACCGAAAGAAAAAACCTGTTCACAGGACAACACATGATAGAGATTTCCGCGAGCGCACAAACCTACTTGCACGACCTACTCGCGAAGCAAGATGACCAAGGTGTGAGTATCCGCATTTTTGTTGCCCAACCCGGCACGCCTCAAGCTGAAACCTGCATCGCCTATTGTCGCCCTGGCGAGGAGCAGGAGGGGGACATCGCGGTGGAATATGAGGGATTTCGTGCTTGGTTCGAGGGCCGTAGTGAACCGTACCTGGAAGATGCGGAAGTGGACTATCAGGAAGATCAAATGGGGGGGCAACTCACCATTAAGGCACCGAATGCCCGAGTTCCCAAGGTGGGCCCGGATGCCCCTATCGAAGATCGGATCAACTACGTTCTGTACAACGAAATTAACCCTGGACTGGCTGCCCATGGCGGTGTGGTTTCCTTGGTCGAAGTAACGTCAGAAGGAGAAGCAGTCCTGCAATTTGGCGGTGGCTGTCAGGGGTGCTCGGCGGTGGATCTAACCCTCAAGGGGAGTGTGGAGACCACGCTGTTGGAGCGGGTACCAGAACTCACAGCGGTCAAAGACATGACCGACCACACAGTGACAGAGAACGCCTACTACAGCTAGATCTCTGGATATTGTTGGAGCCCCAGTTCTACTGGGGCCGTGATGCCAGTTCTGAGGCGAGGTGCCGCAGCAGCGCGTCGGTTTCTTCCCAGTCGATGCAGGCATCGGTGATGGAAACGCCGTAGCTGAGACCGTCTGGGTTGTTAATGCTTTGATTGCCCGAGTTGAGATGGCTTTCGATCATCAAGCCCGTAATAGAGCGGTTTCCCTGAGCTACCTGTGCCATTACCGACTCCACAACTTTGCGCTGTTGTCGATGGTCTTTGTTGGAGTTGGCGTGTGAGCAATCCACCATGATGGATTGAGTTAAATCGAGCTTAGCCAAGGCAGCCTCACAGGCCTCTATGTGGGGGGCTTCATAATTCGGTCCGGCACTACCGCCGCGAAGCACCACATGGGCATATTCATTGCCCCTAGTTTGCACAACACTGACCTGCCCAGTTGGGTTGATGCCGAGGAAACGATGCGGGCTGGCCACGGACTCCAGCGCGTTAATGGCAACACCCAAGGAGCCATCCGTGCCGTTTTTGAAGCCTACGGGGCAACTCAAACCAGATGCCATTTCCCGATGAGTTTGAGACTCGGTCGTTCGTGCGCCGATGGCAGACCATGAGATTAGATCTTGAAGGTATTGGGGCGTAATGGGATCGAGGGCTTCTGTAGCAAGTGGCAGCCCTAGGTTCGATAAGTCCAACAGCAGTTGACGCCCAATGTGCAGGCCTTCAGCGACTTTGAAACTGTCATCAAGATGGGGGTCGTTAATCAGGCCTTTCCAGCCCACGGTGCTGCGCGGCTTTTCGAAGTAGGCTCGCATCACCACGAAGACCTGATCGCTGATGTCATCGGCGAGGGTTTTAAGTCGCGTCGCGTATTCTTTGGCCGCGTCCACATCATGGATAGAGCACGGACCCACAACGACGAGCATCCGGGGGTCCTTGCGGGCCACAATGTTCTTGACGGTTTCTCGATAATCATTGATGGCGTCGCGCAGAGTATCGCTGACGGGAAGTTGAGCCTTTAACTGCTCCGGCGTTACTAACACTTCCTGTTGTTCAATGTTTAAGTTCTCGAGTTGCACACATTTCTCCTTGGTGCGGGCCGGATGCCCGCTTAGCGCCTCAATGCTGGCGGCGCATGGTAAACGCCCACGGACGAAAAGCAATCATCTTGCAGTCAAGGCGCCCAGATATTGGGCCATGAGGCAGGCCGAGCTTCGCTAAAGAAGCAGTTCCTCGAAGTGGGAAATGCCGGTGAAATACAGAGCGGTTTTCACCGGCAAAGCCTTGGTTGGTGCTGGCGTAAAAATCTCAGGGCACTGGCTGATCAAGGATGATAACGCCTGTTGATAGCGCTGAAGCTGGGGGCTGTAACGGGAAGCTTCTTCGGTCAAAAAATCCGTTAGCGCAGCGCCCGGTTGAGGTTCGCTGGTTTTAAAGTCGACAATCCACCATGCGTCGTCAGTTCTGAACACTCGGTCAAAAACAAGCTTTCGAGGGCCAGTGTGGGTCGCTACGGTAATCGGCCATTCAAAGTATCCGTTTCGATGAGCCTGTAAAAGCCAATGTCCCGTAGGTTCTGCCAAAGTTTTCTGGACGTGGGCCTGAGCTTTGTCGAAGACCTGTGTCCATTGGTGGGGCTCCGCATCCAGTTTCGGTAACCAACTGTGCATCTGATCCACCAAAAGTTGTTGGTCTATGGGCCTAGACTGTTGGTTTTGTTCGCCAATAAAGGCCAATGCTTGGTGCACTAGGTTGCCAAGGGCCAAATTGAAACGATTGGAACGATCGTCCTGGATCTCTTCGGTATCTGACGACACCTCTCGATCGTCGTTCAACGCCTGTGTCTGTGGCAGTTCGGGTTGATCGAACGGAACTCGCCACTGGTAATCCACGGGTAGATGTTTGAGCAGCCTCTGGCGATTCAACGGCACACCTTTAAGGTCGTTATCGCTGTCACCGGTATCATTGTCCGCTTCAGGCTTTTGGTCTTCGATCGCGGCCAGCGCCGGCAGATACTGGGCAAGACCCTGAGGCCGCTTACGAAGACTGGCAGTGCTTAGCCACAAACTTTGCTCAGCTCGGGTACACGCCACATACAGCAGACGCTTTATCTCGTTCTCACTGCGGCTGTTCTCCTCAAAGCGCAGCCACTGGTAGACAGCATCATCGCGCACGCCGACGAGTAAGCCACTAGCCGTCGGCCGCCACAGCAGCAGGTCTTTGTCGTCGGCGCGACCTTTGCGCCCTAGGTTAGGCAGTACAACGTGAGTGAATTCCAGGCCTTTGGATTTATGAATAGTCATGACTTTTACTTTGGCCTGACTGGGATCCTGGGCATAAAGATCCGCCGTTTTCTCCTGCACCAATTCTGGGCGCCAGCCGCGGTCTTGCTGTGCTTCGAGTAGGTCGAACCACGCGTGAGCGTGGGCTAGGTCGGGCTGTGGGTACGCGTCTACACCACCAAGGCGCATCCAGCAGCCTTCAATGATTTCGCAAACCGGCAGTTCAAATAAGCGCTGCTGGGCCCATGTCCATGCATGCACAAAGCGGCTAAGGGCAGGGTCGGTGTCCATCGCTTGCTCGCAGGCGGCGAGCAGATCGGGCGCTTCGGCAATGCGTTCCAGTTGGGCAAGGCTCAGGCCCACCATTGGGCTTCGCAGAATACTGAACCAAGACAAACGATGGCTTGGCTGCAGCAGCATGCGGTGTAAGCTCAACAGATCGGTGACGATGGGTTCTGCTGCTAGTGAATCGATATCTGTGCTCGTATAGGCAATACCCGCCTGCTTGAGTGCATGTAACAGCAAGGGAAGGTGGGAGCGTGCGCGACACAGGATGCCAATTTCCTCCCGGCTGCCTTCGGTAAGTTGGGCTAGCAACCCTGCCACATGATCGGCGATGGCCGCTGCCTCCTGCGCCTCGTCAGCAAATGCGTGTTGAACAACCGCAGGCGCTTTTGAGGGTTCGGGATCATCGTCTTGGTGTTGGGCAATGGCTCGAGAAAAGGGGATAGCGCCCAGGTGGGGTAGGGCGTCAGCCGGAAACAGGGCTGAAAAAAGCTCGTTGTTCCACTCCACAAGGTCTGCACTGGAGCGAAAGTTGGAAGTGAGTTGCAAGGGTTCTAAGGCGACGTTGGGCAGGCCCTGCTGCCAACATTGGCTGAAAATCGAAACGTCGGCATCACGAAAGCGGTAAACAGATTGCATGGGGTCGCCGACGGCGAAAAAGGTATTTGCGTCATCCATCGTCCAGCCTGCCGTGAGCCGATTGAAGAATTCGAACTGACTACGCGAGGTGTCTTGGAACTCATCCACTAGCAGGTGGCTAATTCGGTAGTCCCAATACAGGGCGAGGTCTGTGGGACCATGCTCGTCTTCCAGTCCGGCGCTGGCGCGCATGAGCATGCCGGTAAAGTCTAGACAACGTCGCTGTCCAAGCAGGGACTCAAGCTCTGCTGCGGCCATGGCTAAGGTAACGGCAGTGGCGATGAGGGTATCAAAGGCTTCCGGTTCTTCCTGTAAACCCGGCAACTTGGCGCAGGCAGAAAGCAGCGGCGCCAAATTTCTCTGCTGTAGGGTTTCAAGCCAACCGAGAAACTCGCCTTTAAAGTCTTTGTCGGTGAAGGCCTCTCCCTGTCGCCGGTCGATGCTTTTCCTAATGGTGCCTTTTTGGGTGAGTATCAGGGGCAGTAGCGCGGTTATATGGTCTGTTCGGTCAGTGGCCTGTGCTATTTGGGTGACCATCAGTCGGTCGTCGCTGTTGAGTCGGTGATCAAGAGGCGCGAGTAGTGTTTCCCGTAGCTCGCTCACGGCTTGATTTAATGTGCTTGCCAATTCGCCGCTGCCACTTAACGCCAAACCGGCAATGCGCCGAGAAACATCCAGCCACTGGTCGCGTTTGGCCAGCATGCCAGTCACCAGTTTGTCAGCGGAATCGGCGTTGTTGTCTAACGCCTGCAAAAACTGTGCGACGTAAAAATTGCTGGGATCCGAGGTAAAGAGTTTGCTCAACACGTTTTGCGCGGCCTGAAGATAAAGAGGGCGCGGTTTGTCCTCAATGGCCATGCCCTCGGCGCTTTGGTTGCCGGGGATCTGGGTTGCCAGCTCGGTTGCAAAGCTGTCGATGGTTTGTATTTTCAACAGGTTCGGGTTTTGGGCAAGCATCCAGCCGTTGTCGCTATCCTGTTGGCGGATGGCTTGAGTCAGCGCGGTATCCTTTTGCAGGGCCTTTAGAACACGCTGTTTCATTTCCATGGCCGCCGCTCGGGTAAACGTGATGGCCAGAATTTCTTCTGGCCGCCGCACGGTTGCCAGCAGGTGTAAATAACGCTCCACTAGGAGTGATGTTTTGCCCGAGCCGGCAGGCGCTTGAACGATAAACGACTCCGTCACCGACAGGGCGCGAAGCCGCTGAGCCTGGTCTTGTGGGTTTGGTTCAAGAGGCAGGCCGCTCATGGCTGCTCCATCTCAGAAGCCGTCGGGCGCTTTTCGTCTACCCGGCATAAGGGCTTGAGGTGACAGTAGCGGCAGGCGTTAGTTTGTGGGTTAACTGCTGCATCGCCAGCTTCGATGTTATTTGCCAGAGTTCCTAACTGCTCAGCCCATTGGCTGCGTTGTTGCTGCCAATCGATATCCGTCACTGTGGTTTTAATGCTGCGGTTTTTTGCTTCAACTAGTTGCAGTTCATCGTTACCTAGACCGACGACTTTACAATCCTCTTCTCGCAGCTGAGCGTAATAGACTCCAGCGACATCCTCCCGAATGATGCTGTAACAGGGCAGTTGTGGGGCGAGCAATGTATCTTGAACACCGCCAACGCTCACCTTTCCCGTTTTGTAGTCGATGACCACGATGGCGTCGTCTACTTTGTCCAGCCTGTCGATTCGCAGCGCAAAGGAAAGATTGCCCAGTTCCAGTACATAACGCTCTTCGGTTTGCAGCACCTCAAAAGGGCGGCGTTGAGCCTCTATGTCTAGAAATGCCCTTGCAAGCTGGTATAGGCGTTCTTGTTCCGTCGCAAGAAACGTCTCGGGCAAATGGGTATAGCGGTGTAAGGACTGGGCGCAAAGCGTTCGTAAAACATCGGCGGGCTGGTTTCGGGCCAGTTCAGGGTTCGGAAAACGCCGGTAAAGATGTTCAAAAATCCAGTGTAGGGCGTTGCCACGCTCCATGGCGTTCATAAAATCTCGCGGCTCGTTTGGTTGTTCAAGACCCAAGCGATAGGTGGCAAAGGCTTTGAAGGCGCATTGAGCCTGTGTTTCTAGGCGATGTGTGCCGCCCCTTGTGAGGCCGGGGCTAACGGGGGTGCCATAGCCATCATCTTGGCTCGAGGGTGATAACCCCTGAGACCGCATGAATGGGTGTCTGTGTTCCAATGCTGGCGTCGGCTCAGGATGCCCGACTTGGTCTGGGTGGGGGGCTTGGACCAAGGGGGTGTGCTGGACTGCCGCCCCATTGAAGGTATGGGTAAAACTCATGCGCAGCTGGCGGTTTCGGGAAACCCAAGATCTAAGCGTTCTCTGGGCAAAGGCTAGTTCTTGATCTTGAGTGCTGCGGGGCATGCCATAGGCCACTGCCGCACTTCGAGGGATAAAGGTCGATACGGTGGCTTTGCCGGGAAACTGTTCGGCGCTCATGCCGCAGACCCAGAGATAATCAAAGCTCAGTCCCGTGGTTTCCAGCATGCCAAGGATTTGGATGTTGGATGCTTGACGTTGAGGTGCGAAGGCTTGGTCCAAGGCCCAATCGACCAACTCCAGCGCATCAGCCAAGGTGATGAGGGTGGCGCTTGGTTCCGTAGCCAACTCGCCAAGTATGGATTGGATTCGAGTGGCTGCTTGAAATTGAATGGAGCCCAACTCTTGGGTTCGAGGCCAACCGCCGCACGTCAACAGACCTCGGATCTGTTCCACCCACACGTCGAGCCTCGCTCGATTCGGCAAAGTGGCGATTAACTCTCTGAGCGCGCCAGCGCTCTCATCTTGCAGCATGGCGGTGCTGGCTAGCTTGCGTCTGGCCCATCCGGGCCAACGATCTTTCAATTCATCGCACCAAGGCAGTGTCAGATAGGGAGAATGCAGGAGTGGTGTCAACGTGGTTTGATCCGCTGGCTGACGCAGCCAGTCCAAGTAAATTCTGGCGTGGCGCCACACGGGCTGGCTCACCAAGCTCTTGCCCCCAGAAAGGTCAAAGGCCGGATGTCGGCTGTCGACCATGGGTGTCAGGGTGGCGGTAAACTGACGCAACACACGGTCGTAGTTGGCGCTGAGATCAGGTACTACGACTCCAATGGTCGCATGAGGTTCCGCTGTGCTTTTTTCACGGGTCCAGCTAGCCGCGGCCATTAGCTCGTCGCCTAAGGAGTCATACCCGACGATGTCGACTGTCGGTATTGATACAACGCAAGGGTGAGGTGAGGCCGTTAGGGTCGCGGATTCCTCATGTTGTATGGCTCCTCTCAACCCCAGATCCGGTCGAAATCCGGTGATCCAAGTGCCGGACTGAAGGATGTTGACGGATGCTTGGTCGGTTTCGGTCAATCGCTGGAAAAATGAACTTTCAGCCGGTGAGAGATGTTCGATGTCGATTAGCAGAAGTCGTTGGTTTTGAACCCCGGTGAGGTCTTCAATGCAGGAACCAAGCACGCGAGGCAAATCGCCTTCGCAAATGGTTCGATTGGGGTCTTCGGGTACTGCAGATGCGCACCACTGGGCGAAATACTGGGCACGTTCACTGCTCATCTGGGGGCCATGAAGGTTGATATCATAGCCCCGAACAAGCTGCCAAGCGGCGGCAGCGGCGCGGCATTGTTGGGTGTAGCCCTCGGGAGCACTTTGCTGGAATCGAAGGTTAATTTCCTGCTCTGAGAGCAACTGAGGCTGGTCCACGGCGGAATATTGGAGTTGAGAATACTGTTGACGCCAGAAGCGGCGCAGACTCATGCATTGCAAACTGGGCCAGACCGAGGCTCCAGCGGCTAGTTTGGCGAGATCGAAAGCATTGCTGAATTCTCTGGCTAGCCGTTCGTTGGGGGTAATAACCACACAGTCGGCTATATCGTCGAGATGTTGGGTTGGAATATGCGCTAATGCGACGGGCATGACTGAAGTCTAACGAAGTAAGGCGCGTGCGGACAACGCTAGGAAGCATGTGCATCAACATTCTTTTCGTTAGGAAGCTATCAAGCGTAAGCAACAAGGGTTAAAATCTGCAGCCTCCCAAGACTCGTCATCCTGCCGGAATGGTCGTGGCGCGTGGGAGCATATGAATCGAATAACGATAGGACTGCTGAAAAGTATTTCACGGTCTTGGAAAAACTGACCAGGAGTAGCGAAAAACATGTGGCATCTAATTGAAGACTTCTTTGATCAAAACATTGTTATGAAAGCATTTTTAGGCTTGGGCTGGTTGTCCGTTCTGATTATGTTCACCAGCCTTGTGCAGCAGGTAATGGCCTAAGACTATGTGGCTTTCGACACTTAATCACGACCAGCAACGGGCGATGCTTCGCTTGGCGCATAACGTCATTGTGTCGGATGGTCTGTTGGATCCCAACGAAGAGGGGATGCTAGAAGCCTTTCGTCGGGAAATGGGGGTGGGCAGCGACTTTGAGGTGGAATACCTTGATCTAGACGGCGTGGAGCGGATCTTCCCCGACCGCCAGTCCCAGCTCATTGTGCTCATGAACCTGTGTAAGCTCAGCTACGCCGACGGCGCTTTTGAGATCGAGGAAGAATGCTTGATTAACGAGATTCGAAAAGCATTCGATGTCAGCGAAGGGCACTTTGCCATGCTTGAAAATTGGACTAAGCGGATGTCCCAATTGGAAGCTGAAGGCGCAGCGATGTTGGATATGGGCTAGTCTCATAGAGGGCTAGTCTCATAGAGAGCGAGTCTCATAGAGAGCGAGTCTCATAGAGAGCCTTATCGATTTCATCCTGAGTCGAGCGCCCGGGCCCACCGCCGCTTGAATCGAGTCGTTCTACTTTTTTTGATCTATGCCGAGGAACCGTTGTGGATTTCGAAGACGATAGAGAGCAGCAGCTTCGTTGGCTTGAATCCCTTAGAACGGAGCACAGGGATTTAGACATTGCCATCAATCACCTGCTCAGTAGCCGACATCACGACACCATGCGCATTCAGCGCTTGAAACGGCGTAAGCTCAAACTCAAGGATGCGATTCACAAGTTGGAAGGTGAGTTGATTCCTGATTTGGATGCCTAATATGACTGAAGCCGCTGTTGACAGACCATTGACCGTCGGGATCTCCTCTACCGCGCTTTTCGATCTCAGCAAGTCCAACGAGATTTACCAACGAGAAGGGTTGGAAGCGTATCGACGCTATCAAATTTCTAAGGAAGATACCGTTCTTGAGCCGGGTGATGGTTTTTTTCTTGTAGAAAAACTATTAAATATCAACAAGATGTTTGATAAACCTCGTGTTGAAATACTACTTCTTTCGCGCAATTCTGCGGATACCGGATTGCGGGTTTTCAACTCCATTCGCGCCCACGAGTTGGATATTACTCGGGCTGCTTTCTGTGGCGGAGAGTCGCCTTATCGCTACATCCAAGGATTTAACTGTGACCTGTTCCTCTCTACTTACGCCGATGATGTGCGTCAGGCCCTAGCTCAAGACGTTGCTGCGGCGACTTTGCTGGGGCGTATGCGTCCGGCGAAAGAAAGCAAGGGGGCGTTACTCAAGTTGGCTTTTGACGGCGATTCCGTATTGTTTTCCGACGAAGCTGAGCGAATCTACCAGCAGCAGGGACTGGAGGCGTTCAGCGAGTCCGAACAGGATCAAGCAAAAGAGTCCCTAGCTGGAGGCCCTTTCAAAGCATTTTTGGGTGCGCTGCACCGGCTGCAGCAGGAATTTCCAGAAGGGCAAAGCCCTATTCGAACGGCATTGGTAACGGCCCGAGGGGCACCGGCTCATGAACGTGTCATTCGTACGCTCAGAGATTGGGATATTCGTTTAGATGAGTCCCTGTTTCTCGGAGGTATGGATAAAACCGCGTTCTTGCAGGCTTTCGAAGCGGATATCTTTTTTGATGATCAAGCCGCCCACTGTGATCGAGCCAATCCGCACATACCTTCAGGTCATGTACCTCATGGGGTAGTGAACGGCATCGTGGACGGTGAGGCCAACGAGAATCTGGGTAAAAAAGAATAAAAAATATCTTTTTATAACCAGAAGCGTAGAATGTCCACAACTTTCAAGCTCGGACACGTTTATGAAACTCCAGCAACTGCGCTACATTGTCGAAGTGGCAAAACACGACCTGAATGTATCCGCCACCGCCCAAGCACTTTTCACCTCTCAACCCGGCGTCAGTAAACAAATTAGGCTGCTTGAGGATGAGTTAGGGGTCGAGATTTTTGTCCGCAGCGGTAAACATCTGACTCAGGTGACCCAAGTCGGCCAACAGATTATCGATATGGCCACTGAGGTGCTTAGACAAACCGGCACGATTAAACAAATTGCTCAAGAATGCTCGGATGAGGCGGTTGGAGATTTGACCATCGCTACCACGCACACTCAGGCGCGCTATGCGTTACCTGAGGTGATCCGTAAGTTCACCGATGCCTATCCGGAAGTGGCTTTGCACATGAAACAAGGCACCCCAGCGCAAATCGCCGAACTGGCGGCCTCTGGAGCCGCTGACTTTGCCATCGCTACCGAGGGGATGGAACTGTTTAAAGACCTCATCATGATGCCCTGTTATGAGTGGAATCGTTCGGTGGTTGTGCCTAAGGATCATCCGCTGGCCAGTAAGGCAGCAGAACCGCACGGTCTGACGTTGCAAGATATTGCAGATCACCCAATTGTTACTTACGTTTTCGGTTTCACTGGGCGTTCCCGCTTAGATGACGCCTTTGGTGCCTTGTCGTTGACCCCGAATGTGGTTTTTACCGCCACCGATGCCGACGTCATTAAAACCTATGTCAGGTTGGGCTTAGGCGTGGGAATCATTGCGTCTATGGCCTACGACCCAGAACAGGATGAGGATTTGGTTCGTATCGATGCAGGGCACCTGTTCGCTCCTAGCGTTACCCATATCGGGTTTCGTCGAGGCACGTTTTTGCGCCGGTACATGCTGGATCTGATTCAGTCCTTTGCCCCACACCTGGATCATCGCACAGTCCAAGAAGCGCAGAACTGTTTTACTGCAGCGGAGCGTGAGGCGTTATTCAGCCAAGTAGAATTACCAGTTCGCTAAGCTGTGGTTTGGCTGGGCTCTGACTGAAACGCGGCCTTAACGAAGGCAAAGTACACGGTATAGACGGTTTGTTGCAGTTCGCCAGAGCTGTCATCGGAAATGATGAAAAACGGTGCCTGCTGTACGCCGTGTTTTACCGCCAGCTTAGCCCCAGCAGATTGAGGGTCGTCCTCTCTGGCGATCACAACATCGTCGATGCGCTGAAGAAAACCCGCCCGAGCCAATCGCGCTTCAACCTGCACGCATTTTGGACAGGGATTACCATCCAGCTGAATTTTTTTGACAAACGTAAGATGTTTCATGTTCGCAGGCCCAGAGTGCTATCTCGTTTTTTACTCTAGGACACCTGAGTCAGAGGGATCACGTTCTGGCCATGCAGGCCGCATTCCTTTTGCGTTGCTTCCTCCCACCACCAGCGCCCAGCGCGTTCGTGCTCGTAGGGGCCCACAGCTCGGGTGCAGGGTTGGCAGCCCACAGAGATGAACCCTCGGTCGTGTAGCGGGTTGTAGGGTACTTGGTAGTCGCGAATGTACTGCCAAACGTCTGCCGAAGACCATAGAGCCAACGGATTGAACTTAATCAGTTCGTGATCGTCGGTTGAAAAGCCCGAGTCCTTCTGGCGGTGAGGAATTTCGCTGCGCGTGACACTTTGATCCTGGCGCTGACCGGTAATCCACGCGTCCAGAGTAGACAGCTTTCGACGTAGTGGCTGTACTTTTCTGACGGAGCAGCACTCTTGATGTCCGTCCTGATAAAAACTAAACAGGCCCTTGGCTTTGACCAGTGCCTCGACGCCTTCGGGAGCCGGATAGACCAACTCGATTTGCTGTTGGTAATGGTTCCGTACCGTCTCGAGGTATTCGTAGGTCTCTGTTGGCAAACGCCCGGTATCTAGAGAAAAAACCTCAACTTGCTGGCCTAGGCTTTGCACCAGATCAATGAGCACCACATCTTCAGCGCCGCTAAAGGATAGGGCGATTTGGCCGTGGTCAAATTCCGTCAAAGCTTGGCTCAACAGCTCTTCGGTGTCCGCAATTTTTTTGCTCAGCTGGCTGGTGGCGGCAGGCTTTGTGGCGTCGATGTTCATGGTGGCGGTAGTACCCTTGGTTTTGCGTCAATCAACAGGGCGCGTACGTTACCAGCACGAAAAATTCAAAAAAAATACTCTGTTGCTATATGCTTACGCCAAATTTTCTCTGAGGTAGGCCGTGGACGTATTGTGTTTGGATTTAGAGGGTGTGCTGGTGCCGGAAGTTTGGCAGGCGGTGGCGCAAGAAACGCAAATACCCGAACTGCTTAAGACCACCCGGGACATTCCCAATTACGACGACTTGATGAATTACCGGTTGGGCATCATTGAGGAGCACGGTATTACGCTAAGCCAAATTCAGTCGGAAATTGCCAAGTTGAGCCCATTGCCTGGCGCGGCGGATTTTCTTCGCTGGGCACGACTAAATTTCCAGGTAGCCATCATCTCGGACACCTTTTATGAGTTCGCAGCGCCCCTCATGGCGCAGCTAGACGAGCCTTTTTTGCTCTGCCACAAGCTGCAGGTTCGCGATGATCGCATTGTGGGTTATACCCTTCGGCAGCCAGACCCCAAGCGTTGTTCGGTTAAAGCCTTCAAGTCCCTCGAATTGAATGTCTTAGCGGCAGGGGACTCGTTCAATGATGTGTCGATGTTGGAAGAGGCCCATGCTGGGATCTTCTTTCAGGCGCCAGATAACGTACGCGAGCAATTCCCACAATATCCGTTGGCCGCAGATTACGAACAACTTCAGCAGCTGATCCTCCAAGCACAGGCGAACTTCTAGTCTGACTCGTGTTTGTCGAGGAAGTTTCGACTCAAAACGATAGGGGTTAAGGCGCCCGCGAGGCTTTGGCTGAGGTATGAACTCTTGCTGCTTAGCCCTCTGGTGCAGGAAGGGTTCCAACGGGATCTAGGCGATCAATTCAGTTATCATACCCGGCCCGATAACAGGGGCAGATTCAATTTAGGGAGGGTGTTTCATGAGCCAAGGCAAAAAATTTCGAGCGGCGATCAGTGCCGCCGCACCGACGCCACTGCAGATTCCGGGCACCATCAATGCCTATACGGCGTTAATGGCGGAACGTGTCGGACATCAGGCCATCTACCTTTCCGGTGGGGGCGTCGCGAATGCCTCCTATGGTCTTCCGGACTTAGGCATGACCTCTTTGAACGATGTGCTTGAAGACGTTCGCCGCATTACCGGAGCAACGGACTTGCCCTTGCTTGTGGACATTGACACGGGTTGGGGCGGCGCTTTTAACATCTCAAAAACCATTAAAGACATGACGGCTGCTGGGGCCGCCGCCGTACATATTGAGGATCAGGTATCCCAAAAACGCTGCGGCCATCGTCCTAACAAGGCTATCGTTTCCGTTCAAGAAATGGTGGATCGCATTAAGGCGGCAGTGGACGCAAAAACCGATCCGGATTTTGTCGTGATGGCCCGAACGGACGCGCTGTCTGTGGACGGCCTTAACGCGGTAATTGATCGAGCCGGAGCCTTCGCTGAAGCCGGTGCAGATTCGATATTCGCCGAAGCGATGACGGAAATTGATATGTATCGTCCCATCATCGAGGCGGCCGGGGTGCCTGTGCTGGCCAATTTAACAGAGTTTGGCCAAACGCCCTTGTACCATGTAGATGAGCTGGCGGCGGTTGGCATCGCCATGGCCCTTTATCCGCTGTCCGCATTTCGCGCCATGAACAAGGCCGCCTTGAACGTTTACCAAGCGCTAAAGGATCAGGGCAGCCAAGCAAGTGTTGTGGATACCATGCAAACACGCATGGAGTTATACGATTTTTTGGGCTACCACGCCTATGAAGAAAAATTGGATGAGCTTTTTGCCGATCAATCGAAGGCTTCCTGAAGCGTTGATTTGACCGGCCTTCAATAGAGATTCAATAGCAAAGGAGAATTTTGATGGCTGAGAAAAAACTTGGCGGAGCGGGACTTCGCGGACAAAGCGCCGGTAGCACGCAACTGTGCACTGTGGGTAAAAGCGGTACAGGATTGACCTACCGCGGGTACGACATCACTGACCTAGCGGACAACGCGACATTTGAAGAGGTCGCCTATCTCATTTTTTATGGCGAGCTGCCAAATGCCAGCCAACTGGATGAATATCACAAGGTCCTCAAGGCCAACCGTAAGCTGCCGGCAACGCTATTAGAAGTGCTAGAGCGTATCCCCGCATCAGCTCACCCTATGGATGTCATGCGAACCGGTTGTTCCATGTTGGGTAACCTTGAGCCCGAGGGAGACTTTGAGAATCAACAGAATGTTGCCAACCGCCTGCTTGGCGCCTTACCGGGCATCATTAATTATTGGTACCGTTTCAGTCACGATGGCGTGCGAATCGATACCGACACCGATGCAGATTCATTGGCGGGGCACTTTTTAGAGACGTTGACCGGTAAAAAGCCGAGTGATCTTC
Organism: Gammaproteobacteria bacterium; assembly: GCA_038151515.1. Lineage (GTDB taxonomy): Bacteria > Pseudomonadota > Gammaproteobacteria > Pseudomonadales > Azotimanducaceae > UBA4421. Next base: position 48,465 of record JAYOVN010000004.1, on the reverse strand, counting down.
ATCAACGGGTTATGGATGTGTCCCTGATACTCTACGCCGAGCATGAGTTCAACGCGTCGACGTTTACAGCCCGAGTCTGTGCATCCACTCTGTCAGATATGCATTCTTGCGTTACCGGTGCTATCGGGTCGCTGCGCGGCCCACTGCACGGAGGGGCCAATGAGGCGGCAATGGAGCTTATCGAAAAGTTCACGACTGCTGACGAGGCGACCAGTGGTTTGTTGGGAATGTTGGAACGCAAAGAAAAAATCATGGGCTTCGGACACGCTATTTACAGCACGTCGGATCCGCGCAACGTGATCATCAAGCAGTGGGCTGAAAAACTCGCCAATGAGGTGGGCGACTCGGTTCTGTATCCGGTGTCCTGTGCCATTGAAAAGGTCATGTGGGATGAAAAAGAACTGTTTGCGAATGCTGACTTCTTTCACGCATCCGCATACAACTTTATGGGTATACCAACCAAGCTGTTCACTCCGATCTTCGTTTGCTCCCGGGTCTCAGGCTGGAGTGCCCACGTGATGGAGCAGCGTGAAAACAACCGCATCATTCGGCCCAGTGCCGATTACGTTGGCCCAGAGCCTCGAGTGCTTAAGCCAATAGCAGAGCGCTAGTTAGGGCCACAAGGTAGGGTGGGCGGACGACTGTCCGTCTGACTGGCAACCATGCCCAGAAAGAGCAGGGCATGGTTGATCTATGTTTGATCCATGGTTGATGTTTGGCTGATTTATGGCTGATCCACGAAGGAAACCTGCTAGGTCGCCACAAGACAAAAGGCCAGGCAAACAACTGGCCAGACAGACAGCTGGTTAGATGACCAGCCGAGTAGGGGTAGGCAGGACAACTAGAAAGAGTCTGCGGGCACTCGAACCCAACCCTCCATCAGGATTCGCGCGCTTCGGCTCATACTGGCAGACGTAACCTGCCATTCATCATTGTGCAATGATGCTTGGGCGCCCACCTTAAGGGTGCCGGAGGGGTGGCCAAAGGTGACCTCATCGCGTTGGCCGCCACCGGCGGCCAGATTCACCAATGTGCCGGGAATAGCCGCGGCCGTGCCAATGGCTACGGCGGCGGTTCCCATCATCGCGTGGTGCAGTTTGCCCATGGAAAGAGCACGCACCACTAAGTCGATATTAGAAGCCTCAACATGTTTCCCGCTGGACGCTTGATAGGTCGAAGAGGGTCCGACAAAGGCCACCTTTGGGGTGTGTTGACGCGCCTGTGCTTCTTCCAAGCGCTCAATTAAGCCCATTTTGATGGCCCCATGGGCTCGGATGGTTTCGAACAAAGCCAGAGCCTCAGCGGAGCCATTGATATCGTCTTGAAGTTCGCAACCGGTGTAGCCCAACTCGGATCCGTTTAGAAAAATCGTCGGGATCCCCGCGTTGATCAACGTTGCTTTTAGCGTTCCTACGCCGGGCACCTCCAAATCATCCACCAGATTGCCGGTAGGAAACATAGCGCCCCCATCCGAGTCAGCGGGATCGAGGAAGTCCACGGCAATTTCTGCCCCAGGAAAGGTCACACCATCCAGCTCAAAGTCCCCGGTTTCTTGCACTTGACCACCAACGATAGGCACTCGATTGATGATGGTTTTACCGATATTTGCCTGCCAGATACGAACCTCGGCAAAGCCGTCGTGAGGAATGCGATCTGCGGGTAGCATGCCTTGGGCGATGGCGTAAGGGCCCACGGCAGCAGAAAGGTTGCCGCAATTTCCGCTCCAATCCACAAAGGGTTGATCAATAGAGACCTGTCCGAACAAGTAGTCCACATCATGGCCGTCTTGTGCGCTGGGGCTGACAATGACGGTTTTACTGGTGCTGGAGGTAGCCCCGCCCATACCGTCGGTATGCTTGCCGTAGGGATCCGGGCTGCCAATAACTCGCAGCAGCAGCGCGTCTCTTGCCGAACCCGGCACCTGAGCGGCCAAGGGTAATTCGGCTAGATTGAAGAATACGCCCTTGCTGGTGCCGCCGCGTATGTAGGTGGCGGCAACCCGTACTTGTCCTGAACTCATGGCTTTTCCTTGTTAGCCCGCCGAAGCTTCCAAAAAATCTTGGGCGAATCGTTGCAGCACACCACCTGCAGCATAGATTGAAACCTCCTCGGCGGTGTCCAATCGGCAGGTGGTGGGAATTTGTACCTGCTCACCATTGCGGCGGGTCATCACCACGGTCAGATCCGCGCCGGGTGCGGGTTCACCAACAACGCTGAAGGTTTCGGTGCCGTCGATGGCGTAGGTTTGCCGGGTCTGGGAGGCTTTAAATTCCAAGGGTAAGACCCCCATGCCCACGAGGTTCGTGCGATGAATCCGTTCGAAACCCTCGGCCACGATGGCTTCCACGCCAGCGAGTCGGACCCCTTTGGCCGCCCAGTCCCGGGAAGAACCTTGACCATAGTCCGCTCCGGCAATAATGATTAAGGGCTGCTTGCGATCCATATAGGTCTCGATGGCCTCCCACATACGTACCACCTGGCCATCTGGCTCAATACGGGCCAAAGATCCTTGTTTGATATCACCGTTTTCCTGAACCATCTCGTTGAGCAGCTTGGGGTTGGCAAAGGTGGCGCGTTGGGCCGTGAGGTGATCACCGCGGTGTGTGGCGTAAGAGTTAAAGTCTTCTTCTGGCAATCCCATCTTGTGCAGGTATTCACCAGCGGCACTGTCCATCAAGATCGCGTTAGACGGTGACAAGTGATCCGTGGTGATGTTGTCGCCCAACACCGCCAATGGGCGCATATCGGTTAATGACCGTGTGCCTGCCAAGGCACCTTCCCAATAGGGGGGGCGCCTGATGTAGGTGCTTTGGGGGCGCCAGTCGTAGAGTGGATCCGTTGAGTCAGTCACATCTTTCACGTTTAGGAACATGGGTTCATAAACAGCAGTAAATTGCTCAGGCTTGACGCTCTGGGCCACGATGGCGTCAATTTCTTCATCTGTTGGCCAAATGTCGATCAGGCGAACCGGGTTGCCCGACGGATCCGTCCCTAGGACATCTTTTTCGATATCGAATCGAATGGTGCCGGCAATGGCATAGGCGACGACCAAAGGCGGGGATGCTAGGAAAGCCTGTTTGGCGTAGGGATGAATGCGCCCATCAAAATTGCGGTTGCCGGACAGAACAGCCGTTGCGTATAAATCTCGGTCGATGACCTCTTGCTGAATGGCTGGGTCTAAGGCCCCGCTCATCCCGTTGCAGGTAGTGCAGGCAAAGGCCACGATGCCAAAACCCAGCTGTTCTAGCTCAGGAAGCAAGGCAGCATCCTCAAGATAGAGTTGTACGGCCTTGGAGCCTGGCGCCAGGGAGCTTTTCACCCAAGGTTTACGTGTCAGACCCTTGGCGTTGGCATTGCGCGCTAGCAGGCCAGCGGCGATGACGTTTCGGGGGTTGCTGGTGTTGGTGCAGCTGGTGATGGCTGCAATGATGATGGCACCGTCAGGCATCAAGCCTTCTTCGGTTTCAACGGTACCGGCGATGCCTTGAGACGCTAAGTCTGTGGTGGCGACTCTTCGATGAGGGTTTGACGGTCCAGCAATGTTGCGTCCGACACTGGACAGATCAAAGCGCAGCACACGCTCGTACTCGGCAGCCTGCATATGATCTGCCCACAGCCCGGTGGTTTTGGCATAGTTCTCTACCAGAGCCACTTGTTCGTCACTGCGACCTGTCAAGCGTAGGTAGTCGGTCGTTTTCTCGTCAATATAGAACATGGCCGCGCTGGCGCCGAATTCCGGTGTCATATTGGAAATGGTTGCCCGATCACCTAGGGTCAAATCGGCTGCGCCTTCGCCGAAGAACTCCAGATAGCATGAGACAACTCGTTCTTCGCGCAAAAACTCGGTGATGGCCAGAACGATGTCCGTAGCGGTAATTCCCTCCTGCCGCTTACCCACCAGTTCTACGCCAACGATGTCGGGTAACCGCATGTAGGAGGCTCGTCCCAGCATGACACTCTCGGCTTCAAGACCTCCCACGCCGATGGCGATAACGCCCAGTGCGTCCACATGAGGCGTATGGCTGTCCGTACCCACTAGGGTGTCAGGAAAGGCAATGCCATCCCGATCATGAACAACCGGTGACATTCGCTCTAAGTTGATTTGATGCATGATGCCATTGCCCGGTGGGATTACATCGACATTCTCAAAGGCGGTCTTGGTCCAGTTAATGAAATGAAAACGGTCATCGTTGCGACGGTCTTCGATGGCTCGGTTCTTCTCAAACGCATCCTCTTCAAACCCAGCATGCTCGACCGCTAACGAGTGATCGACGATGAGCTGCGTTGGTACCACAGGGTTGACCTTGGCTGGATCGCCGCCCTTCGCAGCGATGGCATCCCGAAGGCCAGCCAAATCCACAAGGGCGGTTTGACCTAAAATGTCGTGGCAAACCACTCGGGCCGGAAACCAAGGAAAGTCGATGTCTCGCTTGCGCTCGATGATTTGCCCCAGGGCCGCATCGAGATCTTCAGGTGCACAGCGTCGAACCAGATTTTCCGCCAGCACCTTCGAAGTATAGGGTAGGCCGGCATAGGCACCGGGTTTGATCGCTTCGATTGCTTCTTCGGTATCAAAGTAATCCAGATTGGTGCCGTTCAGAGGTTTTCGGAACTTGTGATTCATAGGGCTTTCTTCGCTTTAACAGTCGTGTAATTCAGTATCTCTGGGGGCGAGCATTGTGCCGCGATTCCCCCACAGGCTCCAGCGGCGGGGTGACAAGCCAAGGCTGGAGACAGCGCATCTAGCGGTGTTTTATTTGCCGCCTCTCAGGTCAGGGACTTCCGCGTTAGGGCTGCCGCGATACCGACGTAACTGTCCGGTGTAAGGCCCTTAAGTTCCTGCATGGCAGCCTCAGGTAAATTCAACTCCTGAAGGATTTCCTGATAGACCTCAGCCGACAGTCGACGTCCTCGAGTTGCGGCTTTGAGCTGCTCGTAGGGCTCTGGCATAGCGAATTTCCGCATGACGGTTTGGACTGCCTCAGCCAGTACTTCCCAGCTGTTATTGAGATCACGACCTATGGCCTCAGGGTTGACATCCAATCTCGACAAACCTTTCAAGGTTGCTTGGTAGGCGATGCCGCAGTGAGCAAATGCGGTACCAAGGTTTCGCAGCACCGTTGAGTCAGATAGGTCACGCTGCCATCTGGAAACCGTCAGTTTGCTGGCCATATGGTCTAGAAGGGCATTGGCGATACCGATGTTGCCCTCGGAGTTTTCAAAATCGATAGGATTGATCTTATGGGGCATGGTAGACGAGCCGGTTTCGCCCTCGACTTTGCGCTGTTTGAAATACTCGATTGAAATGTAGCTCCATATATCCCGATCAAAGTCCAACAGGATTTGGTTGAAACGCATCAGGCAATGGGCGACTTCGGCTATGTAGTCGTGTGGCTCAATTTGGGTTGTCCAAGGGTTGTTGGTGAGCCCTAGGCTGGAGATGAATTGGTCCGACAGACTTGCCCAATCTAAGTTTGGGTAAGCTACCAAATGGGCATTGAAGTTACCCACGGCGCCGTTGAATTTGCCCAGTATCTCAAGGGCCTGTAGCTGCGCCTGTTGGCGCTGTAAGCGCGCGGCAACATTCTTGATTTCTTTGCCTAGGGTGGTGGGAGAGGCTGTCTGTCCATGTGTTCTGGACAGCATGGGCAAGTCCGCGTTTGCCTGGGCTAGTTGTTCTAGAGTTTCAATTAGTCGCTGCATATGAGGCAGCAAGACACCGTCCCTCGCATTTTTAATCATCAAACCGTAGGCAGTGTTGTTGATGTCCTCGGACGTGCAACCGAAGTGGATCCACTCGTTCACGGCTTGTAGCGTGGGACGCTGGGCAAAGGCCTCCTTAAGGAAATACTCGACGGCTTTGACGTCGTGGTTGGTTGTGGCCTCCAATGTCTTAATGCGCTGGGCGGATTGTTCGTCGAAATTCTCGGCAATGTCGCGCACGTACTGGGCATCGTCGGCGTCTAGGGATTCAAATTCTTCAATTCCCGGGCATTGGGCAAGAAATAGCACCCAAGCGCATTCGACTTCCACACGGTATTTCATGAGGCCGAATTCACTGACGATGGGGGTCAAGTCCTGGACCTTGGAACGATATCGGCCATCTGCCGCGCCTATGGCAAAAACCGGATCTAAATCGGACATGTGCAATTTCTCCAAGAAGTGTTGTTAGTGTTCGTCGGCTCGGCAGTGGGGCAAATTAGGCTCGTCGCTGCGGGTAATATTGGCCCCGCCCAGCAAACGTTCACCATCGTAAAAAGCCACATACTGGCCTGTCGTTATTGCGCGCTGGGGCTGGTCAAAGCGTACCAGCAGGGTGCCATCGGCTCCGTGTGCCACCGAGCAGGCCTGGTCTTGCTGTCGATAGCGGATTTTCGCACTGCACCGCATGGGCAAGGTTATGTCGGTCAGCCAATTTACTTCGGTGGCTCCCAGCCAAGTGCCGTGAAGTTCTCTGTCATCCTGAGTAATAAACAAGGTGTTGGTCAAAGGTTGCTTGGCCATAACATACCAAGGAGATTCCGGCCGGCCAGACATGCCACCTAGGTTGATTCCTTGTCGCTGACCAATAGTGTATTGGTGCAGTCCTCGATGTTCGCCCAGATAACGACCCTGCCGATCTCTCATGGGTCCTGGTGTGTCGGCGATATAGTTGGATAAAAAGTCAGCAAAGCGGCGTTCACCGATAAAACAAATGCCTGTGCTGTCTTTCTTACGATGGTTGGCAAGGCCTAAGGATGCGGCCAACTCGCGCACATCCGATTTTTGCCAGTCACCCAGTGGAAACAGGCAGCGTTCTAGCTTGTGGTGAGGTACAGCCTGCAAAAAATAGCTTTGATCTTTGTTCGCGTCCCTGCCTTTTAAAAACGCAGCCGGAGACTGGCCAGGTACCTTCACAGTGCCGTCAGGCTCAGGTAAGGGTGTTCTACGCACGTAGTGGCCGGTGGCGATGTAATCCGCCCCCAAGGTCTCGGCATAGAGCACGAATTGCTCAAACTTAATTTCTCGATTGCACAAGATGTCCGGGTTTGGCGTACGCCAGTTTTGGTACTCGTTCAGAAAGTAGCTAAATACATTGTCCCAGTACTCGGCGGCAAAATTAGCGGTATGCAGTTTAATGCCCAGACGCTGACAGACTTGCTCTGCATCGGCCAAGTCAGTTATCGCCGTGCAGTACTCGGTGCCGTCGTCTTCGTCCCAGTTCTTCATGAACAGACCTTCAACTTGGAAGCCTTGTTGCATGAGCAGATAGGCTGCCACGGCAGAATCGACGCCCCCTGACATGCCCACGATGACCTTAGGCGCGTTGGCTGCAGGCCGGGGTCCTTGGCCCAAGGCAGAGGTGGCTTGATTGCTAGGCATGGAACGATTGCAGATCACGATATTTCGGGTGCGCATCATAGCCTAGGACGGCTCCCGGGTCAGCGGTTGAATGGGCCATCCAAGCTCATAGGAGCGATTGGGGGTCCTGTTCCCGCGCCACATCGCTGGAGTAGTCCACTCTTTCGGTGCGCCCGTGATAATGTACCCGGGCATCGTTCAGAGACTAGGGCCACCGATCGCGGGTACTCGAACACGGATACAAGATCGTTTCAGGAATCGTTTATGGAATTTAGCCATATCAATGCCTCAGGTGAGGCCAACATGGTAGACGTTGGCGGTAAAGACGTGACGGAAAGATCCGCCACAGCCAGCGGTATTGTGAGAATGCAGGCCAGCACCCTGGAAGCCATCAAGAACGATGGCCTGAAAAAGGGAGAAGTACTGGCAGTGGCTCGAATCGCCGGCATTCAAGGCGCAAAAAAATGCTCCGATCTCATACCCCTGTGCCACCCGCTGGCATTGACCAAGGTGTCTATAACCTTTGAAGAGATTTCCGAGACGGCCCTGCGGGTAGAGGGATATTGCCGATTGCGAGGTCAGACCGGTGTGGAGATGGAGGCTTTGACAGCCGTGAGCGTTGCCTGTTTGACCATCTACGATATGTGTAAGGCTGTGGACAAGGGCATGACCATTGAGGCCATCGGTCTTGAGGATAAAGTCGGCGGAAAAAGTGGGCATTGGCAGCGGCAGACACATGATAACAGTTAAGTTTTTTGCGTCCTTGCGAGAGGAAGTTGGTCATGATCAGCTTGCGTTTGCTGTGGTCTCTTTGACTGAGCTTCGCATTGCTCTAGCCGATCAACTGTCCGGTGATGCCCAAAAAGCGCTATGGGCGGATGGTGTTCGGCTGGCCATTAACCAGCAATTCCTAGCATCGGATTGGCGCAAGAGCAGCGAAGAAATTGGCCCCAGCGCAGAAATAGCTTTTTTACCGCCGGTAACGGGTGGTTGACGTAAAGGAACCCAAATGCATCGAGTGATTCAAGTTCAGCAACAGGACTTTGATCTAGCCGAGCAATACCAAGTAACTCGGCAACAGTGTGGTGAAGCTGCTGGAGCGATCGCGGCCTTTGTAGGGCTGGTGCGCGATCACAACAGTCACGCGGGCGACGGCGGCAGGGTGGGAACCCTTACTTTAGAGCACTATCCGGGCATGACGGAGTCCAGCATTTCCCAAATTGTTGATGAAGCCGAAACGAGATGGCCACTACTGGCGACGACAGTGATACATCGCGTAGGCGAACTGCATCCGACAGATCAAATCGTACTGGTCGTGGTGGCAAGCGCCCATCGCAGTGCTGCTTTTGCCGCGGCCGAGTTTCTGATGGATTACCTAAAGACTCGGGCCATTTTTTGGAAGAAAGAAACCAGTGACCAGGGTGTGACATGGATTGAATCTACCTTGGCTGACCAGCAGCGCGCGTCGGCTTGGGGTGACACAGAGACGACGGTGGATTCGCTTCAGAAATAGGCTCCTGACTAGCTCATTGGTTGGGTTGTATACAAAAAGTTGATCGGCAAAGAGCGAGGCTGAGTTGCACTAAACTAGGTGCGCGTCTATATTTCAGCGCGTCGGAAACCGGAGGGGGTGGGAGACAACGCTGCGAAAGCGCCAATCTGCATGGTTTGGAAGACGTCGCGGTAACCATGCATAGCATTTGCGCTAATCAGAGGGATATATGAGCACCGATCAAAAAATCATCTACACCGAAACAGACGAAGCCCCTAGGTTGGCCACATTTTCATTTCTACCCATCATCAAAGCATTCTCCGACGCCGCCGGCGTTCAAATCGAGACCCGAGATATCTCTCTGGCCGGCAGAATTCTCGCCAGCTTTCCACAATGGTTGACCCCTGAGCAGCGTGTTAATGATGACCTCGCCGAACTCGGTGAACTGACCCAAGATCCGGCAGCAAATATCATTAAGCTGCCCAATATCAGTGCGTCAAACCCTCAAATGTTGGCGGCAATCAAAGAGCTGCAGGACCAAGGGTATGCGTTGCCTGAGTATCCGGAAGAGCCTAAGTCCGATGCTGAGCAGGACATCAAGGATCGGTATGATCGCGTCAAAGGCAGTGCAGTTAACCCAGTGTTGCGCGAGGGTAACTCCGACCGTCGCGCGACCAAGGCCGTGAAGGACTACGCCAAAAAGCATCCGCATTCCATGGGTGCCTGGTCTACTGACTCGAAAACTCACGTAGCGCACATGAGCGGTGGCGATTTTTATGCCAGCGAAGTGTCAGCCACCATGACGCAAGACGACCAATTGAACGTGGTATTTCATGCCGCCAATGGTGCCAGTCAAACGTTAGCATCCAATGTGGCGGTCTCAGCAGGGGAGGTCGTGGATGCCGCCTTTATGAGCAAACAAGCTCTATGCAACTTTTATCAGGAACAAATCGCGAGCACCGAGCAGGGCGTTTTGTTTTCGCTGCACCTGAAAGCGACCATGATGAAAGTGTCTGATCCCATAATTTTTGGCCACGCGGTAAAGGCCTACTATCACTCAGCCTTTGCAAAACATGAGGCGATTTTTGCCGAGTTAGGGGTTGATCCAAATAACGGTGTTGGTGACGCTTACGACAAAATCCAGCGCTTGCCTCAAGCTCAGCAGGAAGAGATCAAGGCTGATTTGGATGCCTGTCTGGCCCAAGGCCCAGACTTAGCCATGGTTAACTCGGATTACGGCATTACCAATTTGCATGTTCCCAGTGACATTATCGTTGATGCTTCTATGCCGGCAGCGATTCGAGAGTCGGGCAAAATGTGGGGGCCCGATGGAGGTCTGCACGACACTAAAGCGGTAATCCCCGATCGTTGTTACGCAACGGTATATCAAGAGGTGATCGACGACTGCAAAAACAATGGTGCCCTCGACCCTACGGTCATAGGTTCCACCTCGAACATCGGATTGATGGCGCAAAAAGCGGAAGAGTACGGATCTCACGATACGACGTTTGAAATGGCTGAACAGGGAAGAGTTGAGGTCATTGATCAGGCAGGACAGGTGATTCATTCCCACGAGGTCGAAGCGGGGGATATCTGGCGCATGTGCCGGGTCAAGGACGCGCCAGTACAGGATTGGGTCAAGCTGGCTGTTCAACGCGGTCGAATCACTGGTGCATCGGTAATTTTTTGGTTAGATGCTGGCCGAGCTCATGATGCTCAGTTGATTGCGAAAATCGAACAGTACTTGCCTACTCATGACACCGACGGTTTAGATATCCGTATTTTGAAGCCAGCTGACGCGACTCGACGATCATTAGAGTTAATGCGTGCAGGGAAAGACACAATATCCGTGTCTGGCAATGTGCTTCGTGACTACCTGACGGACCTGTTTCCGATTCTAGAATTGGGTACCAGTGCGAAAATGTTGTCCATCGTGCCTTTGATCAACGGCGGCGGATTGTTCGAAACCGGTGCGGGTGGCAGTGCGCCTAAGCATGTTCAACAGTTTGAAGCAGAGGGCCACTTGCGGTGGGATAGCCTTGGAGAGTTCCTGGCACTGGGCGCATCGCTGGAACATCTGGGTCGGGTTTTCGATAACGCTGCTGCTCAGCTACTGGGTGAAACCTTGGACGAGGCAATTGCCGAGTTCCTTGATAGCAACCGGTCGCCGTCCCGCAAAGTAAATGAAATCGACAATCGAGGCAGTCACTTCTACCTTGCCAAGTTTTGGGCCGAAGCCGTGGCAAGACAGGATAAAGATGTCGACATGAAAGCTCGCTTTGCTGTGTTAGCAGAGCGTCTAGCCGCGAACGAAGATAAGATCAGCGCAGAACTGCTGGCTGCCCAAGGGGAGCCAGAAGATGTTGGCGGTTATTTTGCGCCGAATCCAGAGTTGGCGGCCAAAGCAATGCGACCCTCGCCAACATTAAACGAGGCTATCGCAGCGGTTTAGCAACCGAGCTTCGGGGTATCAACCCCGAACGCCAAACAAGCTGAGAGGCCCGTTCGTTATTCGGTTGCCACCGGGTGGCCTAAATCTCAGGGCAGACCGGAGGCGTCTGCCTCCGAGCTTGGCCCTGCAGCATCACCTCCTGTCTCCGCAGAGTCAGGTGCACTTGGGTTGTTACCCCCGCCCGTGGTGACGATATTTGTTGCTTGAGGTCCTTTGTCGCCGACAGTGACATCAAATTGCACCTGATCGCCGGCGCTTAGGGTTTTGTAGCCATCCATGGTTACAGCTGAAAAGTGTGCGAAAAGGTCGTCCCCACCATCATCGGGCACGATGAATCCGTAGCCCTTTGCGTTGTTAAACCACTTAACGATTCCATTTGGCATAGATAGTCCTCCTTGCCCACCCCGAGAGTCCAGAATTACTGTGAATGAGTCAAGGGGCCCCTAGGGGGCTTTAGTGCGGCCTGCTGCGCAGATTTTCACAAAAAAGCACTTGGGTAATTCCCCTGCAGCCCCAACTATAAGTTCCTAAGGAAAGAAGACGACATAGCTAGCCGCGATTCGGAGTGAACTTGGGCGTCTTGAAGCATGCGGTGAATGCACGTCATTAGTGGATTCACCGCGTGCTCAAATGGTGTCCCAGGCACACGAATTATTTACACGGCTTGAGGTAGTCTTGCAGCAATAACAAGGCAGATCGGTGGCGGCATCTCGGATGAGTTCGCGTTGTATGGGTTGTTGGAAGCTGCCCGTGGGCAGAAGTTATTCGACAAGACGGCCTGATCGGGTCTGAGATCAGAGGTTTTTTCGCGTTCGAATCTGGAACTTGAGGCTTCGGATTAGGGTTATAAAAATATGTTTTACAAAGAGTTATGAACGAAACATGAGAGAAGATGCTGGATTCGAAAACCCACTGACAGGCACAGGCACTGAAGGGGCGGATGCTCGTAGACGGCCGGTCGGGCTAGACCTGAACCAAGCTCCAAGACCCATGGGCAGTGCCGGAGATGATGACCAGCCTGGACTTGATGAGGATCAAGACGTTGGTTTGGTCACAGAAGAGTCGGAGCCAGAGCTCAAGCGCCCACCTATGTTCAAGGTCATGTTGTTAAATGACGACTACACGCCTATGGAGTTTGTGGTGCATATTCTCGAAGCGTTCTTTGGAATGAATCGAGAAAAAGCCACTCAGATCATGTTAGTGGTGCATACCGAAGGGGCAGCGGTGGTTGGGATTTTTCCTCGGGATATCGCCGAGACAAAATCTGAGCAGGTCAATCAGTATGCTCAGGAAAACAATCACCCATTAATGTCGACGGTTGAATTAGCGGATTAGTGTCGTCCTAACGGCGCCATGTCAGAACGGCCCAAACAAAGAGAGAAGTAATGTTAAGCAAGGAACTTGAAAAGTCGCTGAACGAAATTGCCCAAGATGCAAGCACACGCCGTCACGAATTCATAACGGTGGAACATTTGCTGCTGGCTTTGATGACCAACGATGCTGCGATCGATGTGCTTAAAAACGTTGGCGGAGACGTTGAGAAACTGTCCAAGGAATTGGAAAAGTACATCGAGGAAACCACGCCCATTTTGCCTGCCAGTGATGAAGAACACGGACCGCAAACGACCTTGGGATTTCAGCGTGTGGTGTCTCGCTCTTTGTTCCATGTCCAGTCCTCAGGAAGAAAAGAAGTCACGGGTGCCAATGTCTTGGTGGCTATCTTTAGTGAGCAGGAGAGCCAGGCAGTTTATCTGCTAAAGGTTCAGGGGATTAGCCGTATCGATGTGGTGAACTACATATCCCACGGGATCAGCAAAGTTGACGACGCTGACGAAGAAGCCGAGTTAGGTGGCCAGACTGCAGAAGGTGAAGAGGCTCCAGAGGGCGGCCAAAAAGCTTTGCAGCTCTACGCGACGGATTTAAATGAAGAGGCCCGGGCGGGGCGCATTGACCCCCTGGTTGGTCGCGCTGACGAGCTGGAGCGCGTCGTGCAGATCTTGTGCCGTCGACGCAAGAATAACCCTTTATTGGTCGGCGAATCCGGCGTCGGCAAAACGGCGATTGCCGAAGGTTTAGCCAAACGCATCGTTGATGAAAAAGTGCCCGAAGTTGTCGCGGGCAGCACCATCTACTCCCTAGACCTTGGGGCCTTGGTGGCAGGAACGAAGTATCGGGGCGATTTTGAAAAACGTTTTAAAGCGGTGCTTGCCGAGCTCAAAGAGATCGAAGGCTCGATCTTGTTCATCGACGAAATCCACACGATCATCGGCGCAGGGGCAGCGTCCGGCGGCGTGATGGACGCCTCAAATTTGCTCAAACCGCTGCTGACCTCTGGACAGATGCGCTGCATGGGTTCCACAACTTACCAAGAGTATCGAGGTATCTTTGATAAAGATCGCGCCCTTTCCCGGCGCTTTCAGAAAATTGACGTGGAAGAACCGGATGTGGATGACACCTATCGAATTTTGAAAGGATTGAAGTCCCGCTTCGAAGAGCATTACAACCTACGCTACACAGACAAGGCATTGCGCACGGCCTCAGAACTGGCGGCTCGTTACATTAACGACCGGTTTATGCCGGACAAGGCTATTGACGTGGTCGACGAAGCCGGTGCAGCTCAGCAGCTTCAGCCGCCCAGCAAGCGCAAGAAAAGTGTCGGTGCTTCGGATGTTGAGCAGGTGGTAGCGAAGATTGCCCGTATTCCCTCATCACAGGTGACGACGTCGGATAAAGCATCTTTGCGGGATTTAGAGGGTAATTTGAAAATGGCTGTCTTCGGTCAGAATGAAGCCATTGAACAACTCGCTTCCGCCATCAAACTCTCCAGAGCCGGTTTAAAGAGTGGCGATAAACCCATCGGATCGTTTTTGTTTGCTGGCCCCACTGGGGTCGGTAAAACCGAAGTGTCCAAGCAATTGGCTCACGCCATGGGTGTTGAGCTGCTGCGTTACGACATGTCCGAGTACATGGAGCGACACACGGTTTCTCGGTTGATCGGTGCGCCCCCTGGCTACGTTGGTTTTGATCAAGGTGGTTTGTTGACCGAGGCAGTGACCAAGCACCCACACAGCGTGGTGCTATTAGATGAAATTGAAAAGGCCCACCCGGAAGTATTCAACTTGTTGTTGCAGGTCATGGATCACGGCACGCTAACCGATAATAACGGGCGCAAGGCGGACTTCCGCAATGTGGTGTTGATCATGACCACCAATGCCGGCGCTCAGGAAATGGGGCGTCCGTCCATTGGTTTCACCGAACAGGACAACACCACAGACGGCATGGAAGTGATTCGCAGGATGTTCACGCCGGAATTCCGAAACCGCTTGGATGCCATTGTTCAGTTCAGTGCGTTGAACATCGAAATTGTCAAAACTGTCGTGGACAAGTTCCTAACGGAGTTACAGGCCCAACTGGACGAAAAACGCGTAACGTTAGAAGTGGACGACGAAGCCCGCGCTTGGCTGGCCAAGGAAGGCTACGACGAAAAGATGGGGGCACGCCCCATGCAGCGGCTGATTCAAGAGAAGATCAAGCGGCCTTTGGCAGAGGATTTGCTCTTTGGGGATCTGGCGTCTGGCGGTACGGTGCGGGTATCCATCGACAACGACGAACTGGATATACAGGTGTTAGCAGCGGCAGAGGTCTAATGCCTCTGCTGCCCGGCAGCAGCTTACATACGGAAGGTAATGCGGCCCTTGCTCAAGTCGTAGGGGGTGAGTTCCACTTTGACCTTGTCCCCGGTCAAGATACGGATGTAGTTTTTACGCATCTTGCCTGAGATATGCGCCGTGACGGTGTGTCCATTTTCCAACTCTACCCGGAACATGGTGTTCGGTAGGGTGTCGATGATGGTGCCGTCCATTTCAATCTGTTCTTCTTTTGCCATGCGGCCTCTGGGTCGTAATAGTCGCGCGGCATGGTGCCAGAAGGGCGGGGCAAATAGAAGTCTGGTTTCAGACTTGGTTTGGCCTAGTTCTTACGTGAGTTGGCTAGCTCAGGGTGACCCATCGGTGGTCGATGAACATTTGCAGTGGCCGATATTGGCTTTTATACGCCATTTTTTGAGAGTCCTTTATCCAGTACCCCAAATACAGGTGGCTTAAACCCAAGGTTTTGCACATTTCGATCTGCTGCAAAATACTGAACACTCCGAGGCTTCTAGAGGCTTCTGTTGGCTCAAAGAATGTATAAACCGCTGACAGACCATCGTTGAGTTGATCCGTCACAGCGACGCTCAACAACCGCTCGCCTTCGTAAGCACAGATAAAAATGGTGTCAGCCCAAGCGCTGAGAAGAAACGATTTAAATTGATCCTCTGTGGCTGGGTACATGTCGCCATCTGTATGCCGCATGCTGATGTAACGCTCATAGACTTGAAAATAGCGCTGGGTAAATCGCGCCGGCTCCACAGTAACCCTGAGCTGTGTGTTGCGGCCCAGCGTTCGGCGTTGGCTGCGATTGGCTTTGAAGGTCTGCACCGGCACGCGGACGGCGATACAGGCGTTACAGTGGTTGCATCGGGGGCGATATAGATGCCCGCCACTGCGACGAAACCCTTGGTCTGAGAGGTGTTGGTAGCTACTGCTGGTGATGATCCGCCGCGGATCTGCAAACAATGTTTGAGCATCGCTTCGGTCCAAGTAGGAACACGGGTGTGGGGGCGTGAGATAAAAGTCCAGCGGCTTGTCTTGATCTGAACCTGCGCTCACGATGGGCACTCTGTCTTCAGCGACGCCTCAAGGGTATCCCAAGGACCTAGGCGGCTCAGGCTTAAATCGTTTTTCGCCAGCAAGGACAAAAACGCCTCCCGAGGCATGGGTTTAACACCCAAGGATTCGAGGTGAGGGTTCATCATCTGACAGTCGATGAGTGAGAAATCCCATGCGCACAGTCGTTGATGCAAGTGGTAGAAGGCCACCTTCGAAGCGTCTGGTCGTTCTGCAAACATGGATTCGCCAAAGAACATCTGGCCCAGAGAAAGACCATACAAACCACCCACGAGTATGTTCTCAGACCAAACTTCAACACTGTGAGCAACGCCTGTCGCGTGCAGTTCTCGATACGCTTGGCGCATTCTAGGCGTTATCCACGTGCCCACAGAGGTGGCTCTTAGTTTGGCGCAGGCCTCAATGACGTCATCGAAGCAGCGGTCAAAGGTGACGGTGAATCCACCGTTGCGAAGACGCTTGGCAAGGCTGCGGGTTATCCGCATTTCGCCAGGGACAGTGACGGCTCGTACGGCGGGACACCACCAATAGATCGGCCCCTCATCATTTTCGAACCACGGAAAAATCCCGAGGGCATAGGCCTCTACCAGCCAATCAGGTGTTAGAGCACCGCCTGCTGCCAGCAGCCCGTCGGGATCACCCAAAGCGCAACGAGGCTCCGGAAAACCAATGGGGGCTGAGGGCAGTAAGGGTATGCCTGACACGACCGGCTTTTAGGCTCGTAACAAGGCTATGAAGTCTGCAGATTGTCGATGGTCTTTAACGATGTCCATCAAGGTTTCACCGGCGGTGTTTGTGGCCTGAACATCGCCTCCTTGAGCTTTGAATCGTTCCAAAAAAATCCGGAAATCGTCTAGGCGCATGCTGCGGTAAGCGTGCAACAGTCGGCTAAAGTCTTGAGGCTCATTGCCTAGCGGTTCCTTGGTTAAAAAACTATTGATACGTTCGTCGTCCCAAACTTCGTCGATGACTTTAACTTTATCTGGCCGCATATTTTGGCTCCGTTGCAATATCCCTAGTGATAAGAGGGATGGTTTTGAGATGATAACTGGGTGCTCTGACCTTTGAGCCAGTTTGCAAAGGTGCATTGTGCCTATTTGTGCCAAAAACGGCGAGTGCGTACACTGACGCCAGCTTAAGAGGATCCCTTTTTGTCGACGCCTGCATCCAATCGTCCGTTACCCTTGCGCGAAATGTTCTTGGTGCTCACCGGCACCCTGGCGTTTTTTTTGCTTCTTGCGATCGCATCCTACTCTCCAGAGGATCCGTCTTTTAACTACACCGGTTCGAACACCGATACCCACAATTTAGTGGGTACCAGCGGGGCTTATCTAGCCGATATTTTGTTGTTTCTGTTTGGTTGGGTAGCCTATTTGCTGCCCTTGGGGTTAATTTATGGTGGGCTGGTGGCCCTGCGAACTAGGCACCTGAAAGCCGATGCCGTTGTCATTGGCGTGCGTACTAGCGGGTGGGTCGCCTCCATATTGTGTGCCTGTGTGCTGATGTATCTCCACAATGCCTCGGGAGACTTCTTGCCCGCAGGTTCCGGCGGGGTGTTAGGGCTGGCCCTTGGTGAGCAGGGCGCTCGAGTGTTTGGCTTGGTTGGCTTGACCGTCCTCTGCGTTGCTGGCGTGCTCGTCGGTGTGCAGGCTGCGGTTGGTTTTTCTTGGCTTGAAATGACCGAGATGCTTGGGCGTACGCTGACTCGGGCTTGGCACAAAGGTGCAGAACTTTACGACCGGATGAACGACTTGCGTCTGGCTCGCGCCCAACAGCGCCAAGCTAACGTGGACCCAGTAGCGCAAAAGCGTAAGAGTGAGTTGGCGGCAACGCTCGAGGCCAAGCAAATATCAGCGGCAACACCGGTCAGTCAGCAGAAAACGCCGACGGTACAAATTCTGCCAGCAGCGGCAGAGAAAAAACCCGCGGGCAAGACCCAACAAAAGCGCCTGTTTGACAGTCAAAGTGTTACTGAGCTACCGGACGTAGACCTGCTCGATCAGCCCAACGGCAACGCCGGAGGCGGCTACAGCGCAGAAGCCCTTGAGGCCATGTCCAAGCAGCTGGAGCTGAAGCTGGCGGATTTTAATGTGGAGGCAGTCGTGGTCTCTGTGCTACCCGGGCCGGTAGTCACGCGCTTTGAAATTCAGCCTGCTCCCGGTGTGAAAGTTCAAAAAATAAGCGCCCTGGCCAAGGATTTGGCCCGTTCGCTGGCGGTCATTAGCGTGCGTATCGTCGAAGTGATTCCGGGCAAGCCCTACGTAGGAATTGAAATTCCAAATGAACACCGTGAGATGGTTCAGCTGCGAGAGGTGATTAATTCGTCGGTTTTCCAAGAAGCCACCAGTCACCTAACCCTTGCCCTAGGTAAGGACATAGCTGGCGCCACCATCGTTGCCGATATCGCA
Source organism: Gammaproteobacteria bacterium (assembly GCA_038151515.1). Taxonomy (GTDB): domain Bacteria; phylum Pseudomonadota; class Gammaproteobacteria; order Pseudomonadales; family Azotimanducaceae; genus UBA4421. Next base: position 30,045 of record JAYOVN010000004.1, on the reverse strand, counting down.
CGAATGCCCCACCTGCTGGTTGCCGGCACCACCGGTTCAGGTAAATCCGTAGGGGTAAATTCCATGCTCTTGAGCATTTTGCTCAAAGCGACGCCTGAGCAGGTTCGACTCATCTTGGTTGACCCCAAAATGTTGGAGTTATCCATTTACGAGGGTATCCCTCATTTGCTCACGCCTGTGGTCACCGACATGAAAGAGGCCGCCCATGCCCTGAACTGGTCCGTTGGGGAAATGGAGCGGCGATATCGATTGATGGCAGCGTTGGGAGTGCGGAATTTGGCCGGCTTCAACCGCCAAGTCAAAGACGCCGCGGCTAAGGGTGAACCGATCAAAGACCCATTGTGGCCATTGGAGGACACCGAGGCTCCTGAATTACAGCCGCTGCCGGCCATTGTCATTGTCATTGATGAGTTCGCCGACATGATGATGATCGTAGGTAAAAAAGTAGAACAGCTGATAGCGCGTATCGCTCAGAAAGCTCGTGCTGCGGGTATCCATCTGGTTCTTGCCACCCAGAGGCCGTCGGTAGATGTCATAACTGGATTGATCAAGGCCAACATTCCGTCACGAATCAGTTTTCAAGTGTCCTCGCGCATCGACTCCAGAACCATCTTGGATCAGGGCGGAGCAGAGCAGTTGCTGGGCCACGGCGACATGTTGTATCTGCCTCCAGGAACCGCCTTGCCTCAGCGGGTGCACGGTGCTTTCGTGTCAGACGACGAAGTTCATCGTGTGGTTGAGGACTGGAAGCAGCGGGGTGCGCCGGATTACCTCGAGGATATCCTTACCGGTCAAACTGAGGGTGAGGCCTTCGTTAAGTTGGATTCCGATGACGATACAGAGCAGTCCGACGAGTTGTACGATGAGGCCGTGGGGTTTGTTCTGGAGTCCCGAAGAGCATCTATATCGGCGGTGCAGCGCAAACTGCGCATTGGCTACAACCGGGCAGCACGATTGATTGAAGCCATGGAAGCTGCAGGCGTGGTATCGGCCATGAATACCAATGGCAGCCGCGAAGTCTTGGTGCCCGAGCGCAATGCCTAGCCTAAGCCAAAGGGCATGGTGTGGGTTGATCCTGTGTTGGGTGATCCTGCTGGCACCCCACCTGCAATCCCAAGCCTTGATCTCAGCGCAGATCGAATCCATGGCGGATGGTCCGGCAACGCCCACACAATCGACGTCCAATGGTGTGGGTCCATTACAACAAACAACCCAAATTGTCGAAGAAGATCCTGCCGTGGCCTTGGCCCGTTGGATGAAGGGACTGGAAACCCTTGAAGCAACCGTGGTGCAACGTATCTACGCCAGTGAGACTCTGTTAGAGGAAAGTCGGGGGCATTTCGCCATGGCTGCTCCGCTCTTGCTCTGGCAAATTCACGAACCATTCCCGCAAACTCTGCTTTTGGATGAAGAACGGTTGCAGATTTACGATCAAGACCTAGGGCAACTAACGATTCAGCCCTTGTCGAACGCCAGTGGGCCAATGCCCGCTGACTTGCTGATGCGGCCTGATCGGTTGGTTAACGGGGACTTCACGATTACGCGCCAGACCCTTGGAGGTGAGCAGATTTATCAGTTGGCCCCAAGGTCGTCGTCGTCGTTGTTTCGGGCACTGGAGATCGTTCTGACAGGTGAGGTGCTGACGAGATTGGTGATTTATGATTGGCAGGATCAACAAACTCGGTTGTCGTTCAGTAACGTCTCAGCGAATCAGCCTTTGCCGGCAACACGATTTCAATTGGTCGTGCCCGAGGGCACCGATGTGATCCGTGGCTGACCTGTTTACGGATGCTTCCGCCTCCGGGTTTGACCCACGCCCCCTCGCCGATAGGCTCCGTCCGACCGATCTAGACGACTATGTAGGCCAGCGGCATTTGCTGGCTCCCGATAAGCCGCTTGGAGGGCTGGCTGCACGGAGTCAAATACACTCCATGCTGTTGTGGGGCCCTCCGGGTACCGGTAAAACCACATTGGCGAAACTTCTGGCAGATAACGCAGGCTGCCAATGGATTAGCCTGTCCGCCGTATTGGCCGGTGTCAAAGAAATTCGCAGCGCAGTAGCCCAGGCTCAGCAACACCTTGCTCACGGGCACCGAACGGTATTGTTTGTTGATGAGGTGCACCGTTTCAACAAAGCCCAACAAGACGCCTTTCTGCCTCATGTAGAGGCGGGTACCGTAATATTTATCGGCGCCACCACAGAGAACCCATCCTTCGAGGTAAATCCCGCACTATTGTCCAGAGCGCGGGTGTACGTCCTACAGAATTTGCACCCGGAAGAACTGGCCGAGGTGCTTGAGCGGGGCGCTAAGGCCCTGAGCAAAGTCCTGGGGCCCCAGGCGCGGCAGATGTTGATTGATACCGCCGATGGCGATGCTCGGCGTGCGTTGAATATGCTGGAAATTGCCGCCCAGCTCGCCAATGATGACATTTCACCGGATATGGTGGTCGCCGTCTCATCCGAGCAGTTGCGTCGTTTTGATAAGGGCGGTGATGTGTTCTACGAACAGATCTCTGCCCTGCATAAATCCGTTCGGGGCAGCGCCCCAGATGCCGCGCTGTATTGGTTTTGCCGTATGTTAGACGGCGGTGCGGATCCGCGCTATATCGGTAGGCGTCTGCTTCGCATGGCCAGTGAGGACATTGGCAACGCAGATCCTCGGGCCTTGCAGCTAACTGAGTCAGCCTTGGCCACCTACGAGCGTTTGGGTTCACCCGAGGGCGAACTGGCTCTGGCCCAGACGGTGTTATATTTGGCCAGCGTGCCGAAAAGTGACGCTGCCTACAAAGCCTTTGGCGAAGCCATGGCCTTTGTACGACAGACACCGTCTCTCAGCGTCCCGATGCATCTACGCAATGCGCCCACCCAGTTGATGCAGTCGCTGGGTTATGGCGACGGCTACCGCCATGCTCACAATGAAAATAGTGCGGAAATCGGAGCATATGCTGCAGGTGAGCGTTACTTTCCGGATGAATTGGAACCCGTGACGTTTTATCATCCCGCCGCCGCGGGACTCGAAGAAAAAATACGCCAGCGGTTGCAGCGCTTAGCCCAAGCAGACGAAGAGGCTGAGCCACGATCCTGATATACATGTCGAAGCTCGTTGGGTTCCGTCATTCACACATCGCTCATGGGAATGTTCATGTTAGACATCAAGTTGTTACGCAATAACCCTGAAGTGGTCGCTAAGGCCCTGACAATCAAGGGATTCGCCTTTGACGTCAGTGCATTCGCCGCTCTGGAAGAGCAAAGAAAAACGCTGCAGCAGCGTACCGAAGAGCTGCAAAACGAGCGAAATGTGAAGTCGAAGTCAATTGGTAAGGCCAAAGCTCAGGGAGAAGATATCGCGCCACTACTGGCCGAGGTGGGTGATTTGGGCCAGCGCCTGGACGAATCGAAAGCGGCTTTTGCGCAAGTGCAAGACGAACTACAGAGCCTACTGATGTCGCTGCCGAACATGCCGGATGCCAGTGTGCCCGCAGGCACAGACGAATCGGATAACGCCCTGTTGCGAACTTGGGGCGAACCCAAAAGCATGGACCATGAGCCGCTAGATCACGTGGACCTGGCGGGCAGCGGTGGTCTGGATTTTGAAACCGCAGCCAAGGTTACCGGTGCGCGCTTTGTTGTGATGCGTGGACCCATGGCCCGACTGCACAGAGCGCTGACTCAGTTTATGTTGGATTTGCATAGCGAGCATCATGGCTATCAAGAGGTTTATGTGCCTTACATGGTCAATGCGGATAGTGCTCGGGGTACCGGTCAACTGCCGAAAGCCGCTGAAGATATGTTCAAGCTGGAAGGAGAGCAGGATTACTTCTTAGTTCCCACGGCAGAAATTCCAGTGACCAACCTGTATCGAGGCGATATTTTGAACGAAGCCGACCTGCCGGTTCGTCATGTCTGTCATACCCCTTGCTTTCGTAGCGAGGCCGGCAGCTACGGGCGGGATACCCGGGGAATGATTCGCCAACATCAATTCGAAAAAGTTGAGTTGGTACAACTGGTGCATCCCGAAACGTCATGGGACACGCTAGACACGCTTACCGGTCACGCAGAGGCCGTGCTGCAGCAGCTGGAGTTGCCATATCGCGCCATGGTGCTGTGTGGCGGAGACTTGAGTTTTACATCGGCCAAAACCATTGACCTGGAAGTGTGGCTGCCCAGTCAGAATCAATACCGCGAGATTTCTTCCTGCAGCAATTTTCTGGATTTTCAGGCTAGACGCATGCAGGCACGTTACCGGGATGCGACCGGTGATATTCAGCTAGTACATACGCTCAATGGTTCCGGCTTGGCGGTGGGGCGCACCTTGGTTGCGCTACTTGAAAATTACCAGTTAGGTAACGGCACCCTGCAAATTCCAGATGCGCTTCAGCCTTATCTGGCAGGCGCCAGCACGTGGTCTCTTAATCCGTAGCGAAACGCTCACACGAGTAACCTAGTTAGATGTTTTATCTGCCTCTTTTCCATCGGCTTCAAGGCGCCCAATGTTTGGTTGTAGGCGGCGGCCAAACGGCCCTGCGCAAACTGCGTTGGTTAGTACGAGCCGAGGCTCAGATAACGGTGATCGCCCCGCAGGTGGACCCTGAGATTCAACGCATGCGGGATGCGGGTCAGTTGCTTATTGAGCGCAGGGTCTTTTATCCAGAAGCAGTACATGGGCAATTACGCCTAGTGATCAGTGCTACCAACGCTCCGGAAGTCAGCGAGGCCGTGTTTGTAGCCGCGTTAGAGCAAGGCGTTTTAGTTAATTGCGTTGATCGTACTGAACTGTGCACCATCATCTTTCCCGCGATTATCGATAGGCTGCCAATTCTGGTTGCGGTCTCAAGTATGGGTCAATCGCCGACTCTGGCCCGTAGCGTGCGTGGCTGGATCGAAACTCGACTTCCCCAGGGGCTGGGGCGCCTTGCAGAGTTGGCAGGACGACTGCGTATACAGGTCAAACAAGGATTGCCGGATGTGGATGCACGCAAAGCCTATTGGGATTCCGTGTTTGACAGCAGTGCGGCGGACAAAGCGATTCAAGGAGACCTCAATAGCGCTGTGACCTTGGCTCAGGAAATGCTGGCCGGCCAGACCAATAGCGGTCAAATCCTATTGGTAGGGGCAGGGCCTGGTGATCCGGATCTGATTACCCTGCGAGGCTTGCGGGCCATTCAGACCGCAGACGTCCTGATGTACGACAAGTTGGTAAACCCTGCCTTATTGGACTACGCCCGGCGAGATGTGGAGCTAGTTGATGTTGGCAAACAAGGCCCCCGTGAAGAGGTGGTCGGTGCAACGGGTTGGGGTGCCGCAGCACCGACCTTCAGTCAGCCAAGACCCACAGGTACCTCGATGCAGGCCGCCATTAACCAGCGCATGGTAGACGAGGCCATGGGGGGCAAAAAAGTGGTCCGGCTCAAAGGTGGAGATCCCTTTATCTTCGGCCGGGGTGGCGAGGAACTGATGGCCGCGGCTGAACATGGTCTGGACGTCGCCGTGATCCCCGGAATCACCGCAGGAATGGCAGCTGCTAGTTATGCTGGTATTCCGCTTACCCATCGTCACATGAGTCAGTCCGTACGTTTTTTGACCGGACACCGCGTGGTGGATGCAGAGAACATCGAGTGGGCCGAATGGGCCCGAGACGATCAAACCCTAGTGATTTACATGGGCTTGGTGAGCCTGCCAAAAATCCAAAAGCGCTTGTTGGCGGCAGGCCGGGCCGAGACCACGCCAGCAGTGCTTATTGAAAATGCCACCCTAGCCGACCAACGAGAGATATACGCGACTCTGAAAACACTGCCGGAACAAGTGGAGGCAGCGCAGATTACTGGCCCGTCGGTGATTATTGTCGGCGAGGTCGTGGATGTACCCCAGCAAGCTGAAAAAGCGCGTATCGCTGCCAAGAACTCAGGGCAGATTCCGCTATAGGCAATTAGTCGGCCTAGGTAAGCCCGCAATTTTCGCGGCGGTCATGGCCGGACTACCGCCAAAAAGGGTCATTAGGTAAACACTGGAACCGCGCTCCGGACCCCAAGCCTCTTTCACCAGTTTCACTAAGGGCCGCATGGCCGGCGCAGTTTCGGTGCGCCGGTAAAACTCCCTCAGTAAATGAAGGATTTCCCAGTGAGCGTCGGTTAGCGACAGTCCCTCTCTGGCTGCCAGCAGATTCGCGTTGCTTTCGGACCATTGGTTTAAGTCCAGCAAAAAGCCTTCTTTATCGCAGCTGGGCAGGGGACGGGTGCTCATGTTCCTCTACTCGTTCCAGCTTACAATAGGTGAACATTGTTGCGTGAGTTCAACCAAGGTTGGGTAGTCGATGTGAGCCAGCGCCCCAGTTGCTGTGTTGTTGATGCCTCTGGCCTCTGCGTCTGGCGCAAGCAAATGCAGGTTGGCGGATTCGACCCCGGCGTCAAGCGCCTGCTTATGGGCATAGACACCGTTACCCAACAAGACGCATTTATCGCCTCTTTGCCAGCGGCGACTGCAGGCGTTTAGGCCGGCGGGACTGAAAACGAGGTGAAGGCTCATGGCTGGGCAGTAACTACGACGTCGCTGGCACTGATCAGCGCCTTCTGGTCGGGAAGATCAATGGGTTTCACGCTCAGGGACGGTTCGGTTTGAATTTGATGCGTGTTCAGGAAATCTGCGCAGACGTACAGCTCTTCGACATCGTAAGCGGGTAGCGCTGACAAAACCTTGGTCATGGTTTTTTGACCGATAGCGGCGCCAGTCTGATGCTGTTGCAGGTTCCAGACACCTTCATCTCGAAATAACACGGCAACCTTGGCATTGAACACTGCAGCCACCATGGCCGCTTCCAGTTGCTCTAAGGCATGGCTGCTGCCGTATGGGCTGCGGCTGATGATGAACAAGTAGCGTTTCATGCGGGAAATTCCACGTATCGGTCTGCGTTGTTGATAGCGGCGATTAGCTGCCCCAGTCCTACCAGATTGAAGCCTGAAGCCAGCGTTGGATGCTCGAGTTCATATCGAGCTTGTTCCGCCTCGTCAACGACACCGCGTTTGATCCCGCTAGCAATACAAATGCCAAGCTCGACGCCTTGTGAGGCTAAACGCTGCCATCGCTTGACCGTGTCGGTATTGAAGTTGTCTTGGGGGGAGACTTGTGACCCAAGCCCCTGATAGACACCGTCATGGAAAAAGAACACGCGTTCGATACGGTGGCCGGCGGCCAGCAGCGCGTCAGCAAACGATAGCGCGTGAGCGGCGGCTTCGCTGGCGTAGGGGGCACCGTGGACTGCAAGGGCATAATTCATCACAGCAGGATACCAAATGCTCGGCCCGGGGTGATGGAAACCTTAGGCTAGGCGCCCACGGGTTGTTGGGTGCCCACGTCGCTCCGTCCAAGGCTTTTGACGTCTTCGAGGATGGCGATCAGCGCGGGGATTAAGAATAAAATTATCACACTGGCGAAGACGATTCCCGTCGCTAGGCTGACAGCCATGGGAATCAAGAATTGCGCTTGGGTACTGGTCTCGAACAGCATGGGTGTTAGGCCAAGGGCGGTTGTTGCTGTGGTCAAAAAGATTGCCCGAAACCGCCGGCGAGATGCCTCGGTAATGGCATCGTTGATGTTCATACCTTGGGCGCGATTGCGGTTGTACTGATCCAGTAAAACTAGGGAGTCGTTCACCACAACACCACTTAAGGCCACCATGCCGAAGATGGAAATGAACGAGATGTTGTACCCCAGAAGGTAGTGTCCGATGGTGGCTCCAGCAGCGCCGAAGGGTACGCCGGCTAGTACGACGAGAGGCTGCAAATAGCTTCGCGTTTGAGAGGCCAACAACACGAAAATGGTCAGCATAGCGATAGCCATCATATTGGCTAAAGACGCCATGTCTTCAGATTCTTCCCGCCCTTGGCCAGCCTGATTCACGCGCAAACCCGGATAGCGCTGCAGTAGTTCGGGCACCACGTTATTCAATACCTGATTATTGGCTTGAGTTGGCGTCGTGAGTTCGTTGTCTACTTCACTGGTGACGCTGACGATGCGAAAGCCGTCCACTCGCTCGATGGTCGAAAAACTGCGGGATTCGGTGAGCTTGGCCACAGCCGTAAGCGGTGCTTGGGTGCCATCGCCTAGGCGAATGCGGACATCGGCAAGGTTCTGGGTACTCTGGCGCTGACGCTCCGGGTAACGAACCATCACTTTAAGTTCGTTGCGACCTCGCTGAATACGTTGAACTTCCTGACCGAAGAAGTGGTTACGAAGTTGGCGGGCGATATCCGCCGGTCGCAAGCCTGCGGCTTCACCTGCCGGTGTTAGTTCGATGTCGTATTGACGCTTGCCCAAATTGAAGGTGTCTTGGATGTCGTAAAAACCCGTCAGAGAGGCGTAGCTGGCTTTCAGATCATCGACCGCAGCATAAAGTACCTTGTCCTGCTGATGGGCCAAACGAAATTCCACCGCGGCACCCCGACTAAAAAAGTCAGAGCGGAAGGAAAGGCTTTCTATGCCGGCGATAGTGCCGGTTTCCATGCGCCATTGGCGCTCCAAAGCTTGGGCAGACAGGCTTCGAAGCGGTTCGTCTTGTAGGGTGATGACAATGGAGGAAAGGTGGCTGGCCGTGGTCATACCGCTTCCGCCTTCAGGGCCTCCGCCACCTCGAGTAGAACCGCCGATGGTAGAGCTGATGGCTTTAAACGCGGTGCCGTTGTTGGCGTCATTGACTCGATAGGCCGCATCAATAATTTGCTGGGCCGCTTTTTCCGTAGTTTCAAACGGTGTACCTACGGGAAATGTCAGAGTTGCTCGAATACTGTTGGATTCAAGATCCGGGAAGAAGATGAAACGAACGGCCCCGCTGCTCACAAGGGCGCCTGCTGCAACGAGCATGGCAATTCCAGCGAGTAGGGAAAGATAGCGACGCTGCACGGCAGCCTGAACTCCGGGCAGAAAGGTTTGATCACGAAACTTCATGATGCCCTGACTGACCCGCTCCTGAAAATCCTTTAGTGGCCCCTTGCTCCAGGCTTGGCCGTGGGACAGATGAGCGGGAAGAATGAAAAACACCTCAAGCAACGACATGGTCAAGACCAAAATCACCACGATGGGTACCGAGCCTAAAATTTGCCCAAAGGTGCCGGTGACGAAAAGCAGCGGGGCAAAGGCGGCCATGGTGGTTAGCACGCCAACCGTCACTGGGCTGAACACGCCGCGTACGCCACGCAGGGTGGCAGCGGTGCTTTGTCCCGAGCGTTCCTGTTCCGTGATGACGTTTTCGCCCACAACGACGGCATCGTCCACCACGATGCCAAGGACGATGATGAGTCCAAATAGGGAAATCATGTTGATGTTCACACCGAATGGCGCGAAGAATAAAAATGCGCCGAGGAAGGAGATGGGAACCCCCATGGCGACCCAAGTCGCTAGGCGCAAATCCAACATAATTACCAGAAACAAAAACACTAGGGCAAAGCCCAGCAGGCCGTTGCGAATCAAGAGGCTTAGCCGTTGCTGCAAGATGTCGGTCTGGTCATCCCAGATTTGCACCTTGGCCCCTTGTGGCGGCTGAAAGTCCACTAAAAACGCTTTAATTTCTCCAGCAATGAGAAGGGCATCTTCAGCTTCTGATTTCTCAATTTTAACCAGCAAGCTTCGCTGGCCGTTGAACTCCTGGACGACAGGGTCATCGACGAAACCGTCGCGAATGGTCGCCACATCGCCTAAACGCAGAATGCTGCCGTCCGGATCAGCTCGCAGCACAATGTCCGAAAACTCCGTTCCGTACATGCGTTTTTGATTGGTTCGAAGCAGCAGGTCACCCGCGTCAGTGCGAAGCTCCCCGGCGCTGAGGTTGATTGATGACGAGCGAATGGCTTGGGCGACTTGATTGATGGATAAGTCGAACTGCCGAAGGGCTTGCTCATCCACCTCAACAGCGATTTCAAGGTCCTTTGCCCCCATTAAGGAAACTAGGGTCACGTTCGGTAGGGTCAGTAGTTGGTCAGCCAGATATTCTGCGGCATTCCGTAGACTAATGTCGCCAAGGTCAGAGGTCACTACTAAGGTCATGACGTCACTAACCGTTTCTGCGCGCTCTATCTCCGGTTGTTCTGCATTCTCCGGCGGAAAATCAGCGATACGTTCAACCGCCGCCTCGACATCTTCTTTTACCTCTTTATCGTCCACAGAGTCTTTTAACTCTATGGTTACTCGGCCGATATTTTCCGCAGCCGACGAGCGAACTTCGTCAATGCCTTCGATGCCGAGCACCGCTTCTTCAACACGACGGGTAATAGCTTCTTCCACTTCACTGGGCGTAGCCCCAGGATAGGGGACCGTGACGGTGATAATGCCCGGATTCAATGTTGGAAAAACCTGAGCGTTGAGGGCAACACCAGCGATTAAGCCACCGATCAGCATCAGCGCCATGATCAGATTGGCGGCTACGGAGTTTTGAGCGAAATAGGCGATGATGCCTCTTTCTGACTGGTGGACTTGGACAGACTCAGGGACAGCACTGGATGAATCTAAGTTATCGCTCATGGTTTCACCTTCATCGTTCAACCCTTATTTTTTAATTTTTAGGTCGATCTAACGGCTCGCCTATCGGTATCGTCGATACCTCCATACCCGCTGTTGCATTTGCTAACGCACCGACGACGATGCCGTCGCCAACGTCTCGGCCCGCTATCACAATGCCTTGGTCGTTCCGGCCCAGTAGGACCGGCTGGTCTTTTACCAGCCGCCCATTTTGCACATACCAGATAACGCCATCTGCCTGCATGGCAGCTTCCGGGATTACGAGGCTGTCTGAGTATTCGGGGCCCTCGATGATCACATCCGCAAAGGTACCGGGTTGCAACATGGACGCCCGATCCGGAGTTTGGGGGAGAGGAATATAGGCTTTGGCAAAGCGGCTGCGATTATCAAGTTGGGCGCTGATGCGATCAATACGTGCCTCAAGGTTCCGTTGGCTGGTTGAAATGATCACTCGACGACCTTCAGCTGGTGCCAGCTGTGCTAACTCATCTGGCGCTATGGGTACAACCAGTTCCACACTATCCTTGGCATAGGCCTGCCCGAAGGCTCTGCCGCCGGTGATTAACTGGCCCACTTGGGCGGACGATTCAGTAATCATTCCGTCGAAGGGTAGAGAAAACTGAGTCCTCTCCAGCGCCAATCGGGCCACTTCAGCACGAGCCTCAGCAGAGCGGAGTTGCGCGGCCGCCTGAGCGATCTGAGGGCGCAGGGCAACCAAATTGGGCACTGGCTTGCCAGGATTCAGAAGCGCATAGTTTTTCACCGCGGCGTCACTGCGGGCTTGCTGAAGCTGCAAGTTGGCGCGTTGCACGGCGACGTCGGCCTGAGCCTGCTTCACTTGCAGCAGAAAATCGTCGGGTTCGATGGCAATTAAGGTTTCGCCAGCACGAAATGCACCGCCGACTCGCATGGCTGGGGCCAAGGCTTCAATGCGACCGGAAATCTGCGGGACTAAATCCACATAGGCCGTTACGCCGGTGCTGCCATTTCCTGCAACCAAAATCTTTTGCGTGCCAATGCGCGGCGTAATAACAGAGACCTTGGGCACCACGGTTGCCGCTGCAGTATTCATGCCGCTCGGGGCAATTGGTACCGCAGGTTCCCGTGACAGGTAAACGGCAAGAGCCGTTGCGGCCAAGACTCCAACAATCTGCAGGGCGCCTACCAACCGCCCGCCGGCGCTGCGCCCTCCACGGTCAGTAGGGTTCACATCCTTCAATGCTGGATCATCGCCGTATTCGTCTGATGTCGCTGCCAAGGTGGCGCGGTCGTCGCGAACATTCCGAAGGCTTTTCATCATGGATTTGCTTTCCCCAGCACAAGGCTGATAAACCGTGGTGTCTCTCGATACTGTACAAATAGGACAAAAGGTGAGGTTTCGCTCTGCCGAGTTTAAGTCACCGCGGCGACTCTACCTACCGCAATATGGTGGCGGCGCTTGGGTGAATTGGCTGTGAAGAAAATTCTGTGATGTGCGCAACATTTTCAGTCTCTTCATTTTCGATGGAAGTTTGTTCAAACGCGTTGCTGGGCAGTAAGAGCCTAATCCCATGAGTCTGGTTCCCAATTCTTGTAGTATGTCCAGTCAGTGAAAACCGGCGGTTACAGGCCGCCATTACACCTAGATCAAAAAGACGCCTAAGTTAAAAATAAGGAAAGAGCATGAATGCGACGGCAAACTCAGATCAGTCGTTAGGTAAGGCATTGGAATTTAAGTCCGGCCAGCGTATGAAAAATCGTTTTATGTTGGCGCCGCTAACTAATTCCCAAAGCCACGCAGATGGGCGCCTGTCTGACGAGGAATTTCATTGGCTCACCATGCGAGCCAAGGGGCAATTCGGCCTGACCATGACCTGCGCGGCTCACGTACAGGCCGTAGGGCAGGGTTTTCCGGGCCAGCTTGGGATTTTCAGCGACGAGCACCTAGAGGGTCATAAGCGGCTGGCCGAGGCCATCAAGTCAGAAGACAGTGTTGCGGTGTTGCAGCTTCACCATGCGGGCATGCGCTCTCCAGAGGCGCTTATCGGGCAACAGCCGGTGTGTCCCTCTGATGACCAAGAGACTGGTTCTCGTGCGCTGTCGCTGGCCGAAGTCAGAGCCCTTCGGGACGACTTTGTTGCGGCCGCTGTTCGCTCTCAGCAAGCGGGTTACGATGGGGTCGAAATTCACGGCGCTCACGGCTACATCGTATGTCAGTTTTTGAGCCCTGAAACCAATCAGCGGGATGACGAGTACGGTGGTTCTTTAGAGAACCGGCAGCGCCTGATGATGGAAATTGCACAAGGCATTCGCGCCCAATGCGGCCCAGGTTTTATGCTCGGTGTGCGCGTGTCACCGGAGCGCTTCGGTATGCAGTTGCAAGAGGTGCTGGATACCTGTCAGCGATTGATTGACGAAGATTTGGCGGACTTTCTCGACATTTCTCTTTGGGATAGTTTTAAGCTGCCTGAAGAAGAAGCGTACCAGGATCAAAGCCTGCTCGATTACTTCGCCCAGCTTGATCGCGGGCAGGTGAAGCTCACGGTGGCGGGCAAAATCCGAACTGCGGAAGAATGCAGGGCAGTCATGAGCGCGAACATTGATTTCGTCACTATTGGCCGGGCGGCTATTTTGCATCATGACTTTCCCCTCAAAGTTTTGGCAGATACCGACTTTGAACCGGTGGCTACACCGGTCAGTCGAGCCCATCTGATGGCCGAGGGGCTCAGTCCGACATTCGTTGAGTACATGAATAGCTGGAAAGGCTTTGTCGCAGAAGAATAAACCGTAAGTTCACGCCTACTTCACTGAGCGAGCCTTAGCCTGCCGGCAAACGTCGACAGGTAAGGCATGAAACGAATAGGCATCATTGGCGATGTACACGCAGAGCATCTACGTCTGTCGGCGGCGCTGGCTTTTTTGCGCGAAGCTGAAGTGGATTGGATTTTGTGTACCGGCGACCTGCCGGATGGGCGCGGAGACTTGGATATTTGCTGTCAGTTGTTGCAGCAGCAAGGGGTAACGACGGTGGCAGGAAACCACGAACGCTGGTTTCTCCAAGACAAGGTGCGCCACGTAGAAGATGCACATCTGCGCTGTCAGGCGAGTACTGAAACCATCGCGTACCTGTCGAGCCTGCCTCAAACCCACCGTATCGACACGGTGGACGGAGAGTTGCTGTTGTGTCACGGCATTCTCGATGACGACCTAGCGAAAATCTGGCCCGGCTCAGAGAACTCCGCCAGCCGTTGCTCTGCTCCCCTCGACGAACTGTTGCAGCAAGACGCGCCGCCCCGATTCCTCGTTAACGGTCATATGCATTTTCGAACGGTAATCGACTTTCCTCAAACTCAGGTGATTAATGGCGGCACTCTAAAGGGACAGTTCGCGGGCTTTTCGCTTCTGGATATTGAAGCGCAATGCATTCAAAGCTTTAATTTCGCTGGCGAGCAAGAGGTGGAAGCTGCCGGCACCTTGGACCTAGCGACACGTCAAGATCGCAGAATATGGCAGTCTACGGGGGAATTTGACGGTGTCTGGCAGCCGGTGATGCTTCACCGCTGCTAAAGCCACCCCAATGGGGCTTGTGTGAACCAACTGGGCAAAAGACAAGTCGAGAACGTGAGGCAGAGTATGCGGCCAAAGGCTCAAATAACCTGGGATGAGTTCGCCAAGATCGATATGCGGGTGGGCTGTGTTCAACGTGCAGAGGCTTTCCCCGAGGCCCGCAAGCCCGCCATTAAGCTGTGGCTCGATTTCGGCCCTGATATAGGTATACGTAAGACCAGTGCCCAAATCACCGACCATTACCAACCTGAGGATCTTATCGGGCGACAGTTAGTGGCAGTGGTGAACTTTCCTCCTAAGCAAATCGGTCACTTTATGAGCGAGTGTCTTGTTCTCGGCGCCGTTGATGACGATGGTGCCGTGATGCTGTTGACACCCCATTGTGAGGTGTCCCTAGGACAACCCATCGCCTAACCTCATCGTTTTCCCGTTACACGATCACCGAGGTTTACTGAGGCTTGGTTGCCCAGCGGCGGCTCTTATCAGGCATACTCGGGAAAAATAAGGGACTACCTATGCGCCAACAAGCGGATTACATAATCGTGGGAGCGGGCAGCGCCGGCTGCGTGCTCGCGAACCGATTGTCTGCAGATAAAAATGTTCACGTGCTGCTACTAGAGGCGGGAGGTGAAGATAAAAATCTCTTTATTCATATGCCGGCAGGCTACGCCCGGCTAGTACCCGAAGCCAATGCTTCAAACTACGGCTATGAAACCGAGCCGGAACCCAATGTGGGCGGGCGACGCATGTACTGGCCCAGAGGGCGTGGTTGGGGCGGTTCGTCTTCTATTAACGCCATGGTGTATATCCGTGGACATGCGGCAGATTACGACCAATGGGCTCAGGCTGGTAATACTGGTTGGTCCTACGCCGATGTTCTACCTTATTTCAAGCGCGCTGAATCCTTTGAGGGCAACGGGGACAGCGACTATCACGGCTATGACGGGCCGTTGTCGGTAGCAAAGTCCAATCGGACCGATGACATCCTACTGGACCGATTCGTTCAAGCCGGCCAACAAGCGGGCTTTCCGTTGACAGATGACTTTAACGGTCGACAACAGGAAGGTTTTTCTCGCTACGAACACACCATGAAAGGCGCTAGGCGTTGCAGCGCCGCCCAAGCCTACTTGCATCCGGTACGACATCGGCCGAACCTGACCATCTTCTCTGATGCCAGCGCGGACGCAATTGGGTTTACCGAACGACGAGCGACGTCTATCGACGTGATCGTCAGCGGTGAGCGTCGAACGCTGACAGCCCGTAAAGAAATCATACTGGCTGCCGGTGCCCTTAACTCGCCGCAGATTCTCTTACGCAGTGGGGTCGGTCCTGCAGCCCAAATCACCCCCCACGGGCTGTCGGTATTTCATGAGTTGCCTGGCGTCGGGCAAAACTTGCAAGATCATATCGGCGTCGTAAGCCAATTCGCCTGTACCCAACCCGTAACCTTGGCGCGCTCCGCCACCCCCTTACGGACTATTTGGGCAGGCATTAAGTATCTTGTTAACGGTACCGGAGACGCATCGTTTCCTCCCACTGCCGGAGGGGCGTTCATTAAGTCTCACCCGAGCAAGGACTTGCCGGATATGCAAATTCACTACGTCAGCGCCGCCATGCAAGACGTTCATGGCAGGGCAGGCGTGACGCCGGGACACGGCTTTTCCAGCATCGTTTATGCCTGCCGACCCCAAAGTCGAGGGCATGTCGGGCTTAAGGATGCCCAAGCAGACAGCGCGCCGGCTCTTTACCCCAACTACTTTGATGTGGAGCAGGATCTTATCGATACCCGCAATGGTTTTCGCCAGACCCGTCGCGTCTTCATGCAGGCGGCCTTCGACGACTATCGCGGTGATCAGCTCAAACCATCTGCTGATATTGATGTGGACAATGATGACGAGTTGGATGGATGGATCAGGCAAACCGGTGAGACTCTGTATCACCCGGTAGGCACCTGCAAAATGGGCCAAGACGATATGTCGGTAACCAATGAGCAGGGGCAGGTCCATGGTTTGGAGGGGCTACGAGTTGTGGATGCCTCACTGATGCCCACGTTGATTGCCGGCAACACCAATGCTCCCACCATCATGATGGCAGAAAAAATTTCCGATGCGATCAGAGGACGTCATGCCTTAGCGGCTGAAACCGCTGTGGAATAGTTCGCCAAGAGAGGAATGAGATACGGTGAGGCAGATGTCGATAATGGGTTTGGGTTCTGATGCAGCAGGAGATGGCAATGCACATCCCGAGGGTAGCTTGGACGAAAATCCGCGGGCGATGCCTTGGTTAGCCGCGCGCAGAATCCTTGGCCCTGCATCGGGCTTGGTCCCAGTGATCACCAGTTGTTTTGTCTTTTTATTGATTTCATGGACCGCTTCGGCGCGAGCAGCGGCGCCCCAGGATCTGTTAAATCTCACACCACTAGACCGACCCCTAAGCGTCAGCCAGGCCAAGCACCTAGCGTCTAGGGCAGGCTTTGGTGCTACGCCAGCACAAATTGCTGAGCTAATAGGGCAGCAACCTAGGCAAGCGCTGAAGTCCTTTATGGGCGCATCCAGAGTTGCGCTAACAGAGTTTGATCACTCGGGCATTTTTGAGCCCGGACTGGATCCTTTTCCACCCAGCCGTCCCGCCACCACTGAAATGGCGAAACATCAGGGGCATGCATTGGGGATTATGGTCAAACCCGGGGGCAACCGGCCACTACAACCCATCGTTAACCAGTTTTTTTACTGGCTTCGTGCCAGTCGCCTCGAAACCGATCGGGTGAGTTATTGGTGGGCGCAGCAAATGCTTTCAAGCGAGGATGCTTTGCGAGAAAAAGTGGCCCTATTTTGGCACGGCCACTTTGCTACCAATGAGGATAAGGTCCGGGACTACCGAAAGATGCTGCAACAGCTCAACACCTTTCGAGCGCTGGGGCTGGGAAATTTCCGAGACTTACTGATCGCCGTGGCCCAAGACCCTGCCATGTTGGTGTTCCTGGACGCCGGTGTGAATACCAAGGATGCCCCCAATGAGAATTTTGCTCGGGAAATCATGGAGCTTTTCACCATGGGGGTGGGCGAGTACTCCGAGGAGGATGTGCGAGAAGCTGCAAGGGCCTTCACAGGCTGGTCGGTACGCGGTCTGGACTTTTATTTGAATCCTAATACTCAGGACGTCGGTGAAAAGACATTTTTAGGTCAGCGCGGGAACTTCGACGGTATCGACATCATCGACCAGATTTTAGCGCGACCTCAAACCAGTCGATTCATCGCATCCAAGCTGTACCGATATTTCGTTAGTGACACGCTGACCGAGGCCCAGAGCCATCAGGTAGGTCAGCTTCTGCGTGCGCACGATTACGATATCCGGGGGTTCTTGGGTGAGCTTTTGATCAGTGAAGACTTTTACAGCCGCCGAGGGGCGCACATTAAAAGCCCGGTGGAGCTGGTGATTTCTACTTATCGAAAACTGGGCCTAAGGAATGTACCCGGGGTGCCAGATTTTAATGTGACAACCGGGGCCTTGGGCCAGCGACTCATGCATCCGCCGACGGTGGCCGGCTGGTCACGGGGCCGAAGTTGGGTCACGCCCTCGTTGTTGTTCGAGCGCGGGAATTTCGTCCTCGACGTGGTTTTTCCGGATTTGAACTTCGTGCCTCCGGACCGCTTTCCCACGCTAACGCCGGAAGTGGCTCGGGTGCAGGAAAGATTGCGGCAGGGACAGAGCGTGTCCTTGGCCACCAAGCCCACGGGTATGGGCGGAGCCCAGATGGCCCAGTCTAACGCCTTGGCTGATCGTGATGAGGCCTTCAATACGCGACTGGGCAGTATGCGGGGTTGGCAAAAGGCCATCGAACGGGTCAAGCCTCTGCCGCGAGACTTTGCTCGACTGAGCCTAAGCCAACAGGTACTTGATGCGGGACTCAGGGACCCTCTGGCCGTGGTGCTGCTGTTCGAACGCCGATTTTTTGAGGTCGATCTGACACCCGAGGTCCGGACCGCGTTGGCGGCGTTGTTGGAGCAAGAGCTCGGAACTGTCGACGTTGCTGCGGCAGGCAGCTATGCCGAGGAGGCTCTGAGGTTGCTTCTACACGCCATGCTAAGTCGCCCGGAGTATCAGTTGGGCTAGGCCTGAGCGGAGGAGATGATGACACGTGTTTTGTGCCCAAGGGGATGGTTATGAGACGACGCAGCCTGCTGCAAAGTTTAACGGGGCTAACGCTTATCGGTCCTTGGCTTGGGGTTCAGGCAGTTCACAAGGATGACCAGGCGCCGATATTAGTGGTACTGGAAATGTCCGGCGGCAACGACGGCCTGAACACCGTCGTGCCTTACGCCGATGACAACTACTACCGACTGCGCCCAACTCTTGGTATTGAGAAGTCGTCACTTCTGGCGCTGGATGATCAGTTTGGATTCAACCCAGGTTTGCAGGGCATGCAGAAGCTTTGGCAGCGCGATGAATTGGCGTTGATTCACGGCTGTGGCTACGACAACCCGACCTTTTCTCATTTTAATGCCATGGCCTATTGGCATACCGGCGCCCCTCATCAGGGTAATGAGTATGGCTGGATGGGCAGGGTGGCAGATCAAATGGTCGGCCAGCGCCGAGAGAATATGCTAATTAGTGTGGGGACAAGCCAATCCCTAGCGGTCAAAAGCGCTGTTCATACGCCAGTGGTCTTCGATGACCCCATGCGTTTTCAACGCAATGGGTCCCAACAGATGATTGTCTCTCCGCCAAGCCCTTTTCCAGTGCGGTCGAATCGAGATTTTCTGCTGGCAGTAGATGCGAGCGCACAGGCGTCCTCGGCCCGAATCCGACAGGCTTGGAGCGACTACCGTCCCCGAGCAGATTATGGCGTAGTACCCATGGATCTTCCCAAGGTGGCAGCCTGCATCGATGCTGGTCTGTCTACCCAGCTCTATCATGTCGCGGTGCGCAACAATGCTTTTGATACCCATGTTCAGCAGGCCGCCTTGCATCGACGACTATTGAGCTACGTGTCTGATGCCGTTTACGGGTTTTTAACAGACTTAAAAGCCATGGGCCATGATCGACGCGTCATCGTCATGCTGCACTCGGAATTTGGCCGCAGGCCCAAGGAAAACGCGAACTTGGGCACCGATCACGGCAGTGCTAACCTGATGTTGGTGGCGGGCACGCCCGTCGCAGGGGGACATTATGGCGCTTCTCCCAGTCTGGAGGGGCTAGGAGAAGGCGATAATCTCAGCCATACCACGGATTTCCGTCGGGTCTATGGAACGATTATTAGTGACTGGTTAGGGGTTCCGGCAAAGCGGGTATTATCGGGAGATCATTCCAGCCTTGGTTTTTTAAGTTAGCCTGCTTATTCGTCCATCGATGGGGGAGTCTGCATCGGGAAGCGTCATGTCACTGCGAGTTATCGGGGTCTACTTGGGCGAAGACTTCTGCGCCTGTTAGCATTTCTGTCTGATTCGCAAAATCGTAAAAAGTCGGTTTTTCGTCGATAAAAATCTGTTGGTGCAAGCTAAACGGATGTTCAGTGCCGAACAAGCCCACGGGCATGATATAGCGTTGATCGTGTTTCAGCCGATAAAAAAGGTGAGTCCGACAGTTTGCACAGAACCCTCGATCCGCCCAGTCGGATGAGTCGTAGGATGTGAGGTGTTCAGCACCTTCAAAGTCAACTTGCTTTCCGCAGTCTACGGACAGTGCTGGGCCACCGCCCCAGCCCCGACAGGTAGCGCAGTGACAGGCATGGACTTCTGGGTTCATCTCTTTGCAGGTGATGCGAATGTCACCGCAAAGACATCGGCCCCTCGCTGGCTTAGCTTGAATCGCAGTATCGTGGCTCATGAGTGCTACCCTTTGGCGCCTTGTGAATGTCGCGTTGAGTGTTAACAGACATCACGGTTCCTCAATGTTCTGTTAGGCGTTGTGATCAAGATCACGATCTAATGCTCGGGTTGCCCGGCGCAACTCAAATGCCAGCCGAAATCAGACCGAATAACTAGAGCCGAGGAAATACTGCGGAATTCAAATGCCGTGACGTTAAGTTTTCAGTACATTAGGTGGTTGCGGAGGGTCGGCTGTACGGACAACGTCACGCCAAGGACATAAATCATGGAAAGGGAGAGGAAATGAGCACATCAGACAATCGGTTACAGGGAAGAGTGGCCTTGGTTAGTGGCGGGGCATCTGGAATCGGGGCGGCCTGCGCTAAGCGACTGGCGGCGGCAGGAGCAGCGGTTTTCCTAACCGATGTGGATACGCTACAGGGCGAACAGGTTGCCGCCGAAATTAATGCATCGGGTGGTCAGGCTAAGTTCTCTCAACACGATGTTACTGACGAGGCTCAGTGGGAGCGGGTGGTTGCCGAGTGTCAAAGTCAGTTTGGCGGGTTGAATATTCTGGTGAACAACGCGGGCATCGCAATCATGTGTGACGTGTTTGAAATGTCTCTGGAAGACTGGCAGCGGCAGCAGGCAATTAATTTGGACGGCGTATTTTTAGGGGTTAAACACTGTGTGCCGGTGATGAAAGATATGTCGGACGGCGGCTCCGTCATCAATATTTCGTCGGTAGCCGGTTTACAGGGCGCCGCGGGTTTGTCCGCCTACAATGCCACCAAGGGTGGGGTGCGGCTCTTCACCAAGGGCGTCGCCTTAGAATGTGGCCGTAATGGCTGGCCGGTGCGAGTGAACTCGGTGCATCCAGGGATTATCGCGACCCCGATTTGGGACAAAATCGACCCGACGTTAGCAACAGATGGTGCCAACAACTACGATCCGGACGAAATGTCGGAAACAGCGGTACCCATTGGTGTTTCCGGGCAAGCGTTAGATATTGCCAACGGCGTACTGTTTCTCGCCAGTGATGAATCCAGCTACATGACGGGGTCTGAGTTGGTTATTGATGGCGGGCTAAGCTGTTAAAAGTCCTCAGTCGGTCAAACCCATGGGGTCGACGGGTACACCCCGTCGACCCGGATCACTTGGGTTAACCTTCAAGCGTGCGCTTGCGTAGGCGCTGCATACCTAAGAGCCACCGGTCCACGTTGTCACCTTTGCGGCGCACATACTCTTCGACTTCTGGATGAGGCAGCACGTGGAAGCGTTCTTCCCGCATTGTTTCAACCACCGTATCCGCCAGCGTCGAAGCCTCTATGATGCCGTCGGTTTGACCATCGCCAAGACTCTTGGGGGCCATGGCTGTATTTACACCTTGAGGGCATAACACAGACACTTTGATGCCGTCATCGCCGTGAGTAATGGAGAGGAACTCTGCAAACTTGACCGCTGCAGCCTTGGTAACCGTATACGGTCCTGACCCCAGGGCAGCTAACAATCCCGCAGCCGAGGCTGTGTTGAGCAAGTAACCTTCACCGCGCTGAATCATGCCGGGTAGTACCGCCCGAGCCGCGTACAGATGCGACATGACGTGCAACTCCCACTGTTGCTGCCAAACTTCATTGTCGGCATCTGTGAGTACGCCTGCGCCACCAGCTCCGGCGTTGGAGCAAAATACGTCTACTTGGCCGTACTTGGCCGTTGTCGCATCCACCAGCGCAACAACTTGAGCTTCGTCGGTTACGTTACAGGCCATACCCTCACAGCCAAGCTCTGCTGCAGCTGCCGCTACGGCGTCGGCGTTCAGATCCGCCAACATAATGGCCTTGGCACCTTCCCTTAAAAACGCTGCGGCCATGGCCTTGCCGATACCACCGCTGCCACCTGTGATGATGACGACTTTGTCTCTAAGCTCCATTTTTCTCCCCTCGTTGAGTTTGGTTTTTGTTGGTGTCCAGTGTACTCGAACCAAGTGTCGAGGGCGCGTTTCTCGAGGCGCTTCTGATATTCTTGGGTAGTCGAACACGGGAGAGAGCCATGGAAGACACAGCAGTCAATTCCATACCCAGAGCATTTTGGCCTGAGACGGTGGCCGCTTCATCTGCGCGTCAGGACCAATTGTTTACGTCATTTTGGCGCAGCGGCCAGCCACTGAAAGCAATGCTGGAGAATAACCCTTGGCTGCAGCCGCCGAACCTCAAGGAACCGTTGGTCTGGGGCGAGGGAAGGTATTGGGATACTGCGGTGGCGGGCGAACACCCTTACTGGAAGGATCAAAACCTGCCGAAGGCCACTCAAGACATTGGTCAAATGCGCAAAGATTTCGCGCGTTGGGGGTATTGTCTGGTTGAGGATGGGCTGTCACAGACCCAATGTCAGGCGTTCTTGCAACGGTTGCTTGACCAAGCCCGGGGCGAGATAGCTGCGGGGATCCAGCAAATCACGCCGTCGGGTCAGTACATCAATACCCTGATCAACAAAGGCGATCAGTTCGCGGGCTGCATTCAGCACGACCCTCGGGCGGTACAGGCAGGGCCGCTGTTGGAGCAGCTCACCGATGAAACCCTAGGAAAGGGTTGGATTTGTCACAGCTTTTTAGCCAATGGGGCTGACCCCGGCGGTTATCCTCAGGCCTTACACATGGATCAGGGGCCGCTTCTGCCATGGGTGACTCAGGAGGCACCGGCCTTGGTGAACACGATGTTTATCCCCCTGGATGTTGATGCGTCGAACGGCGGCACATTAATTATTCCGGGCTCCCACAAGGCTGTGATCGAAGCCGGCAGTGGCGGCGCGATAGAGGCCTTGCCTCCAGCCATCAATCTTGACGCGAAAGCCGGCACCATCCTGTTTTTTGATGGGCGTTTGATACACGGAACTGGTGTAAACAGAAGTGATCGCAAACGCTTTGTGGCCACCATGAGTAATGTAAAACCCTGGATGCGCACACAGGAAAACTGGGTAGTGTCTGTGGCGCCGGAGATTCTTGCCGAGGCAAGCCCCAAACTGCGTCATCGCCTTGGCTTACAGGCCCTAACTTACGGCAGTACCATCGAAGGCTTTGGTCTTGCCGGGAACGGGCGCTTGGCGGATCCTTGGGGCGATATCAAACCCTTTAGGGAAGCCATGGATCGCGGTGACTATGAGCGTGTGCGCTCCCTGAGCGGAAGCTCCAGCCCGGCCCAACTGCAGAAAAACTATACGGTAGGCGAGGCGATGAAACGGGCCAAGGTAGGCCATAAACGCCAGAATCAGTGAACTAAGTAAACCACCTAAATCAATGAACCCAAAAGCAAGTCTTTAGGTGCACCGAAAAGAGGAGAGGCAATGAGTACTGAAGCAAGTGTCCATGAGGAAATTGATGCAGCGGTAGAAGCGTCAGCGGAAACTCTGTTGCGAGTATCCCATGCCATTCACGAAAAACCGGAGCTGGCATTTGAGGAGCATTTTGCCTGCGAGCTGTTGGCCGAGACTCTTCGGGACCATGCCATGGAGGTGGAGACAGGTGTTTATTCTTTGGAAACCGCCTTTGAAACCACGATTAACCCTAAGGAGACTGGACCTACCGTCGCGGTTTTAGCGGAGTATGATGCGCTGCCGGAGATTGGACATGCCTGTGGGCACAACATCATTGCCACCACCGCGCTAGGAGCCGCTTTGGCCTTGAATCAGGTTTCAGGTCAACTGCCCGGGCGAGTTAAACTGCTGGGAACGCCTGCCGAGGAGCGCGGTGGCGGCAAGGAACTGATGGCTAGGTCGGGGGCCTTCGAGGGTATCGATGCTGCCCTGATGATCCATCCCGCGGGTGTGAATTTAGCCACCATGCCGTCTATCTGCATCGCCGAGGTGGAAGTTATTTATCACGGCAAGGCCTCTCACGCGTCTGCCATGCCGCATAAGGGTGTTAACGCCTTGGACGGATTGCTGCTTGCCTATCAGGCCATTTCAAATTTGCGCCAGCACATTCGAGCCTCCGAACGTATTCACGGCATTGTGGAAGAGGGTGGGTCTGCACCGAATATTGTTCCAGACCGAACAGTCGGCCAGTTTTACGTGAGAGCAGCCAATGAAAAAGATTTGGCGAAGCTCAAGCCTAGGGTTCAAGCCTGTTTTGAGGCTGGAGCCACTGGCAGTGGGTGTACCGTTGAAGTGAATTGGGCTGGGGTGGATTATTTGGATCTCAACACGAATTGGCCCTTGGCAGAACGGTTTCGTCATCATGCGGAGAAACTGGGACGCAGTTTTGTAGAGCACGAAGAGGCACTGAAATTCGGCGCTGGGAGCACGGACATGGGCAACGTCAGTTATCGACTACCTTCCATCCATCCCATGCTGGCCGTGGCTCCGCCAAATGTGGTGATTCACAATCCAGAGTTTGCAAAGTGGGCCCGTTCGGAAAAGGGCGACCAAGCGGTTATCGACGGGGCCAAGGCGCTGGCTCACACCGCTGCCGAATACCTGTTATCTCCCCAGCTCCAGCGCGAAAGCGCCCAAGCCTTCGAGGTGTCGAAAGGGTTATCTTGAGGCGCCCAGTGCGGTTCGGCTGGGTCTAACCCTTGCCTCGAGTTCGTGTGCGCTTGGGTCTGGCCTCGCGCTCAATAAATTCGATGATGAGATTCGCTACGTCCTTACCCGTAGCGGCCTCGATACCGCCGATGCCCGGCGAGGAATTCACCTCCATCACCAGAGGACCTCGATCGGACCGCAGCAGGTCAACGCCGCAGACGTTCAGACCCATGATTTTGGCCGCGTTAACAGCGGTCCGACGCTCCTTTGGCGTGAGTTTAACTAAGGAGGCACTGCCGCCCCTGTGTAAGTTCGAGCGAAAGTCCCCATCCGGTGCCGTTCGCTGCATGGCGGCGATGACCTTGCCGCCCACCACAAAGCAGCGAATGTCCGAACCGCCGGCTTCCTTGATGTATTCCTGAACCAAGATGTTGGCGGACAGCCCCATAAAACCCTGTATTACGCTTTTTGCCGCCGTGCGGGTTTCCGCCAGCACCACACCGATGCCTTGGGTGCCCTCGAGTAATTTGATGACCAACGGGGCACCGCCGACTTCCCGAATGAGGCCGGGTACATCATCAGGGGAGCGCGCGAAGGCAGTAACTGGAATGCCTACCCCACGGCGTGACAACAGTTGCAGTGAGCGAAGTTTGTCCCGGGAACGAGTGATCGCGACGGATTCGTTAACGCTATAAACCCCCATCATTTCGAATTGGCGCACCACGGCGGTGCCGTAAAAGGTGACGGATGCGCCGATTCTGGGGATCACCGCATCAAAGTGTTCGGCAGCGAATTCCTCATCTTGATAATGCAAAGATGGTCGATCCGATGTGATGTCCATGAAGCACCGAACGTGATCAACCACACGCACTTCATGGCCACGTGCGGCGGCAGCTTCCACCAAGCGCTTGGTGGAGTGGATATTGGGGCTTCTGGATAAAACCGCTATTTTCATTTTGCTGCTCCGTTCTGAGAGGCGCTTTTCCTCCTCGTGGTTAAGTAGGAGGCTGCAGGATCAACAATGAAGTTGCCCCGAATCGCCGTACGTCCCAGCAACATCCGGTAACCCATGGTGCCTCGGTCAGCAAGGGATATCTCAATGTTCAGTGTTTGTTCGCCGATGATCATGCTCGTACGAATGAAAAAACGTTGGCTGACAGAGCCGTCGGAGCTTTTCACCCGTCGCTGATCGGATACCCGGGCCTCGCAATGGATAACCTGATCGGGGTCACGCCGAGAGGGAAGCACGCTGAAGGTCACCCAGGTTTCCCCATCACGCTGCTCAGGCTCGATATCGAAGGCATGGATGGAGGACGAAAAAGCGCCGGTATCGGTTTTGGCCGTGATGCGCGGAATGCCCAGTTCAGGCAAGGCTACGCGTTCGCGCCAACCAATGGTCGGTCGATTGGCATGATCAAAGTCAGTTTTATCACGAGACATACTGGGTCCTCTTGGCAGCCGAGCAGTAGATACTCGGAGCATTCCTCGGGAAAGATAACTACACGTGCGAAGGATGTTCACAGGAACGAATCGCCAGTGCGCGCGGCATTCTCGTTATTTTCTCCGCTAACGCAAGGTTTTTATGGCCTGTCTGCCCGAAGTCCTCGAGGATGGCTTCTCGGTGAGAGGCGCATGGCTCCACCTAGCCTCTGGTCCCGCCCAAGAGCGGGCTGCCCAACCTAGTTATTCAGTCTTTTCCGAGGGGCGAATGGTATGTGGCTCTGGTGGCACCACATCGGCCACTAACTCCAGGGATTTCCATTCTGCGGGTTCTGTAACGTGCTCAGCGGCAGGTACATGAAGGGATTGGCTGCGTTTATCCACCGGGTGGATATAACGGGGGCAATTGATCCAGGTATGAGTGATGTTTACCTGCACGGCTAAGCCGACGTCCTGCCAATAATCAAGAATTCGTGGGTCACGGGTCAGAGTAGCCGTGCCCTGTACGCGAATACGATGGGGGGTCACCATGTTGATGAACAGCATGCCCACTTTATCGTGCTCGACAATATTGCCCATGGAGAGCCACATGCCGTTGCCGTCAAAGCACGGAAATAAAAGAGTGGTTTCATTGACTACCCGAACAAATCCCGGGTTACCGCCTTTGTAAGACACCGTGGGAAATCCGCTGGTATCCACCGTTGTTAGGAAGAAGTGGTCTTGAGCTTGAATAAAGCTTTGAGCATCGGCATCCAAGGCCGGCTGAACAATGATTTCTTCGAGTCGATCTGCAAGGGCTTGGGATTGGAACTCTGTTTGTAGTTGCCGGTGACCGGCATGGTAAAAGTCAGCCATAGTTTTCTCTGGTTTATTGTTCCGCTTTAACAGCGGGATGTGATCTGCAGGAGACCGCGCGATACCCCGGGATGGTAGCTCAATGGAACCACCCAGCACCGGCGGGCCGGTGCAAGGTTGGTCAGGTGCGTCGGTCTTAACCGCTGGTTAGAGCGAAACCTTCGTAACCAGCTGCCACCACCTCCTGACATTTTTCCACATAGGGGGGGACGCCCAAGTAGGGCATAAAGACTCTGCTTTTACCTTCAACGTTAGCCCCTAGGTACCAAGAGTTGCAGCCCGGGTAAACAGAGGTCTCCGCCACCTCATTGACGTGCTGTACCCATGATTCTTCGGCGCTGGGTTTCGGGTCAATGGTTCGGTACTGGTTCGCATTCATGTACTCGATACATTCCGAAATCCATTCCACATGCTGCTCAATGGAAGGAAGCATGTTGGACAGCACAGACGGGCTGCCCGGGCCTGTGACCAAAAACAGATTGGGGAAACCGGCGCTGGCCAAGCCTAGATAGGCCTTGGGTCCTGCTGCCCATTTTTCTTGAAGGCTCTGGCCACCTTGGCCTCTAATGTCGATGTTCATCACCGCCCCGGTCATGGCATCAAAGCCCGTTGCCAGCACCAGAGCGTCTACCTCGTAGCGCTCACTTTCGGTGACAACCACGCCACCATCAATACGACTGATGGGACTTTCAGTCAAATCCACGAGACGAACATTGTCTCGGTTGTAGATCTCGTAGTAATCCGAATCCACGCAAAGCCGCTTACAGCCTATGGGCGTGCTGGGAATCAGTTTTTCCGCCAATTCAGGGTCGTTGACGCGCTTGGCGATTTTGCTTTTGAAAAACTCCCGGGCGGTGTCGTTAGCCTTCATATCAAAAACCAGATCGTTATACACCGCTAGAAAGGCGAGGCCACCCTTGGCCCAACGTTCTTCGTAAGCGCGTTGGCGTTCTTCAGCGCTCACGTCAAAGACGGACTGATCGTTGTCGTCAAAGTCCGCGCCGAAACCTCGCTGCCAGTTCTCTTCGCGATACTCTCGATAACGAGACTTCAGTTCAGCGACATAGTCCGGGTCCAATGGTTCGTTATAGGCGGGTATGGAGTAATTCGGGGTGCGCTGAAAAACCGTCAACGACCTAGCTTGATCGGCAATGATCGGCGTACTTTGAATTGCCGAAGAGCCAGTGCCGATGACGCCCACTCGCAGGTCGGTAAAATCCACCCCCTCATGAGGCCAACTGCCCGTGTGGTAAACGGGAACCGTGGCTTGATCCAGTCCCGGGATGTTAGGGAAGTTAGGCTTGGACAAGCAGCCAGTGGCCATGATGACGAATCGAGACCGAAGGGTCTCGCCGTTGTCCAACTCGACCTGCCATTGATCTTCAGCCTCCAGATAGTGAGTTGCAGCGACCCTGGTATTGAAGGTCATGCCGTCGGCTAAACCAAATCGCTCAACCACGTGCTCGGCATAAGAGAGGATTTCTCCTTGGGTGGCGTATTTTTCGCTCCATTCCCACTCTTGCTGCAAATCTTCGGAGAATTGATAGGAGTACTGCATGCTGGGAATATCGCAGCGCGCGCCCGGATAGCGGTTCCAGTACCAAGTACCGCCAACGCCGGTACCGGCTTCAATTACCCGCGCGTCCAAGCCCTGTTGGCGCAGTTTGTAGAGCATATAAATCCCAGCAAATCCTGCTCCCACAATGACTGCATCTATGGATTTGTTATTTTGGTTCGCCACTTTTCCCTCTCCCTTGAAATAAGCTTTAAAAAACCTCAGGTTTTCTACCCCATCGACTATGGAAAAGTGGCGGTAAAAAAGCAACGCAAGTTGAACACCCCTTTGTCTGATCAAGTCAATGACCTATAGTCAGGGGTCGATATTAGGGAGAGATCAGATGCAAACTGCCCAAACAACGCTTAGCCCCAGGCGCCGCTCAATCCATCCCCGGGCTGGGGATACATGGCAGACTATTGCTGAACGCGAAATGCCCTTGGAACCCGCAGAAGCGGCGGTAGCCCAACTGCAAAGCTGGAATCTGCATGTGTTCGCTCGGCGTGTCATCGACGATGCCACCGGCGAAATGGGTAACTCAATATTGCCTAGCGATATTTTATTTTTGGAACCCCCCATGAGCGGCGGTTCATAGTGTCTGCCACCATAAGCGATGTGCGATTGGCCGCTGCCCACGAGGGGGTGGCCGAGATCGTCGTGTCCCTTACCTTTGAAAATGGCGGACGCTCAGAGGTGCCCTTGGATCATGTGGCTGGTGCGCGATTGATGGAAAGTTGTGGTGCCAGTCAGGTAGAAGATTTGATCGGGCGCGGTTGGGAGCATGTACGAGATGCTTTGACCGGCGCCTACAACAACATGGATTAAGCTGAACAAGAAGTACGTGGAGGAGAATAAAATGCTCGATTTGGTAATTAAGAACGGCAAGGTTGTCGATGGCAGCGGTTTACCTGCCTTCGTTGGGGATGTGGCTATCAAGGATGGCGTGATCGTGAAAGTAGGTCGCGTCAACGAAGCAGCGCAAACTACGGTGGATGCCAGTGGTCAAGTGGTTGCCCCGGGGTTTATCGACCCTCATACCCACTTTGACGCTCAGCTACTGTGGGATGGTGCGGCGAAGCCGGCCATTGAACACGGCGTCACCACGATTGTACCGGGCAACTGTTCGCTATCTCTGGCGCCTCTTAAGGCCGAACACCGCATGAAACTGGTGGGTATGTTCAACCAAATCGAAGAAATGCCCCACAAGGCGTTTGCAGAAGGGGTGGAATGGAACTGGGAAACCTTCGACGAGTTTGTGGCGCGCATTGGCAAGGATCTGGACATCAATGTCGCCCCCTTGGTGGGACACAGCGTGCTGCGTTTGTGGGTGATGGGTGACGACTCAATGAAACGCACGGCTACGGAAGCGGAAACTCAGGCCATGTGCGACCTGTTGGATCAATGCCTGAATGCCGGGGCCATTGGCTTGTCCAGCAGTTTTGTGGATATGGATGAGCGCCTGCAGCCGGTTCCCAGCCGCTACGCGGATACGGTGGAACTGGACGCGCTGTGTTCGGTGCTGTCTCAGCACAATAAAATACTGCAGGTGGTCCACGAATTTTTCGATAACGATCTGACTCTCGCTCGCATCGACCAACTGGCGGACATCAGTTTGAAGCACGGCATCAATACGACGTTGTCGCCGTTATTTGTCAGTCACGACAATGCCGACAGTGCTCAGCAAATCATGGCGCGAATCGTTGAGCAAACCGAGCGCGGTGCACGCGTTTGGCCCCAAGTTCAAACTCGGCCCATCGATATTTCCTTTAACTTCTCGGTTCCCAGCTTGCTCTTTATTCGCTTGCGTAAGTGGTATGCCC